>NZ_UHIY01000001.1:4395008-4708938 GCF_900460525.1 Yersinia kristensenii
AGCGGCAAAAGAGATCAAAACACTGATTGACTCGACGGTAAGCAGTGTTGCCTCTGGATCTGGTCAGGTGCGGCAAGCCAGTAATACCATGACCGAAATTGTGAGCAGCGTGTCTGATGTCACGACAATTATGTCAGAAATCACTAATGCGGCAGATGAACAAATGCGCGGCATTCATGAAATCAATAGCGCAGTTGCACAATTGGATACCATGGTGCAACAAAATGCCGCATTGGTGCAGGAATCAACTGCGGCCTCTGCGGCATTGCAAGCTCAAGCAGCTGATTTGACCGGTGCTGTGAACCAATTCAGGATCTAATGACCTTCCGTTTCAGCGGGTCACCTTTAACCCGCTGAAACGCTCTACTCAAGCACGACCTGACTCAAGTAATATCCGCGCGCCAATTTTCAGCGGTACAAAATTGTCTGTCTCGATCCCCGCTTCTGTTAATGCGAGCTTCAGTTGTTGTGGCGGCTCATCCAGTGATTCATCAGCCAACTCAAACACGCCCCAGTGGATAGGCACCGTCACAGGTTGCTGTAATTGTTTAAATAACTGCACTGATTGCTGCGGATCCATATGCTGCGCATTCATAAACCAACGCGGGGCATAAGCGCCAATCGGTAAAGCTGCATAGTTAAATGGCCCTAATTTTTCACCAATGGTGAGTAATTGCGGGCTATACCCGGTGTCACCGGTGAAATAGAAATTGATAGCATCGCGCTTAACCACCCAGCCCGACCACAAACTTTGGTTACGATCCCACGGTGTGCGCATGCTCCAGTGCCGCGCGGGCACACAATGAAACTCAAATTCGGCGGCAAGATGGCTGTCCCACCAATCCAATTCGTGAACATGGCGAGCACCATGATGCAGAAACCAACTTTTCAGCCCCAGTGGCGCTAAAAAAGTCACGTCGGGGAAACGGCGTAATAATTGAGTAATGGTTCTGACATCCAAATGGTCATAATGATTATGGGAAATCACAATCACATCAATATGCGGCAACTCCTTTACGCTGGCAGGTACCGGCGTCCTGCGCTCTGGGCCATAAAAATTGAGCGGTGAAGCCCGGCTGGAAAGCACCGGATCAAACAGCACGGTTTTGCCACTTACGCGCAATAATAACGAAGCATGGCCCAGCCACCACAAAGCATCTTGTTGACCGCTGAAATCTGCCGGTTGCCACCAGTCAGTGACAAACTGCGCATAACCCTGCTGCGGGGGTTTCGGTAAGGACTGGCGCTTTCGTTCCTCACGCCAGCGTTTCAAATCTTGCGAATGATGGACAACTGGCTCCAGATTCTGAAATCCAAACTCTGTGTGGTGTGGCTTACTGGCATCATAATAAGGGTTTTTCTTCGCCATTTTACGTCCTTCACTGCTAGCCACTCTTGCAGCCAGAATACATTCATGGGCCATGCCCGTCATAGTTCACGCTTGCCCAATATGAATGCTTTCACCCGCTGGACAAGTCGCCTAAACAATAGAATTTAATGTCGATGATGATACTTCAGAAGTCTGATTTAAATCTTGCCACACTTATCACGGTCACAATTGTCATAAGCAGGCATTATCACTCATTCATATTCTTATGGATATTTTGTTTTTTACTGAATATTTCCACCTTTCTACTAAATTGATTCATATCAATTTTTACTGCAATACGCGCCATCTCCGGCGACAAAACCCTTTTTCGTGATCCAACGCTCATTTTTAATAGCAACACTCCTTTATAAACAAAACAATTATCCATTATTAATGAAACGTTGTTTTAATTTGAGGTGGCAGTAAGAATGAGTAAAGCTATTACAACAAGACATACGTTGGCGTATGGGAGCGCCAACTTACTGGGAAGCGGGGCACTGGCAATCAGCGGTGCCTGGTTAATGTATTTCTACACCACCTTTTGCGGGCTATCAGTGGTAGAAGCGGCCACTATTTTTTCAATCGCCAGTATTCTCGATGCCATCAGTAATCCAGTAATGGGTTATATCACTGATAACTTTTACAATACACGACTTGGCCGCATATTTGGCCGACGCCGCTTCTTTATCTTGCTAGGTATTCCACTGGTATTGGTCTATCCCATGCTGTGGATGAGCGGATTTGGTTTCTGGTATTACCTCCTGACCTACGCGCTGTTTGAACTGATTTACACCTCCATCATGGTGCCGTATGAAACACTGGCGACCGAGATGACCACCGATTTCGCCAAACGCTCGAAATTGACCGGTTCTAAAGCTATTTTCGGCAAAGTCGCCAACTTCCTGGCAGCTTTTATCCCCGGCCAGTTTATTGCTATTTATGGTAAAGATTCAGCAACCCCCTTCCTCTATACCGGTATCGCCTACGGCTTGATTATGTGTTGCGCCATGATCTGGCTTTACAGCTCATCCTGGGAGCGTCCGGCCAGCGAAGTGGTGAAAGAAACCACCAGCAGCTTGGGCCAGGCTTTGAAAAAACTGTGTGTGGATATGACCTCCACTTTTCATCTACGAATTTTCCGCAAACACCTGGGGATGTACCTGTTCGGTTTTGGAGCTGAATGGCTGTTCGCGTCTGCATTCACATACTTTATTATTTTTGGCCTGGGTCAGGATGCGGCGCTGGTTTCCCAGCTCAACAGTTTCAGTTCAATCATGCAGTTGATTTCTACCGCTATCTTTATCGGTATTTGCGTCAAAATGGGCTTTGCTCGCCCGTTCCGTATTGCCCTGCAAGTGGTGATTGTCAGTGTGATTGCCTATGCGGCGCTCTATTTCACCGGTTGGTCTCAAGCCACGACAGTGATTGTGTTGTTCTGCATTACTGCTGTTTTCGGTTTAAGTACCGGCGGTATCTACTACATTCCATGGACGGTTTATACTTTCCTGGCGGATGTGGACGAAGTTTTGACGGGGCGTCGCCGTGAAGGGATTTATGCCGGAGCCATGACGTTTGCTGGCAAAATGGTGCGCTCAATTATTGTCTTCGCTATGGGCTGGACATTAAGCCGCTTTGGCTTTGTTTCCGGCCAATCCAACCAACCGGAAGTCGCGGTACAAGCCATTGTCGGGGTATTTGCCATCGGGGTTATCTCACTGGCGCTGGTGGCAATCTACTACACCACGCAGATGAAACTGGACCGCAAGAATCATAAAATTCTGCTGGAAGAAATTGATCGGATTAAGAATGGTGGTGCCATGGCAGATATTCCGGCCCATGCCAGAGTGGTGGCGGAAGAACTCACCGGTTGGAAGTATGAGCAGTGCTGGGGGAATAACCCTCTGGGCATGAAAGAATCATCCAATGTGATCCCCAAGCCGGTCACTGAAAGCTAATTCATTTCAATAGATATCCCAAACCGCAACGGCCCTGCCCGCTGCGGTTTTTTAACTGCATGATTAATGCGAAACGCGTGAACCTAAGTCACGATCCTGAGCTTCGCCGTGGATCATATGGGTCAATTCCTCGACTGAGGTTATCAAGCCATTTTCTATTTGGTAGAAAGCAATCACTTTCATCAGCACTTTTTGCCCATTCTTTTTCACTGCCTCAACCAGATGCACACTGGCTACCCGGTCACCCTCGGCAATGACCTTTTCAAGAGTGACTTTCCCGCTGATCAAGGTATTTTTCAATACCTGCGCATGTTGAATAAACTCTTCATAATTTAATAAATTACCGTCCGCATTTTGTTGATAATCCTTAGAAAAGAAGGCGGCAACCTCCTGAGCTGTGAAGGCCGGATCGACCAAGGCCGTAAATACCTGCTGGAGAAATTGTTTTGCTTGCTGTGAATTCATTTTTATCGTCCCGTTATCCCACTCACTATTGAGAAAACCAGACTAGCAATATCTTCATGACCTTGATAACGTATTCAGGTCATTCAATACGGTTTTAACGCCATGAAACCCACTTTAATAAACTCGTCAATACTTCAGCCGACAGAAATGCCGCTGCTAACGGTGATACAGCGCCACGACCCACAGCCGCGAATAACCGAGCCACATCGCCACAGTGCGGGTCAGTTATTAGGGGCGATCAATGGGTTGTTGACCGTGACCCTGCCTGAGGGTCAGTGGGTGGTACCCGCCACCCATGTGGTGTGGCTGCCTCCTCACCAAGAACATGGTTTTTACTCTCACGGCCCTTTTCGCGGCTGGAGTGTCTATGTTCGTGAAGACGCCTGCGCGCCTTTACCGCAACTTCCGCGCACCATGCAGTTAAGTGGATTACTACGAGAAACAGTGAGTCGAGCGGCACAATGGCACCCTACCGAGTTAGATGAGAAACAGCAGCGGATTATTGCGGTAATACTCGATGAGATTGCCTCACTGCCCGCAGAACCTTTTGAATTGCCCATGCCGCAAGACTCCCGGTTACTCAAAGTTGCCCGGGCGTTACTGAATGATTTGGCTAATAAGCAAAGGATGGAGCAATGGGCGCAGTGGGCAGGAATGTCTCCACGCACTTTGAGCCGCCGTTTTATCATTGAAACTGGCTACAGTTTTAGCCACTGGCGGCAACGCGCACGTTTAATGCGAGCATTGGAAATGCTGGCAGAGAAAATACCGGTGACCCATGTCGCTTTAGATGTTGGCTACGATAATCTCAGCGCTTTTATTGAGCAATTTCAACGTGTTTTTGGTGTCACTCCGGGCAAGTACTTCCCGGTAATGTAAATTATTCGTCTGCTTGAAAATTTCAGCATGTTTTATGCAGATATCCGATTACTATAAGTCCATGACGCTTATTTTACTTTTTGACCTTGGACAAAAGATTGCTGAAACATTTTTCTTCCCCGTTACTGGCCGCTGCTCTGTTTACTATTCCGTTGCACGGCTACGCCAACACCGAGCTTTTGACATCACAAGTTGTTGATCAATATGCCGAACATATCTTCTATAACAGCGGAGCCATGGGGATGGCACTGGTTGTTATTGATAATAATCAAGTGGTTAACCGCAGTTTTGGCGAAACCAAACCCGGTAACAATTTGCGCCCGCGGCCAGATTCATTAATCCGCATTGCCTCTATTACCAAGCTGATGACCAGTGAAGTCATGGTAAAGCTGGCTGAGGATGGCACGGTAAAATTAACCGATCCTTTGCAAAAATGGGCCCCTAAAGGAGCCAGAGTCCCAGCTTATAATGCGAAACAGCCGATTACCTTGCTCAATCTGGCCAGCCACACCAGCGGCTTGCCCCGAGAACAGCCCGGTGGCCCGCAAAAAAGGCCGGTGTTTACCTGGCCGACTAAAGATAACCGCTGGCAATGGTTGAAACTGGCCAATATGACTGTTCCCCCTGGCGTGAAAGCGGCTTATTCGAATTTAGCTTACGATTTGCTGGCAGACGCGCTATCTCGCGCCTCCGGGAAACCTTATACCAGCTTATTACGAGATAAAATTACCGCTCCACTGGGTATGCGAAATACCACTCTCACCCCTACAGCAGAGCAATGTAGCCGTTTGATGGTTGGCGTGGGCAGTAGTCGCTGTGAAAACACCATTGCAGCAGCGGGTAGTGGCGGGGTTTATTCAACACCGGAAGATATGCAGCGCTGGATGCAGCAATTCTTAGCGTCAAATAACAGTGCACGTAAAAACACCGCTAAACGCGAACAAGCGCTGTATTTCCAACGCCGTGATTTAGTGTCATTAAAAGGGATGGATGTAGCTGGCCAGGCCGATGCCCTGGGGCTAGGCTGGGTCTATATGGCACCCAATGCTGAACTGCCGGGTATTATGCAAAAAACCGGTGGCGGTGGTGGATTTATTACTTATATGGCGATGATCCCCGAGAAGAATATTGCAGTTTTCGTGGTGGTCACCCGCACGCAACTGACGAAGTTCACCAATATGAGTGATGGCGTGAATCGGTTGGTTGCACAGTTGGCGAAGAATAGCTGACTCAATCAGCGGCAGTGAGAAATCCTGCCGCGATGCAAATTTGTCGGAAAGCAAAAATCCCGTTATCTTATTCAGATAACGGGATTTTAATTGGTGCCGGCACCAAGAGTCGAACTCGGGACCTACTGATTACAAGTCAGTTGCTCTACCAACTGAGCTATGCCGGCGTAATTTGGCGGAAGGATAGAGATTCGAACTCTAGGACCTGTTACAGTCGACGGTTTTCAAGACCGTTGCCTTAAACCACTCGGCCATCCTTCCAATGAGCGGGATTATCATCTATAGCGTGATGATATGTCTAGTGTTTCATTCAAAAAAAATGAAATTTTAGTTCGTTTGGTTAAAGTTCATGCCAAAACTGGTCAAAAAAAAGCAAAATGATTAAAAATGCGCCCATGTGTGAATGGGGATTTCAGCCGACTAACAACAAAGCGCGGGTACAAAAAACGCGGCCAAATGACCGCGTTTTATCAGAACCACCCTGTCAGCAGGATTAGAACTGGTAAACCAAACCAACCGCTACGATATCATCAGTGTTGATACCGGCATTTTTGGTAAAGGTATTTTCATCCAACAGGTTGATTTTGTAATCAACATAGGTGGACATATTTTTGTTGAAGTAGTAAGTCGCGCCGACATCAACATATTTCAGCAGATCCTGGTCACCATAGCCGTTGCCAAGGTCTTTACCTTTAGATTGCAGGTAAGCCACGGATGGGCGCAGGCCGAAGTCAAACTGATACTGAGCCACTAACTCGATGTTTTGTGCTTTGTTGGCAAAACCTGAGTCAGTGTCATTGTTGAAGTTACCGAAGCGAGTCAAGTTGTAAGTCTGGGCATAATTTGCGGCCAGATAGACATTGTTCGCATCATATTTCAAACCACCGGTGTACGCGTCAGCGCGATCACCATGGCCAAATGCCAGTTTATTCTGGTCATCAGTACGTTTAGAACTGGCCATCGCAGCAGATGCGCTCACGCCCCAGCCCAAATCATAAGAAACGGACATACCATAGCCGTCACCATTCTGACCTTGTACATCACGGCCATTGTTGGTTTCAGTACCGCTGCCATTTTTGCCCTGATATTGCAGAGCAAAGTTCAGGCCATCCACCAGACCAAAGAAGTTGGTGTTACGGTAAGTCGCCATGCCGTTACCACGTTGTGACAGGAAGTTGTCAGCACCGTAAGTATCACCACCGAATTCTGGCAGTACGTCAGTCCATGAAGTTACGTCGTACAGCACACCATAGTTACGGCCGTAGTCGAAAGAACCGAAATCAGCAAATTTCAAACCAGCAAAGCCAACACGGGTGAAGTTACCTTGGTCTTGGTCTTCCGCTTTGTTTAGATTTGCTTGATATTCCCACTGGCCATAACCGGTCAGTTGATCACTGATTTGGGTTTCGCCTTTCAGACCAAAACGCATGTAAGATTGGTCACCATCTTTGCTTTTGTCGTCAGAAAAATAATGCAGACCATCGACCTTACCGTACAGATCCAGTTTGTTACCGTCTTTGTTGTAAATTTCAGCTGCGCCTGCACTACCTGCAACTAATAAAGCGGGAACAAGCAGGGAAAGAACTCGAAGTTTCATCGTTATTATCCTCTAATTATTAGATCTAACTATGCCACTGCTCTTACGAGCATATTATCCCAATCGGGTTATTCTATTGTGGTAATAATATTAGGATTAATCTATACAGAAAATGCTACGAAGTCTCGGATAATGTTTCATATGTCTATAAAGTATTTCAACATGTTAATTATAGCGAACTTTAACAGAATTTAAAAACACTATAAAATATAGCACCCATAATCAATAAATAATTTTTAACTTTATAAATCAAACACATATATAAATATATTAATAGCACAAATTGACAAGCAATATCTAACATCGAGGAACTATAATAAATCCGCTATCATCATTATTTTACTATTTCCTTCATTGTGGCTCGCGCAGCCAGATAATTCGTTAGTGTTACGGCCGGTCTTTGACCGGCTTTTTTATTGCCCGCGCCACATTATCAAAATGTATATTTATTATTTTGATAATACTTACACAATCAAATTATAGATAAATAATATAGTTTCACAGCTATATTTGAGCACGAATAGCTTAAATAATTAAGCACAATAATTAACCTGAACGGCTAATTATTGCCTTCATCTTTATTGGTTTTTTTTCATATTATTGGCTTTGTCATTAGTGTGAATGCAAACTGAGCTACTGTGTAAGTCAGACAATATAAGATAAAACATCCCCCGATAATTTATGAAAATATCGGGCTTATAGGATATGAAATTGTCTAAGAAGCTCGCCGCTATTCAACACATTAACAGGAGGATAGTATTGAACTTTAACAATGCTGTTAAGGTTTATATGAAAATTGGAGAATTAGCTCGCTGTACTGGCCACCATGCCCGGTGATATGGGAAATAATTTGCTCGCTTTATTAGCCAGGTCGGCGCGATTAGTATGAACATACATCCGAGAGTAAAATTGATCTCGCTTGACCTCATCTTGCCAGCTATCCGGCAATACAGATTCCACCATAGCTTAGCTTTATTGTATTGTTATCATAAATCTGCTGATTGATTAATATTTGAGCAAGTCAATGATAAAACCGACAGCATGATGAACAAGGTGGCCAAGTATTGTGATAATCCAGATAAATCCCTTCGACCCGCATTTCGCTTTGTGATAGAAACGTCTGTCTATATTTATTATTCGTATCAATCGCAGATCCTATACCTCATGACCGCCAAAACACGTCAATCCATATCGCAGCCAGGTGTTGCACAGCAAATCTCGACTCGGCTCGCATTTTTTATCTCCGGATTAGGGATGGCTGCCTGGGCGCCGTTAGTGCCCTTTGCCAAAGAACGTATTGGTCTGAATGATGCTTCACTGGGCTTACTGTTATTGTGTATTGGTGTCGGTTCGATGCTTGCAATGCCCTTGACGGGGGTGCTAACCGCTAAATGGGGGTGTCGGGCAGTGATTTTATTGGCTGGAGCGGTACTTTGTCTTGACCTCCCCTTGCTGGTTTTGATGAATACTCCCGTCACGATGGCACTCGCCTTGTTAGTCTTCGGGGCGGCAATGGGCATAATAGATGTCGCCATGAATATTCAAGCGGTCATTGTTGAGAAAGCGAGTGGCCGGGCGATGATGTCCGGCTTCCACGGGCTATTCAGCGTCGGCGGGATTGCGGGCGCGGGCGGCGTGAGCGCATTATTGTGGCTCGGTTTAAGCCCCCTGACAGCGATTCTTACCACCGTCGCATTAATGATTATCTTATTACTGACCGCCAATAAAAACCTGTTACAGGGCAGTGGAGAGCCGCATGATGGCCCCTTATTTGTCTTCCCGCGCGGATGGGTGATGTTTATCGGCTTTTTATGCTTTGTGATGTTCCTGGCTGAAGGCTCAATGCTCGACTGGAGTGCGGTCTTCCTGACCACACTGCGCGGTATGGATCCCTCACAAGCCGGTATGGGTTATGCAGTATTTGCTATTGCCATGACATTGGGCCGTTTAAATGGTGATCGGATAGTCAACGGATTGGGCCGATACAAGGTATTATTAGGTGGGAGCTTATGTGCGGCCGTGGGGATTATTACCGCGATAAGCATTGATAACTCAATTGCGGCCCTGATTGGCTTTATGCTTGTGGGGTTAGGTGCATCGAATGTGGTGCCGATCCTGTTTACCGCTGCGGGTAACCAAACCGTGATGCCGGCAAATTTAGCCGTCGCATCCATCACCACCATCGGTTATGCCGGTATTCTGGCAGGCCCTGCGGCAATTGGTTTTGTCGCCCAGGTCAGTAATTTATCGGTCGCTTTTGGCTGCGTGGCACTGTTGTTACTGACTGTCACTGCCAGCGCCAAAGCCGTCACGCGCTAACCAAGGGAACTGCATTATCTTTATGCAAAATAACTCGTTATCACCCAGTTCAGCTAACATTACACGTTGTTTCTGGCTGTTTATCGTATTGCTGCTCATCTCGATGGGGCTGTATGGTTACAACTATACCAATGCTTACCTGACAGAAAAAAAACACACATTGGCCTATATTGCTACCGGTTTGCAGCAGCGTATTGATGATTATCGTTACCATACCTACCAGATATACGATTTTGCCAATAATCCAGATATTTCGGACAAGAGTATTCTCAACGTCCAAGAAACCCGTCTGCGTCCTGATATTTATTATATTGAAAAACCACGCAAAAAAACTGATGCCGTTATTTTTGGTAATCATACCCCCGCGACACTGGCCATGACCTTGCAGTTGTCGGACTATCTCGACAACCATTGGGGAGCGCAGAATGATACTTACTCGATGTATTACCTTAATGGCCAGGACAATAGCCTGGCGCTCATTACCACACAGCCGTTAAAAGAAATTACATCGCGTTTTAAAGAGAGTTACCTGACCGCCGCCGCCGAGTCTCGGCGTGCAGAAATGCTGCAACAGGCCAATACATTAGATGAGCGTGAGAGTTTCTCGCCATTACGGAAATTACGCTTTCAGAACGCCTACTATTTTACTATCCGAACCACCTTTAACCATCCCGGCCATTTGGCGACAGTCATTGCCTTTGACTTGCCAATTAATGACTTAATCCCGCCGAACATGGCGCGATCAAACTTCCTCCTCCAACCCGACAAAACGCCTATTAATGAGGGAATGGCACCGGAGGACACCACCGCTGCCAGCGTAGCGTTAAATGGCTATTGGGTTGAAGTCTCTGCACCACTGGCTAACACCTCACTGAAAATTGTTTATCGTGTGCCTGTTACCGTGCTGACCATTGATTTATTAAGGAATAATTTCTGGCTGATTCTGACCAATATATTGCTGTTATTCCTGGCAATCTTAGGGGCCTATTTAGCTCGCCGTCAATTTGTTCGCCCAAGTTCAGATATGATTGAACAATTAGAGGCCCAGAAATCACTGAGTCAGGAAATCATTACCAGCTTGCCGCAAGGGCTATTGGTATATAACTTCAGCACTAATGCCATTGTCGCCAGTAATCAGATAGCTGATAACCTGATGCCGCACCTTAATCTGCAGAAAATTGCACATATGGCGGAACAACACCATGGGGTGATTCAGGGCACAGTGAATAATGAAGTTTACGAAATCCGAATATTCCGCAGCAAGTTTTCGCCCGAAACCTACCTTTTCTTGCTTCATGATCAAGATAAAGAAGTCTTGGTCAATAAACGCCTGCAACAGGCAAGGCGTGAATACGACAAAAGTCTGCAAGCGCGTAAGCTCATGTTGCATAACCTTGGTATTGAACTGAATCAGCCCCTAACTAATCTAAATCAGACGGCTAAAGCATTACAAAACACAACTGACTTAGCACTGCGATATGAACTAACGGCTAAATTAGTAGAACAATCTGAAAGTATTATTGAGCTGGTTGATAATATTACCCTGCTGACTCGCTTGGAAATCCAAGACTGGCAACCTGAGCAGCATAGTTTCTCCTTGTCGGCATTAATCGATAGCCTCCTACTGGAGATTCTTCCAGCGATTAATCAGAAAGGCTTAACTCTATTTAATCATTATCTTGTTGATATTGAACAGAATTATATAGGAGATGAAAAAGTATTACGGAAAATACTTTCGTTACTGCTGCATTATTCTGTTATTACGACAGCTTACGGAAAAATCACCCTTAATGTGGGCCATGAGCCTGGGCATCCAGAACAACTGATTATTCAAATAACTGATACCGGCGCAGGTATTTCTGATGAAGAGATCAGTAATCTTAATTATCCTTTCCTCAGCCAAACATTGGCCGACAGATACAATCACAGTTCGGGATTAACCTTCTTTTTATGTAACCAATTATGTAAAAAATTAAATGGCCAATTAGAGATCCGCAGCAAAGTTGATATAGGTACTCGTTATACAATCCGGGTTACGATTGCTATCCAAAATGCGCAAGAGGAGGAGCAAGAGAAATTATTGGATGGTGTGACGGTATTATTAGACATAACATCGGAAGAAGTGCGTTCTATAATCACAACATTATTGAATTCATTCGGCGCTAACTGCATTATTGTTGATGACCGCTTACCGGGGCGAGACTATGATGTAACCGTGACAGACAACTCACAACACTATGATAAATATACCTTATTACTTGCACCTGATGAAATAGGAATGCAGCAGTTGCAGGATAATTATATTCGGGTAAATTATAATTTAGGTAGTGCAGTCATTGATGCAATATTATTATTAATTGAACAGCAAATTTTATCAGACGAATCTAACGATGAGTCTGGATCCATTGTTGATGGTGATATAAATGCATATGAACAACAACTAAAGTCCAGTGACTATTATTCCTTATTTGTTGAGACAGTACCGGTAGATCTGAAGAAACTGTATACTGAACTTCAGCAACGTGATTTCATATCGCTTTCGCAGACCGCACATCGATTGAAAGGCGTATTTGCTATGTTGAATTTGCATCTCGGCAAACAACTATGTGAAACATTAGAACAGCATATCGCAGATGGCGATCGGTTGAAGATCGAAAATAGCATCAGTCAAATTGATTCTTTCGTCACCAGACTGTTGCAGCAAGGTAACCCATAACCATGAACAACCTTAATGTAATTATTGCTGATGACCATCCAATTGTTTTGTTTGGCATCCGAAAGTCACTCGAACAAATTGAGTGGGTAAATGTTGTTGGGGAGTTTGAAGACTCAACAGCGCTTATTAACAATTTGTCTAAGCTTGATGCCAATGTGCTAATTACCGACCTCTCCATGCCTGGAGATAAGTACGGTGATGGCATCACATTGATAAAATATATAAAACGGCATTACCCGGATTTAGCCATAATTGTACTAACAATGAATAATAACCCGGCTATTCTCAGTTCAGTTTTGGACTTGGACATTGACGGGATTGTATTAAAACAAGGCGCGCCCGCTGATTTACCTAAGGCTTTGGCAGCATTACAGAAAGGGAAAAAATTCACTCCTGAAAGTGTGGCTAAACTGCTAGAAAAAATCAGCGCTAATGGCTACGGTGATAAGCGTTTATCACCAAAAGAAAGTGAAGTTTTACGGTTATTTGCTGAAGGTTTTCTGGTCACTGAGATTGCCAGAAAACTTAATCGCAGCATTAAAACCATCAGTAGCCAGAAGAAGTCGGCGATGCTGAAGCTGGGCGTGGATAATGATATTGCCCTGTTAAACTACCTTTCGTCTGTCACTATTGGCCAAGATAAAGAATAACAGTTGTCCCCCAACCCGGTATTGTCCAGCAGTGCCGGGTTTTACCCATTTCTATCAATCCATTAATTATCGTTATAACAACCCTGCACTTTCAAATTCAAAACTATAAGCCAAAGTAATTAGAGTTGTAGGTAGGCAGCAAACGAGAGACAAATCGGTCGGGAAGCGATTTGAACAGCATTGATGCTAACCCGCAGGGTGAACCTCACGGATGAGGCTAATTATTCCCAATGAGCTTACTCACGTAAGTGATTCGGGTGAGTAGGTGTAGCAATAACCCTGCAGCTTCAAGTACAAAGGCTCTAGCGCGCTTTCCGCACTTTATCGCCGTAATAACGCAGCATCTGGCGCAAGGTATCCAATGTGACTGGCTTAGATAAACAGTTATCCATACCGGCTTCAAGACAGCGTTGTTTACCTTCCGCCAATGCATTGGCTGTGACACCAATTACCGGGAAATTATGATTCAGTTGCCGTAAGCGCTGTGTCAGACGATAACCATCCATATTCGGCATATTCACATCAGTCAGCACAATATCAACACTATTGGCATTCAACACTGCCAGAGCATCCAAGCCATCATTCGCCGTAATGACCCGATAACCTAAAGTTGTCAGTTGATCAGCCAATAACCGCCGATTAATCGGATGGTCATCCACCACCAGAATTTGCAGGTCATCATTATCATCCTGATTGGTTTTCGCTGCTGGTAACGCGAGCGGGGCTTCTTCAACTGCAGGCTGTTCCTGCAGTATACAATCTAATAACGGGATGATTTCCAGCAATGTGGCGGTACTCAACAACCAATAACCGGGCCGTGTTTCTTGTGGCAAACCAATATGCTCAATGGATATCTGAATCCAGGTCGATAATGGCGCGTTTATTTGTGGTAAGTAATCACAAATAAGCACTTGATCCTGTAACGTTTGCTCATTGCTGTAACGTTGGATAGTGGCACCGAAATGGCTTAAAAGATCGAGTAAATAGCTTTCCAGGCGAGCATTGCGAATATCCAGCCACAATATCTTTCCTTGCCAGCGATCACTCTCCGGCAAAACTGCATTTTGGGCCTGATACTGACTTTCTTTCAAATACAAAGGAATACGAATAGCAAAGATACTGCCCATTCCCAGCTCAGAAACCACCTCAACATCGCCGTCCATCAAGTTGATCAATTTCTCACAAATTGCTAACCCTAAACCGGTTCCCTGGAAATGGCGCTGCACCCCGGTTCCCACCTGGAAGAAAGGATCAAATAACTGATTTATCTCACGTGAGTTAATACCCACACCGGTATCCCGCACACGGAATTCCAAATAATAACCGCGCACCCTGACTTGCAAAATAATGCAGCCAGTATCGGTAAATTTAATAGCATTGTTCAGCAAGTTAGAAATAACTTGTTGTAGACGAACAGCATCACCCACCATCATCCGCGGAACATTCGGTTCAATAAAACAGTACAAACCCAAGCGCTTCTTCACCACCAGCGGTAAATAGTTCGCCGTGATATGTGTTATTACCTCGACAGTAGAAAACTCGATCGGCTCAATTTTCAGTTGCTCAGATTCTATTTTAGAGAAATCGAGAATATCACTGATAATTTTGAGTAATAGCCCAGAAGAATTGTTCATCGCTGTCACCAACCGCTCAACCCCGTGTGGCAACTCTTTGGTTTGTAATAAGTCGAGATTGCCGATAATGCCATACAGTGGGGTGCGCAGTTCGTGACTGACGGTTGCCAAAAACATGGATTTCGATTGGCTGGCCTGCTCTGCCGCCGCCGCCATTTCTTGCAATGACTCTTCCATTTTCACCCGTGAACTGACATCCACCAGCACACAAATCGCTACATTTTCATTACGATAGCGGGAGTGAACAAAGCTGATTTGTAGATTGTTATTATTACTGGTCATCACATCAACAAAGTTTGCCTGCTGCTCACAAATAATGCGGGTAATACGTTCACGATCCTCATTTGTCAGTAAATTAATATAGTTATGTGCTAGTTCGTTACTGAGGATATTGGTGCCGTCGCTGATGCGTAATATAGAAATACCCACCGGCGCAGAAGCAACAATTTTACGGTTAAATTGTTCATGTTCTTCCAGTCGCAAAGCATTATCTTCAGCCGGATGGAACATTTTCCGTTCAAACAACCAGGCCAGAGTGAATATCACCGCAGCAGATAACGCATTCAGCAATAATGCATTAAAAATTAATAGCTTGAATATGTCTATTATAGTTCTAACCGGCAAAGAATAGGCAATGCTGAGCGAGGACGGCAGTAAATTCTTTTTCAGAATCAGATAATTATAATCATCTACATAACCAAAATAAGAGGGTGAATCAGGATAGTCATCCAACATTGAGGCGTAGCGCTCCCCGGTTGCAAGGCGCAATACGGGCTCATTATTTTCATCCAGCAAAGTCACACCAACAGGTAGAGGCCCAGGAGAGATGAAATCCTCCAGCCGAATAGTCTGTTCTGTCCCCACCAATGCTTCTAACTTATTGCCCGCATAAAGCGGGCTTAGCACATATAAGGTGCCAATTTCAGGCCGCACACCAGGGACAATCCAATACAACGGGCTGTCTTTATCCTGATTATTTGCCTCACGATATTTTGCAATGTGTTCATTCAACGACTTAAGCAGACTCTCTTGCTCTATCGGAACATTTCGAATATCGAAATCCACCATACACATGGTGTCGCTGCCAATAAAAAATATCCGGTTAAGATCATAGGCGGCCGCAAAGTTCTCTTTCCAATACAAGATAAGATTACTGAGAGAATCTAATGACGAGTGACGAGACGCATTAAGTGTGGCGCAATCGGCCGCTGGATTGAGTGGGTAATATTTGGGCGTGGCTTTACTTTTAATAAATGCACCAGCCGCGATATCACTGCTCGCAGTATTGTGGTTTAACCTGTTTTCCGCCATATATTTGATATCACGGATAATATCGGAAGAATGTCGAATATAGCTCTGTGCTAAATCGAAGTTAGTATTATATTCCTGACGAATGTCAGATTTTTTCTCGTTAAGGATGTTCAGGATATAAAAAGTGGTCAGCAGTGCGCCAAGGGACCATAACATGACAGCCAGAACCCGAAATAAGTAACGGGAAATTTTCAGTGTCGTGCGAAATGAAGAAAGATATTTCAATCTGATACCATGGTGAAAGCATCGCCGGGCAGGCTGAGTGGCCTACAGAATACACTACCCACGACTCATTAAAAAGTCAGCATAAAAAAGCCAGCTCGTAAGCTGGCTCTTGGTTTTAACAATGAATGAGTATCAACAGCGCATTATGCGTTGTTGTCCTCGTCGTCACCGTCTTTTGCTTCGTCAGCAGCATCTTCATCTTCCGGAGTATTCAGCGCAGTCTTTTCTTCACTGCCCTCTTCACCATCTAATGATTCACCATCAAGGATTTCATCATCCTCTTCCGGCTCAGCAACACGTTGCAGACCGACCACATGCTCGTCTTCAGCGGTACGGATCAGTGTCACACCTTGGGTATTTCGGCCCACGACGCTCACTTCAGATACGCGGGTGCGCACCAGTGTACCGGCATCGGTGATCATCATGATCTGGTCGGTCGGCGCCACTTGCACAGCCCCAACAACCTTACCATTACGCTCACTGACTTTAATGGAGATAACCCCTTGAGTCGCACGCGACTTAGTTGGATATTCTTCCACTGCGGTACGCTTACCATAACCGTTTTCAGTCACGGTCAGGATTTCACCATCACCTCGTGGGATGATAAGAGAAATAACCCGATCGTCGCCATTGAGGTTGATACCACGTACACCGGTCGCAGTACGGCCCATAGAACGAACCTGCGATTCAGGGAAGCGAACCACTTTACCCAATGCGGAGAACAGCATCACTTCATTGCTGCCATCGGTCAGATCGACACCGATCAGCTCATCGCCTTCATTCAGGTTGACGGCAATAATACCGGCACTGCGTGGGCGACTGAACTCGGTCAGCGCAGTTTTCTTCACAGTACCGCTGGCGGTAGCCATAAAGATGTGACGGCCTTCTTCATATTCCCGCACTGGCAGAATGGCGGTGATTCGCTCATTTGGCTCAAGCGGCAACAAGTTGACGATCGGACGACCACGCGCACCACGGCTAGCTTCCGGCAACTGATAGACTTTCATCCAATAGAGGCGGCCACGGCTGGAGAAGCACAAAATAGTATCGTGGGTGTTGGCGACCAGCAGGCGATCAATGAAGTCTTCTTCTTTGATACGGGCAGCCGACTTACCTTTACCACCACGACGCTGAGCTTCGTAATCAGTCAGTGGTTGATATTTGACATAACCCTGATGGGACAGTGTCACAACCACATCTTCCTGATTAATCAGGTCTTCAATATTAATGTCGGAGGTATTCGCAGTTATTTCTGTACGGCGCGCATCATTATATAGCTCTTTAATGGCGACTAACTCTTCGCGAATAACTTCCATCAAGCGCTCTGGGTTTTCCAGAATAAAGATCAACTCACCAATGACGGTCAGCAGCTCTTTATACTCATCCAGCAGTTTTTCATGCTCCAGACCGGTCAGTTTCTGCAAACGCAGATCCAAAATGGCCTGAGCTTGCTGCTCGGTGAGGTAATATTTGCCGTCACGGATCCCGAACTCTTCTTCCAGCCATTCAGGGCGGGCAGCATCATCACCAGCACGTTCCAGCATTGACGCGACGTTACCTAATTCCCATGGGCTGGCAATCAGGCCGGCTTTCGCTTCGGCAGGGGTTGCAGCACGGCGAATCAATTCGATAATCGGATCGATATTAGCCAATGCAATAGCCAGCGCTTCAAGGATATGCGCGCGGTCACGTGCTTTACGCAGTTCAAAAATAGTCCGACGCGTCACCACTTCACGGCGATGGCGAACAAAGGCCACCAAGATGTCTTTCAGGTTAAGCAATTTAGGCTGCCCTTGAGACAGAGCCACCATATTGATACCGAAAGTCACCTGCAATTGCGTCAGAGAGTAGAGGTTATTCAGCACCACTTCCCCAACAGCATCACGTTTGATTTCAATCACGATACGCATGCCGTCTTTATCAGACTCATCACGCAATGCACTGATGCCTTCAACGCGTTTTTCTTTGACCAGCTCGGCGATTTTCTCAATCAACCGCGCTTTGTTCACCTGATACGGGATCTCGTGAACAATAATAGTTTCACGGCCGGTTTTAGCATCAGCTTCGACTTCAGCACGGGCACGAACATAAATCTTGCCACGGCCAGTACGATAAGCTTCTTCAATACCACGGCGACCATTGATAATCGCAGCAGTTGGGAAGTCTGGCCCAGGGATGTACTCCATCAACCCTTCAATGGTGATGTTTTCATCTTCGATATAGGCCAGGCAGCCATCAATAACCTCAGAAAGGTTATGCGGCGGAATATTGGTGGCCATCCCGACGGCAATACCTGACGAGCCGTTAACCAGCAAGTTAGGGATTTTGGTTGGCATTACGGCAGGAATTTGCTCCGTACCGTCATAGTTAGGCACGAAGTCGACGGTGTCTTTTTCTAAATCCGCTAACAATTCGTGAGCAATTTTAGACATACGGATTTCGGTATAACGCATCGCTGCGGCGGAGTCGCCATCAACGGAACCGAAGTTACCCTGCCCATCCACCAGCATATAGCGCAGTGAGAACGGCTGAGCCATACGCACGATAGTGTCGTAGACCGCGCTGTCACCATGCGGGTGATATTTACCGATAACGTCCCCGACTACACGGGCCGATTTTTTGTATGGTTTATTCCAGTCATTACCCAGTACATTCATCGCAAACAGTACGCGACGGTGAACGGGCTTCAGTCCATCCCGGACATCTGGTAATGCACGTCCGACAATAACGGACATCGCGTAATCCAGATAGGAGCTTTTCAGCTCTTCCTCGATGTTGACCGGTGTTATTTCTCTGGCAAGGTCGCTCATTGAGCCGCTATCCCTCTACTAATTACCGGATTTAAAGGTACGAAACTATATCACAAAACCCTGATTTTGGCGAAACTACATGATGATTGTCGAAACTACTATTACCGCATATCGCCCCGTGTACGCCTTATAGACAAAACTGCGCCAATTGACGGGGAATATGTATAATCTGCGCAAAGAAATAAAACAGAGAGAACTCGCCATGTCTATAGAGACCACCGCCCCCCATCGTCAAGTTGCTGAACAGATAAACGTCGATGAACAAGAAATTGCTAAATTTGAAGCAGTAGCCTCCCGCTGGTGGGATTTAGAGGGTGAGTTTAAGCCTCTCCATCGTATCAACCCGCTGCGCCTTGATTATATTTTGCAGCGCGCTGGTGGTATTTTCGACAAAAAAGTGCTGGATGTCGGTTGCGGGGGCGGCATTCTGGCTGAAAGCATGGCGCATGAAGGCGCTCAGGTTACCGGGCTGGATATGGGTTATGAGCCACTACAAGTTGCGCGGCTGCATGCATTGGAAACCGGCACCAAACTCGATTATGTTCAGGAAACGGTTGAAAGCCACGCACAAAAGCACCCGCAACATTACGACGTGGTGACCTGTATGGAGATGCTCGAACACGTCCCTGACCCTGCTTCGGTTATTCGCGCCTGTGCACAATTGGTCAAACCCGGTGGGCATGTTTTCTTTTCGACCATCAACCGCAATACCAAATCCTGGCTAATGGCAGTGGTGGGCGCTGAATATATATTGAAGATAGTGCCCAAAGGCACCCATGACTCGAAAAAGTTTATTCGCCCGTCAGAGTTGATTGGTTGGGTTGACCAAACGCCACTGCGCGAACGCCATATTATTGGCTTGCATTACAACCCGATAACAGACCATTTCAAGCTGGGCCGCAATGTTGATGTGAACTATATGGTGCATACTCAACGAGAAGAAGAATAAGGCGCTGATTATTTCCTCTCAAGGAGCCAGCACTCGGCGGCTCCTTGAGGGCTGATTGCGCTTGATGTGACCATTTTTTGCGTATTAGCACACCCATTTGTTGATTTATACGCCGTCAACCATGAAATTCGACAGAAACTGTTTTTTTAAACAATAAAAACGATAAGTTATGCCATTTTTTTTCTAATGTTTAATAAACCGGCAAACGATCAAATTTTTAAGATTTTCAGTAAAATCTTATCCCCTAGAGTGACGGGAGGTGAGCGCCAGTAACGGCGCTGCTTGTGAGCCTTTCGTAACAATTCACCCCCAAGTTATCCACACAATATAGCGATTTTGTTCACTTGCCAAAAGTATCAATAATCACTATCTTGTTATCTATCCACTACCCACCCCCTATATATTGTGTTTACATACTGAACAACACACTACGCCCTCAATGATTATTTCAGTCATGGAGAGCGTTAATTTGTGCTGTGTGGACACGAAATCAGGGGAAAAAAGGTCACGAATACATGAACCAAAGCCTACTTGTTACTAAACGCGATGGCAGTAAAGAACGCATCAATCTGGATAAAATCCACCGGGTCATCGACTGGGCCGCGGAAGGTTTACATAACGTCTCAGTATCTCAAGTAGAATTGCGTTCACACATTCAGTTTTATGATGGCATTAAAACCGCTGATATCCATGAAACTATCATCAAAGCTGCTGCAGATTTGATCTCACGCGATGCACCGGATTACCAATATCTGGCGGCGCGTCTGGCTATCTTCCACCTGCGCAAAAAAGCCTATGGCCAGTTTGAGCCACCAAAATTATTCGCCCATGTGACGAAAATGGTGGATATGGGCAAATACGACAAACATCTGCTGGAAGACTACACCGCAGAAGAGTTCGAACAGATGGACACTTTCATCGACCATTGGCGCGATATGAACTTCTCCTATGCTGCGGTTAAGCAGTTGGAAGGCAAATATTTGGTGCAAAACCGCGTCAGCGGCGAGATCTATGAAAGCGCCCAATTCCTGTACATTCTGGTTTCCGCCTGCTTGTTCTCTAATTACCCGCGCGAAACCCGGATGGATTACATCAAGCGTTTCTATGATGCGATTTCTACCTTCAAGATCTCATTGCCGACGCCAATTATGTCCGGCGTGCGCACCCCAACCCGTCAGTTCAGCTCTTGTGTGTTGATTGAGTGCGGCGACAGCCTGGATTCTATCAATGCCACCTCCAGCGCCATTGTGAAATATGTGTCACAACGCGCCGGTATTGGTATCAATGCGGGCCGGATCCGAGCCCTGGGCAGCCCAATTCGCGGCGGCGAAGCTTTCCATACCGGTTGTATTCCATTCTATAAACACTTCCAAACTGCGGTGAAATCCTGCTCGCAGGGCGGTGTACGTGGCGGTGCGGCCACGTTGTTCTACCCAATGTGGCACTTGGAAGTTGAAAGCCTGTTGGTGCTGAAAAACAACCGGGGGGTTGAAGGCAACCGCGTGCGTCATATGGATTACGGCGTACAAATCAACAAACTGATGTATCAGCGCTTGCTGAAAGGCGAAGACATCACCCTGTTCAGCCCATCCGATGTTCCGGGCCTGTATGACGCGTTCTTCGCCGATCAAGACGAGTTTGAGCGCCTTTATGTCAAATACGAGCAAGATAGCAGCATCCGCAAGCAGCGCGTAAAAGCGGTTGAGTTATTCTCCCTGATGATGCAAGAGCGTGCTTCTACTGGCCGTATCTATATTCAGAATGTGGATCACTGCAACACCCACAGCCCGTTTGACCCGAAAATTGCGCCGGTGCGCCAGTCAAACCTGTGTTTAGAAATTGCCTTGCCAACCAAGCCGTTGAATGACATCAACGACGAAAATGGTGAAATCGCGCTCTGTACTTTGTCGGCGTTTAACTTGGGTGCCATTGACAGCCTTGATGATTTAGAAGACTTAGCTGTACTGGCCGTACGTGCGCTGGATGCCCTGCTCGATTATCAGGATTACCCGATTGCCGCAGCACAACGTGGTGCCATGGGCCGCCGTACCTTGGGTATCGGTGTGATTAACTTTGCTTATTATCTGGCGAAGAATGGCGTCCGTTACTCCGATGGCAGTGCCAACAATCTGACTCACCGCACCTTTGAAGCCATTCAGTACTATTTGCTGAAAGCCTCCAATGCGCTGGCCCGTGAGCAAGGCGCTTGCCAGTGGTTCAACGAAACCACCTATTCACAGGGTATTTTGCCAATTGATACCTATAAGAAAGATTTGGATACTATCAGCGACGAACCTCTGCATTACGATTGGGAAACGCTGCGTAAGGACATTCAAACTCACGGCCTGCGTAACTCCACACTGTCCGCGCTGATGCCGTCCGAGACATCCTCGCAGATCTCCAATGCCACCAATGGCATTGAACCGCCACGTGGCTATGTCAGTATCAAAGCCTCGAAAGATGGTATTCTGCGTCAGGTTGTTCCTGAATATGAGCGCCTGAAAGATGCTTATGAGCTGCTGTGGGAAATGCCAAATAACGATGGTTATCTACAATTGGTGGGTTTGATGCAGAAATTCGTCGACCAGGCAATTTCAGCGAACACTAATTACGACCCAACCCGCTTCCCGTCTGGCAAAGTACCGATGAAGCAGTTGCTAAAAGATTTGCTCACCACTTACAAATTTGGCGTAAAAACCCTTTACTATCAAAACACCCGTGATGGGGCTGATGATGTACAGGAAGATATCCAAAGTCAGCCGGGTGATGATGACTGCGAAGGCGGTGCATGTAAGATCTGATTTTGAGTTCAGGCCTGCGCGATGATAGCCAATGCATTCATCGCGCGGCCTCTTCATTTGCCCCTGAGGAAATCATGGCCTATACCACTTTTTCGCAAAATAAAAACAACCAGTTACTCGAGCCGATGTTTTTTGGTCAATCCGTCAACGTGGCGCGTTTCGACCAACAAAAACACGCTATTTTCGAAAAACTGATTGAGAAACAACTCTCGTTTTTCTGGCGTCCGGAAGAAATTGACGTCTCCCGTGATCGTATCGACTACAACGCCCTGCCAGATCACGAAAAACACATTTTTATCAGCAACCTGAAATACCAAACCTTGCTGGATTCTATTCAGGGCCGTAGCCCTAACGTGGCCTTGTTGCCGCTAGTTTCCATCCCTGAGCTGGAAACCTGGATAGAAACCTGGTCGTTTTCTGAAACTATTCACTCGCGTTCTTACACTCATATCATCCGCAATATCGTTAACGACCCTTCGATTGTTTTCGATGATATCGTGACCAACGAAGAGATCCTCAAACGCGCCAAAGATATCTCAGGGTATTACGACGATTTGATTGAGATGACCAGTTACTACCATCTGCTGGGTGAAGGTACCCATCAGGTCAATGGTAAAACCGTGGTGGTCAATCTGCGCGAGCTGAAAAAGCAGCTTTATCTGTGTGTAATGAGTGTGAATGCGCTGGAAGCTATCCGTTTCTATGTCAGTTTCGCCTGCTCCTTTGCCTTTGCCGAGCGCGAACTGATGGAAGGCAACGCCAAAATCATCAAAATGATTGCTCGCGATGAAGCCCTACATTTGACGGGCACCCAGCATATTATTAACTTAATGCGCTCAGGGGAAGATGACCCGGAAATGGCTGAAATTGCTGAAGAATGCCAGCAACAATGCTATGACCTGTTTGTTCTGGCGGCGCAACAAGAAAAAGAGTGGGCAGAATACCTGTTCCGTGACGGCTCAATGATTGGTCTGAACAAAGAGATCCTGTGCCAATATGTGGAATATATCACTAACATCCGCATGCAGGCGGTCGGTCTGGGTGTGCCATTTAATACCCGCACCAACCCAATCCCATGGATCAACTCCTGGTTAGTGTCTGATAACGTGCAGGTTGCACCGCAGGAAGTTGAAGTCAGTTCTTATCTGGTCGGCCAAATTGATTCAGAAATCAGTGCTGACGACCTGAGTGATTTCGAGCTGTAATCCATGAAGCTTATACCCAATAGATTTCGAGTTGCAGCCAGGCGGCAACTGAATGCATCCAAGGAGTTGAGATAACTCAATGACTTGGGTAAGTGATGGCAGCCAACACCGCTGCAACTTGAAAGATGACGGGGATATTGTGAAGTTGAGCACCACCGGTGCTCAACTGAATTGCCCCGCTAATAGCCGAAATTTATTAGAAACACTTGAACACCATCAGGTACAAATAGAATACCAATGCCGCTCCGGCTATTGCGGCTCTTGCCGCCTGCGCTTGCTCAAAGGCGAAGTGTGCTATTTGCAGCAACCTTTAGCTTTTATTCAGGCCGGCGAGATTCTGCCCTGTTGCTGTCAGCCAAAGGGCGATATTGAAATCGAACTTTAATCTCCCCGTCATACTTCAAGCTGCAAGCCACTGTCTTCAACTGATCCTGACTCTCGGGGATTAATGAGCCTCATCCTTGAGGCTTACCCTGCGGGCTAGCATAAATGCGGTTCAAATCGGTTCCAGACCGATTTGTTATTCAGTTGCCGCCTTCCTGCAACTCGAATTATTGAGGACATAAAAGGAATATTCCTTCTAATCGGATTTCACCTATAATCAGTAAGCTGAATAGATGATATTTTTGCATCTGGAATCAAAATCATAGGGACAAAAGATGAAAAGACTGTCAATCGCAATAACCAGTCTGTTAATGGTAGCATCGGCCAGCACTATTGCCGCTACAGAGCCACCGCTTAATCAGCAACAGCCGTTAGAGAAGATTGCGCCTTATCCCGCAGCAGAAAAAGGCATGAGCCGTCAGGTCATTTTCCTCGATCCACAAGAAGATGAAAACCGCTTCAAAGTGGAATTACTGATCGGAAAAACTATTGAAGTTGACTGCAACCGCCATATGCTCAGTGGCAATCTGGAAACCAGAACCTTATCGGGCTGGGGTTTTGATTACCTGGTGATGGATAAAATCTCAGAACCTGCCTCTACCATGATGGCGTGCTCAGATAACACTCGTCGCCCGCAATTTATTGCCGCTAATCTGGGTGACGCCGCCATGCAGCGTTATAACAGCCGCCTGCCAATCGTGGTTTATGTACCACAGGGGGTTGATGTGAAATACCGGATTTGGGAAGCTGGCAACGAAGTCAGAAATGCGCAAGTGAAATAATCCACACGAACACCGGAAAAGGCTGACTCGGCCTTTTTCGGTGTTGTGTTACAGCCCCTCAGTGAAAATTACAAAATCTCAACCACCTCCAGCCAACCGTGCTGTCCACAAACTGGGCTGCCTTTCAGCCAACGGCGCAGCATATCTAAGGCCAGCATAGCACTGCTTTCTTGGCGGATACGCAAACTATGGCGGCTGGCCTGATAAGCTACCGTCTGGGCAAAAGTCCCTTCAGGGGTATGCAGCGCAATACTCAGGCGATCGTTTTGCATGGCACTCACTGCCAATACCACCTGCGCACCACATAACATCGATAATGATTGCGCACGGCCAGCAACCTCGTTTAATGATTCCTGACAATGCGCCGGTAACAGCTCGCCTCCCGCCAAAGGTGCGGCGGCGCTTTGTAACTGCCAGTGCAGCAACCCACCGGTAAATTGTTCGCTGACAGCTAATAACAGCCCGCGTTGAGTCAATTGCTCAGTCAGCAACGCCGGTAAGCCTCGCGTGCCTTCAAATATTGTGCTATCGCCCGCTACCGCCTTGACCTGTTGCCAAACCGCCTCCATCGCCGATTGTTGCGAAGCTGGCCCGGTGAGCTTCAATTCAATAATGGGAGCGGATGAGCGATAGCCCAGCACCGCGCCGTCCGGGAGCGGCAGTGAGTCTAACTCAAGTGCCAGATCACTTTCCGAGCGGCCAAAGGTGGTCATTCGCAAACATAATGGCGGTTCTGCCACATCAAAATGTTGACGTAAACGCGGCATAATCTGCTGTTCAACCATCACTTTAAATTCAGACGGTACACCTGGGGTGAAAAACATCAAACATTTATTGAGCTGTAAAGCAAAACCACAAGCGGTGCCGACCGGGTTATCCAGCATTTCGGCATTCGCCGGAATATGCGCTTGTTTACGGTTAGTCGATGACATCACGCGGCCGCGCTCTTGAAAGAAAGCCTCCATCCGCGCAATCCATTCTGGATGCTCGATAAGCTCCGTCCCGGCAGCGCGCGCCGCGGCCAAAGCACTCAAGTCGTCACTGGTCGGCCCCAGACCACCATTAACAATCAGCACATCAGCAACCTGGCTCCGCTCCGTCAACACCTCAATAAGAGCGGAAAGCGAGTCACCGACAGTTTCCCGGCTGCTGATTGGCAAACCCTGATTAAATAAATAATCTGCCAGCCATGCGGCGTTGGTATCAATAATCTGCCCATGCAGCACTTCATCTCCGGTACTCAACATTTCAACTCTGATCATTTTCTTCTCCGTTGCTGCCCATGCATTTACTTTATGAATCTGATTACATAAACACAACGTTTATCCATCATCAGAATGATGAGCCCCAATGAAAGGCGATTTTCAATGCCCCATCTACGTAATTATAAGTTTACATCCATCGTAACGCTTGTTTGACACAAATATGCCAATCCATTATCCTCTTTTGCTCAATAATTCCAATAAATCGTCATGTAGTAGAGGAAAGCGTGAAGAATCGCACTCTGGGCAGTATATTTATCGTTGCGGGTACCACTATTGGTGCTGGTATGCTGGCAATGCCGCTGGCGGCGGCGGGAGTCGGTTTCGGCGTCACCCTCGCACTATTAGTTTTTCTTTGGGTATTAATGTGTTACACCGCATTACTCTTGGTAGAAGTCTATCAGCACGAAGCGGCAGATACTGGGCTTGGTACTTTAGCTAAGCGCTATCTCGGCAATCGGGGGCAATGGCTCACCGGTTTCAGCATGATGTTTTTGATGTATGCGCTGACTGCCGCCTACATCAGTGGTGCAGGCGAGCTACTGGCAACCAGCATCAGCCAATGGACTCAGCAATCATTCCCCACTTATCTCGGTGTATTATTGTTTACACTGGTTGCTGGTGGGGTGGTGTGTATTGGCACCCACTCTGTGGACTTATTTAACCGCATTCTATTCAGCGCCAAAATTATCTTTCTGATAGTCATGCTGTCATTGATGATGCCGCATATCGAAAAAACCAACTTATTGACCTTGCCGCTGGAACAAGGGTTAGCGCTTTCTGCTATCCCAGTCATTTTCACTTCATTTGGCTTCCATGGCAGCGTGCCAAGTATTGTCAATTATATGGGCGGGAATATTCGCAAACTGCGCTGGGTGTTTATTATCGGCAGTGCGATCCCATTAATTGCGTATATTTTCTGGCAGTTAGCGACATTAGGGGCAATTTCCTCCCCTACTTTTGTCGGAATATTAGCCCAGCAAGCCGGGTTGAATGGGTTATTACAAGCTGTGCGCGATGTGGTGGCCTCACCCCATGTTGAGCTGGCCGTTCACCTGTTTGCCGATTTAGCGCTGGCAACCTCATTCTTGGGGGTCGCTCTGGGGCTGTTTGATTATCTGGCTGATTTATTTAAACGCCGCAACTCAGTGCGGGGCCGCCTGCAAACCGGCGCAATCACCTTTGTGCCACCACTGCTGTTTGCGCTGTTTTACCCGCGTGGTTTTATTATGGCGCTGGGCTTTGCCGCTGTCGCCTTATCGGTATTAGCCTTAATCCTACCGGCAATGTTGGCGTGGAAAGCACGTAAAGTCCATCGGGGTAATTACCGCGTTTGGGGCGGGAAACCGGCACTGGCAGCGGTATTTGCCTGTGGCGTGCTGGTGATTGGTATTCAGGTGGGGATTGTTACTGGCGCATTACCGGCTGTTGGGTAATTCAGTCCGCCAATACAACAAGGGCGCATATCCTGTCAGGAATGCGCCCTTTTGAAACAGTGTTAAATCAGAATGCTAAACCTGCGCCGATATACACCCCATCCGCCAGGCGGTTATCGCGGTGCCCTTCTTTACCTTCCATATTGATATAGCGATAGCCGACATCAACAGTCAGCGGGCGGAATACATTCCAACGCAGGCCACCATTGGCTTCACTATAGGATTTCATCCCACTGGTCAGCTCTTCTGGCGCGAAATAACCCTCGCCGTATAAGCTGAATGACTTGTTGATTGGGTAAGTTAACCCGCCGCCAATCGCTATCGCACCACCATTGCTGCCATCTTCCGGTGACATATAAATGCCTTTCCCGCCGACAGTCGCCATCATGGGGCCAATAGGTAAATTGAAGCCCAAGCCCATGCCGTAGATATCACCATCATGGTCACTGCGGGCCCAGTTACCACTGATAGCCAAACCGCCGGTATTAGTGCCAAGGCCGAACCCTAAATTGGTGTAATGACGCCCAGTCTCAGCGTTAAAACTAATTGCACTGGCTGAACCTGCTACAAACAGCAAGCTGGCAGCGCAGGCGATTAAATGCTTCTTCATATTATTCTCTCATTATTCGTGATGTCACCCGTGACCTACTGTTGGCCGACAGATTTTCCTGTACCGAGTTTAACCGAAAAAAATAGCATGAACACACGGAAAAACCGATTAAATACCACAGTATTTCAAATGATTGTAAATCATTATGCCATTAAAGTGGCTTATGCAAACAATGATAACGATAAGGCGTGCCTATTTGCTGAATGCCGCTAATAAGGCTACAACTAGTGTGGAGATCAAGGAATAACTCGCTGATGTTGTTTAAGTTATTATTTTACCAATCAGGCTTTTGGCGAAATGTAATGCTTTAAAACACCCGACAAGCAATCAATTCAACAGCAATACTGGAGAAAATGATGAGCAAAAAGAAAGGATTAACCACTGCAGCTGGCGCCCCCGTCGTTGATAATAATAATGTCGTCACTGCTGGCCGACGTGGCCCCATGTTACTGCAAGATGTCTGGTTCCTGGAAAAACTCGCCCATTTCGATCGTGAAGTTATCCCTGAACGCCGCATGCATGCTAAAGGTTCTGGCGCTTACGGTACATTTACTGTCACTCACGACATCACCCGATATACGCGCGCAAAAATTTTCGCCGAGATAGGCAAACAAACTGAAATGTTTGTGCGTTTCTCAACCGTGGCGGGCGAGCGCGGGGCCGCCGATGCCGAACGTGATATTCGTGGCTTTGCGATGAAATATTACACCGAGGAAGGCAATTGGGATTTGGTCGGCAATGATACACCGGTATTCTATTTACGTGACCCATTGAAATTCCCGGATCTGAACCACGTCGTGAAACGCGACCCGCGTACCAACCTGCGCAACCCGACTTATAAATGGGATTTCTTCTCCCAGCTTCCTGAATCTCTGCACCAACTCACTATTGATTTCAGTGACCGCGGCCTACCAAAATCTTATCGCCATATGCACGGATTCGGCAGTCATACCTTCAGTTTTATCAATGCCGCCAATGAGCGTTTTTGGGTTAAATTCCATTTCCGCTGCCAGCAAGGCATTGAAAACCTGATGGATGATGAGGCTGAAAAACTGGTTGGGACCGATCGTGAAAGCTCCCAACGTGATCTGTATGAAGCAATCGAACGCGGTGATTTCCCGCGCTGGAACCTACAAATTCAGGTGATGCCAGAGCATGAAGCATCACAAACCCCGTATAACCCATTTGACCTAACCAAAGTGTGGCCGCACGGCGATTATCCGCTGATTGATGTCGGTTTCTTCGAACTGAACCGCAATCCAGAAAACTATTTTGCTGAAGTAGAACAAGCCGCATTCAACCCTGCCAACGTGGTGCCGGGGGTAAGTTTCTCTCCTGACCGTATGTTGCAAGGCCGTCTGTTCTCCTACGGTGACGCCGCGCGTTATCGCTTAGGGGTGAATCATCATCAAATCCCAGTGAACAGTGCCAAATGCCCGTTCCATAATTATCACCGTGACGGCGCTATGCGCGTTGATGGTAACAGTGGCAATGGGGCAACTTACGAGCCAAACAGTTTTGGTTTATTCCAGGAACAACCTGATTTCAGTGAGCCACCATTAACGCTGGAAGGGGCCGCAGATCACTGGAATCACCGTGAAGATACTGATTATTTCTCTCAGCCACGGGCGCTATTCAACTTACTTAGTGCAGAGGAGCATCAGCGGATGTTCGCCCGTATTGCCGGTGAGTTATCACAAGTTCCTGAGGAAATTCAACGCCGTCAGGTAGCATTATTTACACAAGTTCACCCTGATTATGGTGACGGTGTGAAGAAGGCTCTTGGGTTAAATTAGCGTTTTTGTTTATTACTATTAGGTCAGAGGGGGCGGTTGTTAATTAGGTAGTCGGGTTCGGTTGTTAAAGCAACTGAGTTTACTTAACCTCCGTAGCCTCAACCGGTCAAGGGTGTGTAAGCGCACACCCTTGACAATCCCACGCTTGCGCACGTATCGCTTGTCCACTACGTGGATTCCCTCACTCATCATTTCGCTGACGGGACGGCTATTATAGCCTCTTCGAGGCTACCCTCCGGGCCAACGCAAGCGTTGTTCAAAACAGCTTCGCAGTGTTGTCGCGGGTCTCTCCGCGTGACGCCTAAATCCGGCGTCCATGCCGGATTTCCCTTGCTACACTCTTCACTCGGCTGCTCAAATGTGCTTTTAACGTCAAAACCTAAAACCGTGGTTTTGAATTGGCTTTTGGCTTTTGACGTTGAAGCGCAATCAGGAATATTGCCGACAAGGAGGAGGGTAGAGTGAGCGGGCAAGGACGCCCATCGCGCTGGCTCGTCAGCCCGAAAGACGCAGGAGGTTTACCCGCAGGGCAATATTTCGCGCCAGCGCAGGGGTTCCAAGGGGGTTACGCGCTTGTAACCCCTTTGGCGGTTGAGGCGATGGAGATTAAGTGAGCCGTGAAGTTTTAACAACCGAACCCAATTAACCCAATCACCCATTGAATTCAATTCAACGTAACCACCCAATCAGCCACACTCCGCCGCGAGATCTTAATCCCGCCATTTTTAAGCTCCACCGGTAAGCGGTAAAAGGCCACCGGGCGCTGGAATATTGCCAACTGCGGCGCTAACCAGTTCGCTAAAACGGCATCATCCACCGCCTCATCAGCATCAATCACCGCCACGGGCCGCTGACCAAATTCTGTGTCCGCGACAGGAATAACAAAAGCTTGCTGCACCCCCGGATACTGCAACAAAACGCGTTCAATATCCTCGGGTTGAATACCCTCGCCACCACTGAAAAACAGATTATCCAACCGCCCAAGAATCCGCAGTTCGCCTTGTTGCCATTCACCACGGTCACGGGTATGGAACCAACCATCGCTGTCGGTTATGGGTTGCAACTGACCCTGTCGCCAATAACCGGCGGCCAGACAATCTGCTTTCACCCACACTTCACCGTCAACCAGCTTCACTTGCCGCCTTTCTAGCGGGATACCCACGCCGGTTAAACCATCCGCGCGTTTAGCACACACCGTCGAGGCTAATTCCGTCAGACCATAACCGCACCAGCAGCGAACCCCACGGGCTTCAGCTTGCGCGGTCAGCGCAGTTGGAATAGTCGCGCCCCCCAGCAACACTTCTTTTAAGGTGAGCGCTTGGTCTGCACTCGCCAACAAACGCCAAAGTTGGGTTGGCACCAGTGAAGCATGGCTGCACCCAACCAGCGCGTCAGATAGCGGCATCCCCGCTTGCATCACTAAGCCCGCGCCAGCACTTAACCAGCGCCAAACAATGCCCTGCCCCGAGACATGAAACAGCGGTAATGACAGCAACCAACTGTCATTAGCGGTAAAATTCATCAATCGTAATACGCCGTGAGCGCTGGCAAGGTGGGCAGCCAATGTGTGTACCGCCGCTTTGGGTAGGCCAGAGGAACCAGAGGTCAGTGTCATGGTCGCCAGCCGTTGGCTATCCCAGTTCACAAAGTCTGGCGCGCCAGGTTCAGTATTGAAATCCAACGGGATGAAGCTGAGTTGCGCGGGCAGCGGTTCGGAAAAATTCAGCATAAAATCAATAGCTAACTGCGGCAGGAGTTGTGCTAGCAATGGCTCGGGTAATTGCGGATTGAGCGGTAAAACGCGCGCGCCGCACTGCAAGGCCGCCAAATAGCCCAGCAGCAGTGAATCACTGTTTTTGCCCCGCAGCACGATACTACAGCCGGGAATCACCCCCTGCTGTTGAAACCCCGCCGCCAGATTATCAATCTCAGTGGCTAATTGTTGCCAACTGATCCGTTGCGACCCCGAACGAATAGCTGTCGCCCGAGGTTGCAGATTGGCCCAGTGCTGCCATGGAAATAAATTCCCCCCAAGCCAATCCTCTAGCGGTGCCATAGCACGTCCAGTTGATCGGTTGTCACCAATGGCAGAGCGCTGTCCGGCCACTGACGAACAACTTGCGCTTGCATCAAGTTCAAGGTGTCCAGCCCCGGCACGGTTGCTGGAGTTAACCAAGCCGCCAGTCGGGCCAGTTGAGTCAATCCCAAACTCGACTCAATGCTCGAGCTGATAACCGCCACCAACCCCGCTTGATGCGCTTGCTGCACCAATTGCTGGCAGCGGGCGATACTGCCCACCAGCATCGGTTTGATGACAATCGCCGCCACACCGGGCTCGGCTTCTACCTTGAAATCCGCCTCGCGCACACTTTCATCCCAGGCGATAGCAATGCCAGTGTCACGGGCAAATTCACGGGATTCGGCGCGGGTTTTGCAGGGTTCTTCCAAAAACGCAATGCGGGAGCGCAGTTCGGGGTTCACATACTTGGCAAAACCCTCGGCTTTAGCACGTGTCCAACTGCGATTGGCATCTAATCGCAAGGTTAAATCCGGCAAGGCTTCCAGCAGCACATTGACAATCATGCCATCACGCACTGCTTCATACAGCCCGACTTTCACCTTGGCGACTTTCTCGCCCGGCAAAGCCTGTAACACGGCAAACAGCTCGTCTGGATCACCAGTACACAGCGGAGCTTTGCGGTAATCCGCCGTCAGCGGCAATAATTCTGCAAGCTCCGCCAGCGCGCAACTGAGGCCAAAGGCCACGGAAGGCAATACGCTGAGTTCCGGCTGTTCGCCATTGACCCAGCGCTGTAACTCGGTGATAGCACCAGCTTGCGCCTCTGCCAAGGTTTCCTGACTGAACTCCGGCAAGGGCGCAATCTCCCCCCAGCCGGTCTGCTCGCCTTGCTGCAATTTAACCAACAATCCATCGCGGCTTTTTAGCCGCTGATGGCGCAGTATCACCCCCGCTTCCATCGGGATGCTATAGCGGTAGAGTGTGGCCGCGCGCATTACGGATTACGCTTGAATTTGCTGAAGTCTGGCTGGCGTTTCTCATTAAATGCATTGCGCCCCTCCTGACCTTCCTCGGTCATATAGAACAGCATGGTGGCGTTGCCCGCCAGCTCTTGCAGGCCCGCTTGACCATCGCAATCGGCATTCAATGCCGCTTTCAAGCAGCGCAGTGCCATCGGGCTGTTTTCCAGCATTTCACGGCACCAGCGCACTGTCTCTTTTTCCAGATCAGCGACGGGCACCACGGTATTCACTAGCCCCATATCCAATGCTTGTTTAGCATCATACTGGCGGCATAAGAACCAGATTTCGCGCGCTTTTTTCTGGCCGACAATGCGCGCCATATAGGCCGCACCCCAGCCGCCGTCGAATGAACCGACTTTTGGCCCGGTCTGACCAAAAATGGCATTATCAGCCGCCACAGTGAGGTCGCACATCATATGCAATACATGCCCGCCGCCAATAGAATAACCGGCAACCATTGCTACAATAGGTTTCGGACAGGTGCGGATCTGGCGCTGGAAATCCAGCACATTCAGATGATGAGTCCCGCTGGCATCCTGATAGCCGCCGTAGTCGCCACGAACTTTCTGATCACCACCGGAGCAGAAAGCTTTGTCGCCCTCGCCAGTCAAAATGATGACGCCGATATTGTCATCATAACGAGCATCCGCCAGCGCCTGAATCATTTCTTTCACCGTCAATGGGCGGAATGCATTACGCACATGAGGGCGGTTGATGGTGATCTTGGCGATCCCATCACTGGATTTGTGATAGCGAATATCTTCAAATCCGGCGGAGCAATCCTGCCAGTCAATCGCGGCGTACAGTTGTTCTTCGCTCGGATAAAGCATAATAAGCATTCCTTTAACGGGTAAATGATAAATATGAAGACTGCGACAAAAACGACAGCACCTGTGCAGCAAATGCGCCGGGGTTCGCCCGATGAGCATTGTGTCCGGCACGGGCCAGTGTTCGTAATGGCAATGTATATTGATGAGCTAATTGCTGGAATTTGTGGTCGCGCTCACCACACAGATAAGTGTACGGGACGCGAAGCTGTTGCAGCGCCGGTAGCAACCAAGGCTGATGCCCAAGTGAGGTGGCTTCCAGCATATCAGCCACCGCTGGGCCATAATTATTGGCGCGCACCGCCACCCATTGCTCACGCTGTTGTGGCGCTAAGTCAGCAAATACCTCCTGCTGATACCAGTCGGTGAGCACTTGTGGCAAAGGTTCATGGCGAAAGCGCTCTGCCCATTGGCTATCTTGCTGAAAGCGCGCTTCTCGCCGCTCATCACTTTCCAGCCCAAGGTTGCCCCCTTCGACCAATAGCCCTTGCAAGCCAACAGGGTTGCCATAACCCGCATGAAACATCGCGATTCTGCCGCCTAAAGAATAGCCCGCCAGCCAATATTCGCGAATGCCATTAGCTTGCAATGTTTCACTTAACTGGCGGCTGATATCTTCAAAGCCACGGGTGGTCAGGGCCACCGATTTGCCATGGCCCGGCAAATCGACCAGCAGTGAGGGAATGTCGCCGCATAATTGTGCAACGGGCAGCCAATCCTCGCCGCTTCCCAACAAACCATGCAGCCATACCAGCCACGGCCCGCTATATTGCTGCGCCGAAGATTGGGAATGCGGGCTGAGTTTCCGGCATGCCAGCGTCATAATTGGGCCACCTGTTGCGCCAGTTGTTGCAGGGTTTCTGCCCCTTGACTCGGCGGCACCTGTATTTCAATCAGTGTGACACCGCCGTGGTGCCAGCATTGTTCTACCTGTTGCTGGAGCATCAGCCAGCTCTCTGGGCGGGCATAACCTAAACCAAACATCGCGGCGGCATGCTCAAAACTCACATTTTGCGGCATGCAATAAAAACGCTGGCGGTCGGCCTCTGGGGTTGGCAGCAGAGAGAAAATCTGCCCGCCATTATTGTTCACCACCAACAACACCATGGGGGCGGAACTTTGGCGCAATAAGGCCAGCGCATTAAGGTCATAGAGGGCGGATAAATCCCCGACAATAGCCAGCGTCGGCTTGGCGGTGGCGCGCTGGACACCGGCGGCGGTCGACAGCAAACCATCAATGCCACTGGCACCGCGGTTGCTGTAAACCGGGTAGCCCGCCGGTAATTGACCAAGTGCATCAATCAAGCGGACAATCAAGCTGTTACCGACAAAAAGCTGCCCATTTTCGGGTAATAATTCAGCCAGCAGATGGGCCACCGCCGCCTCACTGAATTGTTCGTTCAGCGCCTCAGCGACATGAGCATGAGCGTTTTCCGACAATAAAATAAGTTCGCCAGCCCAAGGGGTGCGGCGCTGTGCCGGGTGTTGCTTCAGCCATTCATTCACCGGAGAAATAATTCTGCGCCCACGATGATTCGCGGGATCAAGGCGGCCCGGTAAGTTATCGACCAGCCAGTATTCTTGCGGCTGGCATTGCTCTTGCCATTGCAACAGGTGCTTGCCGGTCAGGCTGCTGCCAAACTGCAAGACAATCTGCGCCTGCGCCAGCACGCGCTGCGCATCGGGATCCTGGAGCCACAACTCCGCACAAGGTAGCGGCTGGCCGGTCTGTGAGAGCACATCACCAATCAATGACCAGCCGAGTAATTCTGCCCATTCCGCTAGCTGTTCCCCCTCTTCTGCGCTCATGCGCCCGGCAATAATAACCCCGCGCTTTTGACGCCAGACAAACCAGTCAGCTTGCTGAATTTGCGGCAAATAACCGGATTGGCGCAGCCAAGGATGGCAATCTTGCCACCAGTCCCCCAAGGTCGCAGACCAGTCAGCATAAAGTTGCTCATCGCCGCCATACAGCGGTTCAGCAAACGGGCAGTTAATATGCAGCCCGCCATGGTGTAATTGCGCCATGGCACTGTCGATAGTGGAAACCAGCCAACGGGCGGGAATATCCGGTGTTGGCCGGGGTAAATTAAGGCTGACCGTCGGGTGGCTGGCAAACAGCCCTTGCTGACGAATGGCCTGATTAGCACCACAATCAATCAATTCCGGCGGGCGATCGGCGGTCAATAAAATCAGGCGCTCACCGGTCAATCCAGCTTCAATTAAGGCCGGATAAAGGTTGGCCGCTGCCGTGCCGGACGTGACAATCACCGCCACCGGCTCAGTTGACGCTTTTGCTAACCCTAATGCCAGATGCCCTAAGCCGCGCTCATCAAAATGGGTATGGCAAACCAGTGAGGGATTGGCCGCCGCCGCTAAGGTTAGCGGTGTCGAACGGGAACCCGGTGCAATACAAATATGACGCACACCGTGGCGACTTAACGCCTCCAGTAGCAATGCCGCCCAACGACGGTTAAAAACGCTTGTCGACATGGTTCGCCCAAAAGTCAGTTAACAGACACTGCGATCCAGATAATCAGCATGAGGAAGATGTTTTCCTCTGAAAAAGCCCGGAGTGACTGATTAATAGTAAAATTTTTATCGTTATCTACCCAAAACCGCCATAGGAGCCATCATTCGACCACATGGTAAGTGCGGTTATTTACTCTATTTTAGGATTATAATTATTAGTCAGCAAGGTATGTAACCCCGCCGATTTATTGTTAATTTCCTGCCATTCCTGCTCAGCATCCGAACCGGCGACAATACCGGCACCGGCATACAGATGAATTTGTCTCTCTTCCAGCCATGCCGAACGCAATGTCACCGTGAATTCGGTTTGTTTCAGGGAAAGATAGCCCGCCGAACCGGCATACCAGCCACGAGAAAAAGGCTCATTTTCGCTAATAAACTGGCGGGCAACATTGCGTGGCAGCCCAGCCACCGCTGCCGTCGGTTGCAGTCGCTGTAGGCAATCAGCATCATTGGCGCGGTTAAGCTGCGCATGAATACGGCGGCGCAAATGTTGCACTTTTCGCAAGCGGATGATTTCTGGTGGCATCACATCCACCGCCACTACCCCGCCTTGTAAGCGCTGGCATATATCATCGACCACCAGCAAATTTTCGCGCTGATTTTTTTCATCATGCATTAACCAATCAGCCAACTCAGCGGCTTGCGCGGTGTCGTCATCGTTTGACGCGGTGCCCGCCAAAGCTTCTGTTTCCAGGTGGTGAAGCTGGCGCAAATACAGGCGCTCAGGGCTGGAACCCAAAAATGCCCGCGAATCATCAAAACGCAGCATAAAGTGGAAACAGTGGTGGTTGACCTGGCGGCTGGCGGCCATAAAAGCCGTGCAAGAGAGCGGTTTATCCAGTTGCAAGCGGGTCGCCCGCGCCAGCACCACTTTCTCCATTTTTTGCTGCTCAATATCGCCCAATGCCCGCTCAATAAGGCGGCTCCACTGTGGGTATTCCGGCATATGGCTGGCATCTTCAACTACCACGTCCAATGTGGGCAGGGGCTTGGCGGCAACCAATTGGTCAATAAAAGCGATGGCGAGCAGTGCGTCTTGCGCGAGGGAATAGTCACTCACCAGATTAAGGGTCAAATGGGTATGATTACCGCGCCGCAAAATTTCAATGCGCGGTAAAAACAAGAAACTGGTCTGGGTTTGCTGCGGGGCTTCAGCGGCGGGCGCGACAATATGTGCTGTTTCAACAATAATAGTGACCGGCTCAAACGCATTCAGCCCCCAAATGCGTAACCCTGTCACTGCACTATTTTGTTGGATAATACCATGCTGCCGGATAAATTGGTCCGCCGCTTGCGCATCGTTAAATTGCCGGGTTTGACCACAGACCGCCGCCTCTTCATGGCCATCGCGATGATACCAATAGAATTGAGGAAAATGGTCTTGTGCGGCAAGCCACTCAAGCAATTGATTACCCACCTGCCCCGGTGCGGGCAAGGTAATTTGCCGAATACCCGCCTGGTCAGGGAAGCCGGCGCGTAACTTTTGCCGTAATTCACCCAACAAACCAGAAAGTTGCTTCACGACCACCTCGGCAAATCAACAGAAAGAGTGGGATTATACGGGCCGTGAATAATAAGAAAAGTCAGATTGAAAAGTTATTGTGAGTTATCACACTAATCTTTGATGTCGACGCAAATCTTTACCTCTTAATAGGGGGAGTTAATAGAGGGAGTTAATAGAGGGAAAGGGTGCAAATAACAACACCCTCTATATGGTTTAGCCTGTTTAACGTCGCGCCAGCAATAGCCCAACCACCAGCCCGACGGTCGCCCCAATCCCGACACTGCACCAAGGTTTGTCGCGCACATAATCATCAGTACAACACGCGAGCGTTTTCGCCCGTTTGATATAGCATTTACTGCGGCCACTCAAACGGTATTGAACCTCCTTTAGGGCTTTTTCCGCGCGAGCTTTGATTTCCTTATAGCTTTCATTAGCCGCATCGCCCGAGGCGCGCAACACTTCTTCCAGCGTATCAGTGAGCATAGTCAGATCGTCGTCCAGCGAAGTTTGCTGTTCTTTATCTCGGTTCATGTAGATTCTCCATGAGTGAAAAAAGTGCATTTTTTAAGCTTAGTCGAAAATAGTCAGCGCGGTATTGATTCAGGGCGGGATAGGAATTTTCAGGATTAATCTGTATAGCAAATATTTTGAGTGCAAAAAGGGGAATTGAAGCCCCTTTTGCCACTCACAAACCATCAGAAACGGATGCAGCACGCTCCTTGCTCCGCGCCGCTCAATTGTTCTCGCAAAGCACCAAACAACTCACGGCCGCATCCCACATGGAAAGCCGAGATATCCGGGGCTGTGGGCAAACGGATTGCCAGCTCGGCTTCATCCACCAGCAGCGAAAGCTCCCCACTGACACCATCGACCCGCAGCCGGTCACCATTGCGGATTTTCGCCAGTAAACCACCGCAATACGCTTCTGGTGTGACATGAATAGCTGACGGCACTTTACCGGATGCGCCAGACAAACGGCCATCGGTGACTAACGCTACCTTAAAACCACGATCCAATAATACCCCCAGCGGCGGCATCAGTTTATGCAACTCCGGCATACCAATAGCCCGTGGCCCTTGATAGCGCACCACCACCACACAATCGCGATCCAGCGCACCGGATTCAAAAGCTGGCCCGACATCATGTTGGCTGTCAAACACCACGGCTGGCCCTTCAATAATCTGATGATCATGCGGCACTGCCGAGGTTTTCATCACTGCTCTCCCCAGATTGCCACTCAATACTTTGGTGCCGCCATGGGGCGAGAAAGGTTTGGTGATACTGGCAATCACGCTGTCATCCAGTGAGCACTCTGGCCCGCTACGCCATTGCAACTGCCCCTCCTCCAGATAAGGTTCCTGCGTGTAACGTTGCAGGCCAAAACCAGCCACCGTGTGAACATCTTCATGCAGCAAACCGCCTTGCAATAACTCTTTTACCAACAATGCTACCCCGCCAGCGGCCTGGAAATAGTTAATATCCGCCGGGCCATTAGGATAAATGCGACATAACTGCGGAATCACTTCCGACAATTCGGAAAAATCATCCCAATCAATGATAATGCCTGCCGAACGCGCCATCGCCACCAAATGCATGGTGTGATTGGTCGAACCGCCGGTTGCCAGCAGCGCCACCATGCCATTCACCACCACTTTTTCATCCACTAATTGGCCGACCGGCAGATAATTGCCGCTGGTTTGCGTCAAGCGCGTGACTTGTCGTGCCGCAGCGGCGGTCAGCGCATCACGTAGTGGAGTATTGGGCTGGATAAAGGAGGAACCGGGCAAATGTAGCCCCATCACTTCCATCACCATCTGATTCGAATTGGCGGTACCGTAAAATGTGCAGGTTCCCGCGCTGTGATAAGAGGCTGACTCCGCCTCCAGCAGAGCATGTCGGTCGACTTTCCCCTCGGCAAACAGTTGGCGCACGCGCACTTTTTCTTTATTGGACAAGCCGCTGGCCATTGGCCCGGCCGGAACGAAAACCGCCGGTAAATGACCGAATGACAGCGCTGCCATCAGCAGCCCCGGGACAATTTTGTCGCACACGCCGAGATACAAAGCGCCGTCAAACATATTATGTGACAAGCCGATCGCCGCCGACATGGCAATCACATCACGACTCATCAGTGACAGCTCCATCCCATCCTGCCCTTGCGTCACGCCATCGCACATGGCAGGAACGCCCCCCGCCACCTGCCCGACCGCGCCCACTTCATGCAGCGCATCTTTCAGTTGTTGTGGGTAATGTTCGTAAGGCTGATGGGCTGATAGCATGTCATTGTAAGAGGTGATGATGGCAATATCGCTGCGCACCATATTTTTCAATGAGACTTTATCGTCCGGTTGGCAAGCAGCGAAACCGTGGGCCAAATTGCCACAGGCCAATTGTGAGCGGTGAACCGTATTTTCTTTGGCCGCACTGATTCGTTGCAGATAGGGGGTACGGGTCGCCGCAGAACGCGCAATAATACGCTGGGTCACGCGGGTGAGGGTCGGGTTCATCGCCATTCCTTATTCGCTCAGAGGAGCTAAAAGTTCAATACTGCCCGCCGGAAGGCCCATGAAGTCAGCCAGCACCTGTAGCAGCAAATTGTGATCATCCAAATGTGGCGCGCCGGACACATTTACGCTGCCAATAATGCCGGCCCGCTTAACTTGCAATGGGAAGCCGCCACCGAGTGCGGCGTAGTCGCGCAAACTGACACCATAGCGCTCTTCAAGGGAGGTTTGGCGCTGTTGCAGCATAAGCCCAGCGGCATAGGAGCTGGTGCCCAATAACTCCACCACATTGCGTTTTCGCCGCAGCCAATCACCATTTTCTGCGCTGGTGCCCGGCATGGCGTAGCTGAATAAAGTTTGCCCATTCACTGTGATATTAATCGCCAGTGCCACCCCTTGTAATTCGGCCTGTTGCTTTATTTTTTCGCCCAACTGCCAGGCGGTTTCATGATTAAAATGCATCAGTTGCAGCAAGTGTTGGTGCTGTTGGCAGTGGGTGAGTTGCTGTTGTAAATTCATGAGATTCTCCAGTGATAAGGCACAGGCGGCCATGCTGTTACCAGCCAAGACCACCTGCCCGGCTTAAGCGCGTTTTACTTTCTCTAAGCCTTTGTCAGCAATAACTTTTCCTTTTGCCGCGACTTCAACATCACACTCTTTTGGCAAGGTTAAGGTAATCAGCCCGGCAATAATCAATGAGCCCGCTAACATACAAACTGCTGCACTTTGGCCGTAGAAGAAGATCATCACGCCGACCAAATAAGGGCCACAGAAACCGCCTAAGTTACCTAATCCGTTAATCACGCCACGTGCGCCACCGGCCACTTCTGGCACCGCAATACGGCCCGGAATAGACCAGAATGGGCTGGTCGCAGCTTTGAGGAAGAACCCGCATACCACTAAAGCCAGATAAGAGATCAATACGTTGTGGCGGAAAATAACCGAGGTCACCAAACCGGCCGCAAAGCAGAACAGAGAAATCATTATCAGCAGACGGCGTTTGCCGGTTTTATCTGATAACGAAGAAATGACATAAATACCGGCGGTGGTAGCAATAAACGGCAAAATAGCCAGAATGCCGACCGAGGCCATATTACCGCCGGTCAGGTTTTTCAAAATGGTCGGCAACCACAAGGTGTAGCCATAATCCCCAGTCTGATAAAAGAAGTTCAGGGCGACTAATTTCATCAAACCTTTATTCAGGAAAACGGCTTTGAGCGGCGCATTGGTCACTGGCGCATCCAGCATCCGTTCCGCCCGTTCGCGTGCCAACTCAGTCACCAGATAATCGCGTTCTTTGGTTGACAGCCATTTGGCCTCTTCCGGTCTGTCACTGATAACAAACCACCACATTATCAACACCACGGCGGACAGCGAACCTTCGAGGAAAAACAGCCAACGCCAGTCTAACGCATTGATAATAAAGCCAGATAAAGGTGCCGTGAACATACCGCCGATAGGTGCGAACATCATCACGAACGCATTGGCGCGGCCAATCTCACGTTCCGGGAACCAGTTGCTCACCATGGTCAACACCACAGGTAACATGCCGCCCTCAGAGACCCCCAACACAAAGCGTAGGAATAACAATTGATAATGGTTAGTGACAAAACCGGTCAGAATCGAAACGACAGCCCAAACGGCAAGGGAATAAGCAATGAATTTTCTACCACTGCCATGAACGGCAATACGACCACCCGGTACTTGTAAAAATAAATAGCCAATAAAGAAAATACCACCCGCTAAACCGGCCATTTGGCTGGTAATAGCCAGATCGTTTTCCATGCCACCCGGTAACGCAAAACTAATATTAACCCGGTCCATAAAAGAAATAATACAAGCAATCATTATTGGCACAATAACGCGGAACCAACGGGCATTAGGGATCTTACTGTCCATATCAACACGCCTCTTTCTCTAGCTGAATAATTCTTATACTATTCATAAAATAGCGTAGGAAATGCCGCTAACAAATTAGAATAATTTGCCAGTTATTTAAAATACACGATGTAGTCTTTTATTTTTATTATAATAAGTTGAGGATTAATTTAATTAACCCTCATATTTTTCTTAATTAGTAATTAATGGCGGTGGGTGCTTTCTCACCAGAGAAATGAGCATAAATATTTGAGAATACAATATCACTCATTTGAATTCGGGTTTCTATAGTGGCACTGGCGATATGCGGTAGTAATACCACATTGTCCATTTCGATTAATGTTTGCGGCACATTAGGCTCATCTGCAAAAACATCCAAACCTGCCCCGCCAATTTCTTTCTGTTGCAGTGCACGGATTAAATCATCCTGATTGACCATACTGCCACGGGCAATATTGATCAATAGTGCATGATTTGGCATAGCGGCGAAAATAGTTTTATCAATCAGGCCAATGCTGTCTTTTCCGCCCGAAATCGCCACTACCAGAATATCACTTTGTTTGGCAAGGCTGATTAAGTCCGTCACATATTGATAGGGCAGACTTTCGATGTGCACAGTATCGGTATAGGCAATTTGCATATCAAAGCCCGCTGCGCGACGGGCAATGGCTTGACCAATACGGCCCATACCAAACACCCCCAGACGTTTACCGGTCACTTTAGAGGCCAATGGCAAGCTGCTGTGTGGCCACTGACCGGCACGGAGGAATTTATCGGCCTGACAAATACGCCGCGAGGTAGCGATAATCAGCCCCAGAGCAGTGTCCGCGACATCATCGGTCAATACGCCGGGAGTGGTGGTCACAATGATATTGCGCTCACGGGTGGTATCCAGATCCACAGCGTCGGTGCCAACACCGAAGATTGAGATAATCTGTACTTCGGGTAATAACGCCAGCACCTCGTTGGTTACACCGATATCCCCCCGGGTCACGATGCCTTTAATATTCACGCCCTGCGCCGCAAAAAACTCAGCAGTATCCGTAACTTGGAAGAGTTTGTGAACAATAAAGTTCTGTTCCAACTTCTCCGTCAAATAATCCATTACCGGGGCAATAATCAATACGGCTTGTTTGAAGGAGGATGGCTTGCTGTTTTTCATAACGAGTACCTGATTATGTCAATAAATCAAAACCAGAATGGCGATAAGTCATATCGGATGATTGAGCCATTCAGCGAATGTCGTTATGAGACCTGTTTTCAATGTTTTATTTTGTGACGCAGGTCACTGTAAATCATGTTAAGAAAACATGTTACCGGTAACGTGATCGACCTATCATTGTTCCTGCTGAATTGTTTCAGCTAATCAAATTGGCGTTAATGATTAATGTAATGGCTTAATCAAAATGTTATTGATTGGCATTATTTGTTATGGCCAGGAAGAGTATTATGGCGGGCTATCGCCAGGAAAGATCCCTGCCATTCAAGAACACAATGGCAGTTATAGATAATTTGTCTGTCTTTCAGCCGCGATGGAAATATTAAATAGTGCCACCGAGTGAAATACGATAATGCAGGTCAACCTGTTCAATTGTCGGGATTTTTTTGATTTTCTTAATCAAGATTTCAGCGGCCACTTTGCCCATTTCAAAGCGCGGAGTGGTAACACTGGCAAGCACCGGCGTGGTCGCCTGGCCGATATCCAGCCCATGAAAACCGGAAATCGCTATCTCTGCTGGTACCGCCATGCCCAATTTCAAGCATTCTTGTAACACGCCCACGGCCATATCATCATTGGTACAGAAAATAGCATCGACTTGCGGATACATTTGTCGTGCTAATGCCAACATTCCTGCACCAATTGAGACGGATGAGACTTTGTTGGGCGTAATATGGAGCGGCGCAAACCCGGCATCAATCATTGCCTGGCTATATCCTTGATAACGTTTACGATCCCGTACATCAGACATCGAACCAAAATAAACAACATGCTGTTTGCCGCTCGCCAGCAGTGTCGACGTCATATCATAGGCCGCCTGATAATTATTAAAACCGACGGTAATGCGGTTGAACTGTGGCTCCAGATCCATCACTTGCGCGACGGGAAGTTCCGAAGCATTCAGGTACTTATCCGCACGTAAAGTATGTTCAGAATCGGTAAGTATTAGCCCGGAAATCTGGCAAGACAACAGATTAACTATTTGTTCTTCTTCACGTTCTTTATTGTAATTATAGTTAACCACCAGTGTTTGATAGCTACTGGCGGCAGTGACCGACTCAATACCAGCCAGTAAATCGGAGAAAATTTGGTTATTAAAGGACGGCACCAAAATACCAATTCTTGGACTTTTTTGATTGAGGCTGGTTTCCCCTTCTGAATCAACACTGTAATTGACTTCAGCCATCACTTGAGCAATACGCTCACCGGTTTCTGGGGCCACTTTTTCCGGCGTGCGTAAGTAGCGGCTGACAGTCATTTTAGTCACGCCTGCTAGTAGCGCAATATCCTGTAACGTAACACGCTGGTTTTTCATGGCATATCCCTGGAACAAGAGTGTGGGAAGAATATACTCGTCATACTTCAAGCTGCATGTGCGTTGGCGGCACTCAATAACCCGAATCACTTACAACACAGTAAGCTCATCGGGATTCTCTCCCTTGCCGCCTTCCTGCAACTCGAATTATTTAGAGCAAAAAGTAATTATGCACTGTTAGCGGAGATAATGAAAAGCATGTTACTGATTTAAAATACAATAACAATCATGATTTCTATTATTTAGTTCTATTATTATCAATAAGTTAATCTGCATTTTCCTCCATAGATGAACAAAGCCCCCACAAATAGTCGCATTTTGCTGCTTTCAAGGCGATGTCGCTCACGTAAGTGGTAACAGCTTGCCGTAACATGATTTAAAGTGATCTGCGTCACAGTTTGGTGAGGCGGAAAACGGTTTGATAGGCACATGTTTTCACGCAGTCATTATTCAATAATATTGATTTTATAATGTCGCTTAATCAGCGCCATTTCCATCAGGAATTCACTATGAAGAATTTATTTTCGTTAGAAAACCGCAAAGTATTAATTACCGGTTCTGCTCAAGGTATTGGTTTTTTATTAGCTAAAGGTCTGGCCGAATTTGGCGCAGAAATAATAATTAATGATATTACCGCAGAACGAGCAGAAAAAGCCGTCGCCGAATTACGCGACAGTGGCTTTGTGGCTTATGCAGCCGCATTTAATGTGACTGACCATGATGCTGTTAATGACGCGATTACACAAATAGAAAATAGTATTGGTGCCATTGACATCTTAATTAATAATGCCGGTATTCAGCGCCGCCATGCCTTTACCGAATTCCCAGAAAAAGATTGGGATGATGTCATTGCGGTAAACCAGAAATCGGTATTCTTGGTTTCACAAGCGGTCTCCCGTTATATGGTTAAACGCCAACGCGGTAAGATTATTAATATTTGCTCAATGCAAAGCGAATTAGGCCGTGACACTATCACACCATATGCCGCCTCTAAAGGGGCAGTGAAAATGTTAACTCGTGGGATGTGTGTTGAACTGGCCCGTTACAACATTCAGGTCAATGGCATCGCACCGGGTTATTTCAAAACTGATATGACAAAAGCGCTGGTGGATGATAAAGCCTTCACTGATTGGCTATGCAAACGCACGCCAGCCGCCCGTTGGGGTGACCCGGAAGAGTTGATTGGTGCGGCAGTGTATCTGTCCTCCAAAGCATCTGATTTTGTTAATGGTCATCTGTTGTTTGTCGATGGTGGGATGTTAGTTGCAGTTTGATCGGCGGCCGAGGAAAGTTATGTCTGGTAAATGCATTATTGTGATGGGCGTATCCGGCACCGGTAAATCCTGTGTGGGGCAGGCGCTAGCGTTGGCACTTAACGCCAAATTTATTGATGGCGACGATCTACACCCGCGCGCCAATATCCAAAAGATGGCATCGGGGCAGCCACTGAATGACAGCGACCGCGCCCCTTGGCTGGAGCGGTTAAGTGATGTGGCGTATAGCTTGCAACAAAAAAATGAAGTGGGTTTTTTAGTGTGTTCGGCACTAAAAAAGCAATATCGCGACCGTCTGCGTGAAGGCAATCAGAGTATTCGCTTTCTGTGGTTGACGGGTGATTACGATTTGGTGTTGAGCAGAATGCAGCGGCGGGCGGGGCATTTTATGCCAGAGAGTTTGCTAAAGAGCCAGTTCGCGACCCTAGAAACACCAGATGCCCAAGAGCCGGACATCATTCCCATTGATATCTCGCCAGACATTGCCGGTGTTGTTGAACACTGCATTGCCGCGCTAGAGCAAGAAACAACATCAGCAGAAAATAATATCAACCATTGTGCTTAAGTGCCCGGCATGATGGACACGCAATAATATAGGAATAGTTATGATACTTGATGAACTGAAAAGCGCGGTGAATAACCCACTTTACCCGGATGCTATCCGCCGCACCCTGGCCGCCATCAGCAAGATGGATTTAGTCAATCTGCCCGCAGGCGAGCAAGATATTGAAGGCCGCGAGATTTACCTAAATCACATTATTGCCGCGTCCAAACCCTTGTATGAGCAAGCCCCTGAATTACATCGTTATTATATTGATATTCATATTCTGTTGGAAGGGAGCGAGGTGATTGGTGCTTCACCGTCAGCGCAAGGCCAGCGCCCGACGATGGATTTTGATACCGAGCGAGATTATGGTTTGTTTGAAGGAATTACCACCGAAACCTTGTTAACACTGGCTCCCGGTGATATCGCCCTGCTGTTCCCTGGTGAGTTACATCGCCCAATGGGAACGTTGGGAGAGGTTGCCCCGCTGCGTAAGATTGTGGTTAAAGTAGCAAATCATCTTTTGTGATTCGGTGTTATTTCGGTTGATAGATACCGGATCAGGTTTCGGGACATATCAACCGAACTAGATCACTAATCAATATCAACCCCAGGCTCCAAAGGACTCCTCCCTTGCTGCTCCCGCCGGGCCGCCAACCACAATCCACTGTTCTTCATGACATAGCCAAATACCACCCCGACTAACAGCGAGACAATGACGAGTTTCCAATCACCATTACCGGCGAAAGTGGCACACGCACCGATAAAGGTGCCGGGAACAAATGCTAGCCACTGCTGGCAAGCTTGGATGCACATCAAAAACGCTACAATGCCAGTCAGAACATAGCCAAGGATGGCCCATTCAGGCTGCAAGGGGCTGCCCTGAATAATCATCATTGCCCAAAATACCCCGCTCATGCAGGTTAACAGCGTGATCAGCAAACCTTTCAAGCCGCCTTGTGGGCAGGCAAAATAGGCGGTACAGCCGAGGAAACCCGCCCAGCTGATTAGGCCCAGGCTGACCGCAACCCACCCCCAGAGACCAGAGAGAATGCCGGTGGTAATGGCAATCATCAGAATAATGTTCATCAGCATTGACCTGCGCAACAAAGGTTAAAAGAGAAAGTGTATTGCGTGAAAGTTGCGCAGTTTACCTGAATCCAAAGTGTTTTTTGAGATTTAAATCTCAAAAATACTGAATGAACAACATTCAATACATTTGTTTTGTGACATGATTCACACTAAATGAGAGAAATATATTGCATTACGCGCACCAGTAGGCCGGTTCAACACTTTTTCCAACTCGCTATCAGATAGTGATTTGGTATATTCTAATTGTCCGACGACTCTATTCACAACGCTATGAATGAGAGTTTCTAACTCTTTCATTGACGGTAAAAACAGACTTTCGGCTTTGTGCTCATAATATTTTACTATCAGAGGATAAAATATTTCGGGCTCTACGCTGTAGCTAGCATGCTTATTTATATGAGCAGTCAAATCAGAAGAAATATGTTCATTGCCACTGACAGAATCCAGCAACTTGATTTTTTCATTTGTTTCTCCCAATGTAGATATACTGTCTTTTAGTTCATTTATTATTAGGCTTCCAAGATCTATAGATTTTGAACATGAAGAAGCCTCTCTCTCATACGTTAAATCAATCTTCCCAATAACTTCATTAACAACATGATTATTAATGAAGTTAACCAGTTCCAGTCTCATTTCAGGCTGTTCTTTTAATATGCCACCGACAAAGTCACACTGTGATCTTTCAATAAGATAACTACATGAATCTTCATCCTTTTGTGCTTTTAAAAGAAAAAAATCAAGGTGTTCTTTGCTTTTATTCACCATTTTATCTATTTCTATTGGAACGGAAAGTTTATCACTGACAGTTTTATCTTTTTCTTCCTTATTTAAACGACTAATTAGATTATTAATTACAACGCTTTCATTCTCACTAAATACTTCCGGCTTTGCCTTTAAAAAAGACTTATCGTTAGGATCATTATTAATTAACTCTTTGGCAGCATGAATACCTCGATAAACATAACTCACTACACCCATAAATATCACCTTAATAACATTGCCACCATGAGCCCCATTAATGAGGCTATCTATAAGCCTCTATTTTATGTAAATTCAGCATGTCATCGCATCCACTATTAACCCCACCCCAACCTTAAACAGCCTTAATTTCGCGGAAAATCTGCACGGGCAATAAAGACGAACAAGAATAAACACACCGGTGCAGCCACAATAAATAAGGTATTGGTGGCCACCAACAAACTACTGCGGTCAATTATCACCCCCAGTAACACCGGAACCCAGTTGGCGGTGTAGGCAATGACATAAAACAGCGACAACAAACACGCATGACTGGCTTGCGGTGAAATCAAATTCACCAGTGCGGCACTGCCAACAAAGATAGAGCCGAACGCATAGCCCGTCACCACCATGCCCATCCCCGCCAAAAGCAATGAATGGAAGTGAACCGCAGCCGCAAAAGCCATCACAGCACCCCCTTGAGCCAGACAGCCGGAGTACAGTGAGAAACGGCTATCCAAATTGCGACTGACTAATTGGCAGATACCGGCAATCACCAGATATAACGCGATGACATAGCCAAATAACCCTTTGCTTTGGACTGATAACAACTGCTCTGCAATGGCCGGCCCGATCGCCAGAATACTGGCAGCAACGGCCCAAGAGACAAACAGTGCCGCCGCACAAAGGAAGAATTTACTGCCGGTCAGCCGTAGGCCAATGAGCAAGCGGCTATCTTGCGAGCGCGGCCCACTAGTAGAGTGTGGGATAACCACAGCAACGTGCTTGGGCCAGAAAAATGCCACTCCCAGCGCGGCCGTCATAGCCATCACAATAATTAAAACAAACGGCACCACTGTCGGGTGGAAATTGGCTTGCAGTGACAAACTGCTAAATACCGGCCCCAACGCCAGTCCGACGGTAAAAGATAAGGTGGCAATCAATGCCGCGCGTTTACCGCCATCAGGCGGGCAAAAACGAATCAAGGCCAGATTTGCTGCGCCAGTCAGCGCCCCGGTTCCAATCCCCGCTAATAATCGCGCCATAAACATTAGGCTGAAAGAACCAGCAACGGCGAATAACCATGCGCCCCCCAGCACCGCGCCCAGCGCGGGCAGAATCATCAGCCGCAGGTCTGTCACTTTCCCGGCCAGATTCCCTACCGCAAACAGTGAAATCAACACCCCCGCAGCATAAGCGCCATAGATCATAGTCAAACTGACCGAGGTTAAGGCCAGTTGTTGCTGATACAGCGGATAAAGCGGTGTTGGCGCGCTGCTGTTAAGTAGTGCCGCGGTCAATGCCAGTGCAATGAAAAATAGCACCGAAAAATAGGTAGTCGCCGTGTGGCTAGCGGGTGCGGTGCGGGTTAATGCCTCAGTCATCATTGGCTCCTGAAACTGCGCGATAAGTACAAGATATTGTCAGTACGACAAATTGAAAACAGGGCATTATACGGAGGGCATCGGCAAGTCAGTATCTGCAAGAATGCATCAGAGTGATGCATTTATTTCTCAGCCGAATCGCCGTTAGCTATAATCCTCCCCTATCCCACCCAACAACTCAGAGACGCTATCAATGAATTGGGATGATGCCAGATTCTTCCTTGCCGTCGCGCGTAAGGGCAGCTTGCGCCAGGCAGCCCATGAGCTACAGGTGGATCAGGCCACTGTCGGCCGTCGAATCACCACCTTGGAACAGGTTCTGGGCGCGAAGCTGTTTATCCGCACACCAAAAGCCTTTACCCTCAGCCCGCTAGGAGAACAGGTGCTGGCTGAAGTTATGGTGATGGAAAATGCCGCGCAAAGTATTGGCCGCAAAGCCGCCAACAGTGATAGCCGCTTACAAGGTATGGTGAGTCTCGCTGCCACCGACACTATCGCTGAGGCCTTTGTGCTGCCCGCCCTCAAGCAGCTACACCAGCATTATCCCGAGATTACTCTGCGGGTGCTGACCGGCATTGATATTTCTGATATTGCTTATAACAGTGTCGATCTGGCCATTCGCGGTGTCCGCCCTGATGATAATGAGCTGGTTATCAAGCGGTTGGCAACTATCGAGATGGGCCTGTATGCCAGCCGTGATTATTTGGCCCGCTGCGGCGAGCCACAACGGGGTGAACATTTTCGTGGTCACGAACTGCTGCTGTTTCCGCGGCAATCCGTGCCGCGCCACTGGCAAGATTTGTGCGGTGAAACCTTGGAAAATCCCCATGTGGTGCTGGAGAGTAATTCTCAGCAATTGTTGCGGGCTGCAGCACGTAAAGGGGTGGGTATTGGCTTGCTGTCGTGCTTTTTGGCTAATAATGACGACGAGCTGGTGCGCATCTGGCCAGAGCAACAAGATTGGGTGGATATCTGGCTGGTGGTTCACCCGGATGTACAACGGGCGGCCAGAGTGCGGGCGGTCATCAGTGCGCTTGAGATAAGTTTTAGCGGTGCCCGTCACCCATAAAACAAAACCCCCTGCGCGTTTCAGCTAACAGGGGGTTTTTAGAGTGACTTAACAATGAATTACATCAGCGGTTGAGCCAACTGCACCAGCGAAATCAACGGCTGCGGGTAGACCCCCAAGAACAGCACCAGAATCGCGGAAATCAGTACCACCACACCACCGGCAGTCAGTGCCCAGTTGCTTGGTGTGTCGCGGACTAATGTTTCCGGCGCACTGAGGAACAAACTGACAGTCACGCGCAGATAGTAGTACAGGCCGATGGCGCTGCCCAATACCACGGCACCGGTCAGCCACCACAGATTGGCGCTCACACCCATTGCCACCACAAAGAACTTACCAATGAAGCCCAAGGTCATTGGGATACCCGCCAGTGACAGCATCATCACCGTCATCACCGCAGACAGAATTGGCTTGTGCCAGAACAACCCGCGATAAGAGAACAGTGACTCTGCATCCGGGCCTTTGTACGGGCTGGACATCAGGCTGACCACACCGAAAGCACCCAAGCTGCTGAACAGGTAACCGGCCAGATAGACGCCGACGGTTTCCAGTGCCAACTGGTGGGTTTGTACCGCCACCAACGCAATCAGCAAATACCCCAGGTGCGCGATAGAGGAATAACCCAACAGACGCTTGATGTTGGTCTGGCTGATAGCCATCAGGTTACCAAACAGAATTGATGCCACCGCAATCAGTGACAGCACCAAACGCACCGCTTCACTGTCGGCGGCTGGCGCATACAGGAACAAGCGCATCACTACCGCAAAGATAGCAATCTTACTGGCAGTCGCCAGGAAGGTCGATACCGGAGCAGGTGCGCCCTGATACACATCCGGCGTCCACAGTTGGAATGGCACCAGTGACAATTTAAAGCCGAGGCCGACAATCATCATCCCCAAACCGGCCAGAATCAGCGGTTTGTGGACCATGGAGTCACTCAAGCTTTTACCGAGACCGGCGAAAGACAAGTTACCGGATTCCGCATACAACAGCGCCATGCCGAACAGCAGGAATGACGATGCCGCCGCAGACAGCAGCATGTATTTGATACTGGCTTCCAGTGAGCGCTTCTGGCGATAGGCATAACCAATCAGACCAAACAGCGGCAAGGAAATCAGTTCAATGCCCAAGAACAGCGACGCCAGATGGTTAGCACTGGCTAACAAAATGCCGCCCATGGTCGCAATCAGCACCAGCAGGTAGAACTCTTCGCGGTTATCCGGATAGCCGTTCAGCCACGGATAAGCAAAGGTACTGGTCGCCAGACTGGCAACAATCACCAGCCCGGTGTAGAACATCGAGTAGCCGTCAACCCGCATCAGCGGCGTGACATCCAGTGGCCCGACCTGACCGACAAAATAAAGTGACAGCAGCGCCAGTTTAAGCCCGATGACCGTCAGAGTGGCGTTAATAAAATGATCGCGTCGCCACGCAATGGACAGCATCACAACCACCACCGTCAATCCGACGATCAACAGCGGTAGCATTGCGATCAGTTGTTGAGGAGTTATTGTCATGGCGAATTACGGCCTTGTTGTTGGAATAATAGATGAAGCATTGAACCACTGCTGTACATTACTCATCGCCGCATGGGAGGTGTCGAGAATGGGCTGCGGATAAACCCCCAGCAACACTAACAGCACCACTAACAGCAGGATGATAGACAGTTCCCTTGCACTCATACCCGGTAATGGCTCTTCTGATTTTGGTGCGCCGTAATAAGCACGTTGCATCATAATCAGCGAGTAAACCGAAGCAAAAACCAGCCCAAAAGTAGAGATCACGGTAATCACCGGAACCACCTGGAAGCTGCCAAACAGGATCATAAATTCGCCCACGAAGTTACCGGTACCCGGCATCCCCAATGTGGCCACCGCGAAGAACAGTGACAGTGCAGGCAAGTACTTGATTCGCCCCCACAAACCGCCCATCTGGCGCATATCACGGGTGTGCAAGCGCTCATACAACTGGCCGCAGATGATGAACATACCGGCGGCTGACAAGCCGTGGGCAATCATCTGGATAACCGCACCTTGGTAAGCCAGTTGGCTGCCGGTATAGATGGCAATCAACACAAAGCCCATGTGCGATACGCTGGTATAAGCAATCAGGCGCTTGATATCGGTCTGGCAGAACGCCATCCACGCACCGTAGAAAATACCGATAACACCCAACCACATGGCGATTGGTGCGAACTCTTGCGAGGCCGTCGGGAACAATGGCAAGCTAAAACGTAGCAAACCATAGGCCGCGGTTTTCAGCAAAATCCCCGCCAGGTCGACAGAACCCGCCGTCGGTGCCTGACTGTGTGCATCCGGCAACCAGCCGTGCAATGGCACCACCGGCATTTTTACCGCAAACGCGATAAAGAAGCCCAGCATCAGCAACCATTCCACATTGTGGGACATCGGGGTTTTCAACAAATCTTCATAGTTGAAAGTCCAGATACCGGTGGCGTTGTAGTGCACAAACACCAGCCCCAGAATGGCAATCAGCATGATAAGACCGCTGGCCTGGGTATAGATGAAGAACTTGGTCGCCGCCGCGATGCGTGTTTTACCGTCTGATGCTTTGTGACCCCACAAGGCAATCAGGAAGTACATCGGCACCAACATCATTTCCCAGAAGAAGAAGAACAGGAACATGTCGATGGCAAGGAACACGCCGATGACCCCACCCAGAATCCATAATAGATTCAGGTAGAAGAAACCCTGATTGCGCTGAATTTCACGCCACGAACAGAGGATAGCCAGCACGCCCAGCAAGCCGGTCAACACCACCATCAGCAAAGACAAACCATCTAAAGCCAGATGGAATGAAATGCCAAACCGTGGGATCCACGGCAAGGTGAATTCTGACTGCCACTGCGGGATGCCCGCCGGGTTCATCAGTGAATAGTTGCCCTGTACCCACAGTTGCAGGGAGAGCACCAATGTCAGCCCCATCGCGAGTAACGCTATCCAACGCGGTACTCTGGTACCGAAGCGTTCACACTGCCAAGACAGTAAGCCGCCGATAAAGGGGATAAGAATTAGCCAAGGTAATAGCATGGCGTTTTGTGTCCCTAATTAAACGAAAAGCAACAGAGCCAGTACGACGACTGCACCCAAACCTATAGACGCGACATACCAACGCACCTGCCCATTTTCACTGACGGTCAAACCGCGATTACTCCAGCGCGCAAGCACCGCCGGGGTATTCATCAGTGAGTTCAGCGGATCACGTTGCAACAGTTTTGCAATCCACAGATACGGGCGGACAAACACGTTATGGTACAGCCAGTCGAAGCCCCACGCGTGGAACCACCAGACCGTAAAGAAGCGGCCCAATGCACTTTGCGCGATGCTGTTGACCAACTGACGTTTGCCCAAATACAGGAACGCGGCCAGTGCAATGCCAATCACCACCAGCACGCCGGAGAAGATTTCCAGCGGCATTTTGCCCTCTTCACCGAAGTGAAGCTCTGGCAATACACCCGCCAGTGGGGGGGTTATTAGTGCGCCAACAAATGTCGACAGCACCAGCAACACTATCAGCGGCAGGCTGTGAGTGATCCCTTTGACTGGATGCGCTTTGGTTTTTGGCTCGCCATGGAACACAATGAAAATCATCCGGAAGGTATACAGCGCGGTGAGGAATGCCCCAACCAGCCCGGCGACCATCAGATTGATATGGCCACTGGCCAATGCGCCCCACAGAATTTCGTCTTTACTGTAGAAGCCTGCGGTGACGATTGGCAATGCTGCCAGCGCCGCGCCGCCCACCAGGAAGCAGATATACACCAATGGAATAGTCTTACGCAGACCGCCCATTTTGAAGATGTTTTGCTCGTGGTGACAGGCCAGAATCACTGAACCCGAGGAGAGGAACAGTAACGCTTTAAAGAAGGCATGGGTCATCAGGTGGAAGATAGCGGCATCCCACGCCTGAACGCCGAGCGCCAGGAACATGTAGCCAATCTGGCTCATGGTGGAATAGGCCAGCACCCGCTTGATATCGGTTTGCACCAATGCCGCGAAGCCCGCCAACACCAAGGTCACTGCCCCGATAATACCCACCAGATGCAAGACTTCTGGTGCCATCAGGAACAGGCCGTGAGTACGCGCAATCAGATACACACCGGCAGTCACCATGGTAGCCGCATGGATAAGCGCGGAAACCGGGGTCGGGCCAGCCATTGCATCGGCCAACCACGTTTGTAATGGCAACTGCGCCGATTTACCCACTGCACCACCGAGTAGCATTAGCGTCGCCCAGGTAATGGCGGTAGAGCCCATTTCCAGTTTCTGCGGTGCCAATACCATCAGCTCACGAATGTTCAGCGTACCCAGCTCTTGGTAAAGAATGAACAGCGCAATAGCCAGGAACACGTCACCGACGCGGGTCACGATAAAGGCTTTCATCGCCGCCGCGCCATTAGCCGGATTGGTATAGTAGAAACCAATCAGCAGGTAACTGCACAGGCCCACGCCTTCCCAACCCAGATACATCAGCATCAGGTTATCGGCCAGCACCAAAACCACCATACTGGCGATAAACAGGTTGGTGTAGGCGAAGAAGCGAGAATAGCCCTCTTCCCCACGCATATACCAAGAGGCATACATGTGGATCAGGAAGCCCACACCGGTGACCACAGACAACATGGTCAGCGACAAGCCGTCCAGGGTCAGGGTCAACGGAATGTTGAAAGTGCCCACTGACATCCAGTTCCACAGGGTTTGGTTAAATACCTGAACCCCGGTAGCTTTCTGACTGAGGAAGTCCACAGCGACATACAGTGTGACTAGCGCCGTCAGACCAATCGACCCCACCCCGACAGTGGCAGAGGTATTTTCAGACCAACGGCCACGGGAGAATGCCAACAGCAAGAAACCCAGCAGTGGCAGCAGAATTGTTAAATATAATAGGTTCATCCGCGCATCTCACTGACTGTGTCGATATTCAGAGTATGACGGCGACGATACAGCTGTAACAGCAATGCCAGGCCAATACTGGCCTCGGCTGCTGCCAGCGTGATCGCCAGGATATACATCACCTGACCGTCAGCCTGCCCCCAAAAACTGCCCGCCACCACAAAGGCGAGCGCCGCTGCGTTGATCATCACTTCAAGGCTTATCAGCATAAACAGCAGGTTGCGACGAATAATCAACCCCGTCAGCCCCAGCACAAACAGGATGGCCGCTAAAATCAGGCCATGTTGTAGAGGGATCATGCTTGTTCCTCCGTTTTTCTTTTCGCGTTCGCGCTATCGCTTGCGCCCAGCACTTCGCCTGGCTTGTGTTCACGCCCGATATGGAAGGCAACCACCAGACCGGCCAACAGCAGCATTGACGCCAATTCAACCGCCAGCACATAAGGGCCAAACAAGCTGATACCCACCGCTTTGGCATCGACCATTTCGCCAGTGATACCCTGATGAGTTAACGAGCTAATGGCATAAATCAGTACCGACAACAGCACCAAGGCCAGTAAACCGGGGCCAATCCACAAGCTCGGTTTCAACCAATCGCGCTCTTGTTGCTCGACATTGCCCAAATTCAGCATCATCACCACAAACACGAACAGCACCATAATGGCACCGGCGTAAACAATGATTTCTAACGCACCGGCAAAGTAAGCCCCCAGCGAGAAAAACACCGCCGAGATAGCCAACAAAGAGATAATCAGGTACAGCAGCGCATGTACCGGGTTGGTGTGAGTGATAACGCGAATAGTCGCCACCACTGCCACCAATGCTGCAATATAAAATGCAAATTCCATGGACGCTGGCTCCTAAGGCATCAGACCTTTAACGTCGATCGGTTTGGCTTCATTTTCAGCTTCGCCTTTCGGCTTGCCGTCAACCGCCATACCGGACATCCGGTAGAAGTTATATTCCGGATATTTACCCGGCCCCGAGATCAACAAGTCTTCTTTCTCATACACCAGATCCTGGCGTTTGAACTCACCCATTTCGAAATCCGGCGTCAGCTGGATAGCAGTCGTCGGGCAAGCTTCTTCACACAGGCCACAGAAAATGCAGCGGGAGAAGTTGATACGGAAGAACTCCGGATACCAGCGCCCATCTTTATGCTCAGCTTTCTGTAATGAAATACAGCCAACCGGGCAGGCGACGGCACACAGGTTACAAGCAACACAGCGCTCTTCACCATCAGGGTCACGCGTCAGCACGATGCGGCCACGATAGCGCGGCGGCAGGTAAACCGGCTCTTCCGGATACATTTGGGTTTCGCGCTTGTGGAAGGCATGAAGGCCAATCATCCACAGGCTGCGCACTTGGGTGCCGAAACCAACCACTAACTCTTTCAACGTCATGGTTCATTCACCCCTTATTGAGCGTTGTACAAAATGACCGCGGCAGTCGCCAGCAGATTCAGCAGGGTCAACGGCAAGCAAACTTTCCAGCCGAATGACATCACTTGGTCATAACGTGGGCGCGGCAAGGATGCACGGATCAGAATGAACATCACCATGAAGAAAGCCGTTTTCAGCGCAAACCAGATAAATGGCGGCAAAAACGGGCCTTGCCAACCACCGAAGAACAAGGTGACTATCAGTGCAGAGACAGTCACGATACCGATGTATTCACCGACGAAGAACAGACCGAATTTCATACCGGAATATTCAATGTGGTAACCATCGGCCAGTTCTTGTTCAGCTTCTGGCTGGTCAAAGGGATGACGGTGACAAACTGCCACCCCCGCAATGGCAAAGGTCAGGAAACCAAAGAATTGCGGAATAACATTCCAGACGTGTTCCTGAGAGTTAACAATATCCTGCATGTTAAATGAGCCAGCCTGTGCCACCACGCCCATCAAAGACAGGCCGAGGAACACTTCGTAACTCAGGGTTTGTGCTGATGCACGCATCGCCCCTAACAGAGAATATTTGTTATTACTGGACCAACCGGCGAACAGCACAGCGTATACCGCCAGCCCCGCCATCATCAGGAAGAACAAAATACCGATATTAAGATCCGCAACCGCCCAGGTCGGGCTGACCGGGACGATGGCGAAAGAGAGCAGCAGCGAGGTAAAAGCAATCACCGGGGCCAGAGTAAAGATGGCTTTGTCGGAGAACTTCGGTACCCAGTCTTCTTTGAAGAACATTTTGATCATGTCAGCCACTAGCTGCAATGACCCGCCCCAGCCCACACGGTTTGGCCCGTAACGGTTCTGGAACAAGCCCAGCAAGCGGCGCTCGCCGAAGCTCATAAATGCACCGCAAGTCACCACGACCAGCAGAATCACTACCGCTTTCAGGACAGAGATTAAAATCTCAATCAATTCAGGGGTAAACCAGCTCATAGTACTGCCTCCCGCAGATTCTCAACGCGTGCACCCACCATAATCGGCGGAATACCCGGTAAGCCAAGCGGCAAGCCGACCTGACCCTGAGCCAAGGTTTCACTCAAACGCACTGGCAGACGCAAAGTCTGACCGGCGCAGTTGAATTCCACCAGCGTACCGAGGTTAACCCCGAGACGGGCTGCATCAGCAGGATTAACCATCACATAAGGTGCTGGCATGCGCTGCTGGATCACATCTGAACGCTGAGACATCTCTTCACTACCAAACAGGTGGTAGTAAGGGGCAATCTGCCAGCCGTCAGCCTGAGCGGTAAAGGCCGCCGGTACCGAATCAAAGTAACCCAGTGTTCCCTCTCCGGCTTCAATCAGGCGCACACCCGGATCACCAAAGCGCAGACTGCCACCCACTTCCGCCTGGAATTTGTTCCATGCTTGCGGTGAGTTCCAGCCCGGTGCCCAGGCAAATGGGATCTGCTGACGGTCAGCCAATGGGCTGTTGTTCCCTTCCATTGAGAAGGCAAACGGCGTGTCGATATCCTGCGGCTGACGCGGTTCGTGCACACTGATGTCTGCGCGCATCGCGGTACGGCCACTGTAGCGGATTGGGGAACGCGCCAGTTTTTGACCACGGATACGGAAGCTGGCATCTGGTGCGGCTTCAACAATACCTTCCAACTGTGGCAATGCCGCGACACAGGCCGCAATCACGTGATCCAGCTGCGTCCAGTCCACATGACGGCTGGTATAAGTTGAGTGCAGGGAGTGCAGCCAACGCCAGCTTTCCAGCATGATGCTGTTGTTTTCCGGCTTTTTCGGGTCGTCATAATAGGTGGGATCATAAACCTGGAAGAAGCGCTGAGCGCGGCCCTCCTGATTGACCAGCGTCCCATCACTTTCAGCAAAACTGGCGGCTGACAGAATCAAGTTCGCTTTATCCATGATGGCGGTGCGCTGATGATCAACCACTATCAGGTTGGCGACTTTATCCAATGCTGCATCAACTTTGTCTTGCGCTGCATGGCGATAAAGATCGTTTTCCATCACGATAACGCTGTCTGCATCGCCTTGGGTCAATGACGCCAATGCTTGATCCAGAGAACCGCCGCCGATCATAGTCAGACCAATGCTGTTGGCGGCACTAGCAACGAAAGTAATACCGACGTCTGAACCACGGCCTTTCAGGGCTTTCGCCACGTTAGCTGCGGCCTCGATGATGGCATCGCTACCCGCATTGCTACCGGTAATAATCAGTGGTTTCTTGGCACCGGCTAGCGCCTGCACGATGATATCCACTTTGCCTTTCAGCTCTTTCGCTAAATCATCCACCGCTGGCGCGGATTCATCCAATGCATGAGCAATGGCAAAACCTAAGCGAGCCTGGTCATCTACCGGCGCACGATAGTTCCATGCCGCGATATCATCCATACGGGTGTTATCAACGTTAGTGATAAACAGCGGATGTTTAGCATGTTGGCCGATGTTCATGATGGCGGCAATCTGCCAGTCAGCCACTTTCTGTGCGGCAGCCATTTCACGGGCTTTACCTTTCACCGCCTGGCGAACAGACAGCGCGATACGCGCACCGGTCTGAGTCAAATCTTCACCCAGAATCAGCACCGCATCGTAGCTTTCAATTTCGCGCAGTGACGGCGTATAAACTCCGCCTTCTTGCAGGACTTTCAGCATCAATTGCAGGCGTTGTTGCTCGCTTGCGGCGATACCGGTATAGAAGTTTTCCGCACCCACCAGTTCACGCAACGCAAAGTTGCTTTCCAAACTGGCGCGAGGTGAACCGATACCAATGGTTTTCTTCGCCTGACGCAGAATATCCGCCGCACCTTGCATCGCCTGCTCGGCGTTGAGGTGGATCCAGTCATTGCCACGCAATTGCTGCGGCTGACGTGGGCGGTCTTTGCGGTTGACGTAACCATAACCAAAGCGGCCGCGGTCACACATAAAGTAGTGGTTCACGCTGCCGTTGTAACGGTTTTCGATACGGCGCAATTCACCATAGCGTTCGCCCGGGCTGGTGTTACACCCCACGCTACACTGTTGGCAGATACTAGGCGCGAACTGCATATCCCATTTACGGTTATAACGCTCGGAATGCGTTTTATCGGTGAATACGCCAGTCGGGCACACTTCTACCAGGTTACCCGAGAACTCGCTTTCCAGCGTGCCGCTCTCGGTGCGGCCAAAGTAGACGTTATCATGGGCCCCGTAGACACCTAAGTCAGTGCCATCAGCATAATCTTTGTAATAACGCACACAGCGATAACAGGCGATACAGCGGTTCATTTCATGGGAGATGAACGGGCCGAGATCCTGATTTTGGTGTGTCCGTTTGCTAAAGCGATAGCGGCGGAAACTGTGGCCGGTCATCACTGTCATATCTTGCAGATGACAGTTCCCCCCTTCTTCACAGACCGGGCAATCGTGTGGATGGTTTGTCATCAACCATTCAACCACACTCTCACGGAACGCTTTGGCTTCGCCGTCATCAATGGAAATAAAGGTTCCATCAGTGGCTGGCGTCATACAGGACATCACCAAACGCCCACGAGTGTCGTCCGCGTTTTGGTATTGCTTTACCGCACATTGGCGGCAAGCGCCGACGCTTCCCAGCGCCGGATGCCAGCAAAAGTAAGGAATATCGAGTCCCAGGGAGAGACAAGCTTGTAACAGGTTGTCGGCCCCGTTTACGTCGTATTCTTTGCCGTCTACATGAATCGTAGCCATAGTCAGCATGCTTCCAAGTGGCTTGCCATAAGGCAAGCGTTAATCAAAAATTCTGGCGGGATGAATGACCGGTTCCGGATAAACGGGCCGGGGCATTCATCAGGGCTACCAACGTTGCTTCAATAGGTTATTCGGTTGAATACCGGCTATGGTTCGGGTGTTACCATAGTCTTTCGCTGCGATCCCGGCTTCGAATTCTTCCCGGAAATATTTGATCGCGCTTTGTAGTGGTTCAACCGCGCCCGGCGCATGAGCACAGAAGGTTTTCCCCGGCCCCAAGAAGCGGCAAAGCTGCTCCAGCGTCTCGATGTCGCCCGGCTGACCTTCGCCGCGCTCCAGTGCACGCAGGATCTTCACGCTCCACGGCAACCCATCGCGGCAAGGTGTACACCAGCCACAGGATTCGCGGGAGAAAAACTCTTCCAGATTACGCACCAGCGGCACCATACCAATTTCATGGTCGACTGCCATTGCCAATGCAGTGCCTAAACGGCTGCCCGCTTTAGCAATGTTTTCGAAGTCCATCGGCAAATCAAGGTGGTCGGCGGTCAGGAAGTCAGTCCCTGCCCCGCCCGGCTGCCAGGCTTTGAATTTCAAGCCATCGCGCATACCACCGGCGTAATCTTCCAGAATTTCACGGGCACTGATACCAAACGGCAATTCCCACAGACCCGGATTTTTCACCCGGCCCGAGAAGCCCATCAGTTTGGTACCGGCATCGTTACTCTTACCGGCAGTGATCCCCTGATACCACTCCACACCATGCTCAAGAATGGCCGGAACGTTACACAGAGTCTCTACGTTATTGACGCAAGTCGGTTTACCCCAAACACCGGAAGATGCAGGGAAAGGCGGCTTGGAACGTGGGTTAGCACGGCGGCCTTCCAGCGAGTTAATCAGCGCAGTTTCTTCACCGCAGATATAACGGCCAGCGCCGGTATGGACAATCAGCTCAAAATCAAAGCCGCTGCCCATGATGTTTTTGCCAAGCATTCCGGCTTCAGTCGCCTCAGCAATCGCACGGCGCAAGTGCACGGCGGCTTCGATATATTCGCCACGCAGGAAGATGTAACCGCGGTAAGCTTTCAGCGCAAACGCACTGATCAGCATCCCTTCCACCAGCAGATGCGGCAATTGCTCCATCAGCAGGCGGTCTTTATAGGTACCCGGTTCCATCTCATCAGCATTGCACAGCAAATACCGGATGTTCATGCTTTCGTCTTTTGGCATCAAGCTCCACTTCAAACCGGTGGAGAAGCCAGCACCGCCACGCCCTTTCAGGCCCGCGTCTTTGACTAAGCTAACAACATCAGGTGGTGCCATGCCTTTTAAGGCTTTTTCAGCACCCAAATAACCGTTTTTGCTGCGATATTCATCCAGCCATACCGGCTGTTTGTCATCGCGCAAACGCCAGGTCAGCGGGTGCATTTCCGGCGTGCGCACAATCTCTTTGGTAAAACCTGAATGAATTGTCATGGATATTGCTCCAGTAACTTCTCAATATCTTCAGGTTTCAGGTAACTGTGGGTATCGTCGTCGATCATCATGGTCGGGCCACGATCACAGTTCCCCAAGCAGCAGGTCGGCAGCAGTGTAAAGCGGCCATCAAAGGTGGTTTGACCGGGCTGAATACTGAGTTTTTTCGAAATCGCGGCCTGGATCCCTTGGTAACCAGTGATGTGGCACACCACGCTGTCACAGTAACGGATCACATGACGCCCAACAGGTTGGCGGAAGATCTGGCTGTAGAATGTCGCAACACCTTCAACATCACTGGCCGGGATACCCAGCACTTCAGCAATGGCGTGAATTGCCCCATCCGGCACCCAACCGCGTTGTTTCTGCACAATTTTCAGTGCTTCTATCGACGCGGCGCGGGCATCTTCGTAATGGTGCTTTTCATGCTCGATAGCATCACGTTCTTCAGCACTCAATTCAAAAGCTTCAATTGTGGCTGCCGGTTCAGCCGCATTGACTGCCAGATTTGCCACATTTTGGCTTTCGTTACTCACCTGAGTCTCTTTTTGATCACTCATAATTAGCGGTCCACATCAGACATTACAAAATCGATACTGCCCAGATAGACGATCAGGTCAGATACCAGGCTGCCACGGATAACCGATGGGATCTGCTGCAAATGGGCATAGCTTGGAGTGCGTATCCGAGTGCGATAGCTCATGGTGCTGGCATCACTGGTCAGATAATAGCTGTTGATCCCTTTGGTCGCTTCAACCATCTGGAATGATTCGTTAGCTGGCATCACAGGGCCCCATGAAACTTGCAGGAAGTGAGTGATCAGCGTTTCGATATGTTGCAGCGTACGTTCTTTCGGCGGTGGCGTCGTCAGTGGGTGGTCGGCCTTGAATGGGCCTTCTGGCATGTTTTTATAACATTGCTCCAGAATGCGCAGGCTTTGACGCAATTCTTCCACTTTCAGCATCACGCGGTCATAACAGTCGCCGTTGTTACCGACGGGCACTTCGAAATCGAAGTTTTCATAACCGGAGTATGGACGCCATTTACGCACGTCAAACTCAACCCCAGTAGCACGCAGGCCAGCACCAGTCACACCCCATTCCAATGCTTCTTTGGAATTGTAAGCCGCCACGCCGATAGAACGCCCTTTCAGAATGCTGTTCTCTAAAGCGGCTTTGACGTAGGACTCCAAACGTTTTGGCATCCAGTCGAGGAAGTCACGTAACAAGCGCTCCCAGCCACGCGGCAAGTCATGTGCAACACCACCAATACGGAACCAGGCCGGGTGCATACGGAAACCAGTGATTGCTTCCACCAAATCGTATACTTTCTGCCGATCGGTAAAGGCAAAGAACACTGGCGTCATTGCACCGACGTCTTGGATAAAGGTACTGATGTACAGTAAGTGACTGTTGATGCGGAATAACTCAGACAGCATGACGCGGATGGTTTTAACGCGATCCGGCACTTCAATGCCCGCCAGTTTTTCAACTGCCAGCACGTAAGGCATTTCGTTAACGCAGCCGCCAAGATATTCAATACGGTCGGTATAAGGGATGTAGCTGTGCCAAGACTGGCGCTCGCCCATCTTCTCCGCACCACGGTGGTGGTAACCCACATCTGGCACGCAGTCGACAATCTCTTCACCATCCAACTGCAACACAATGCGGAACGCACCGTGTGAGGAGGGGTGGTTCGGCCCGAGGTTAAGGAACATAAAGTCCTCATTCTCGGTCCCGCGCTTCATACCCCAATCTTCAGGTTTGAAGGTCAGAGATTCCATCTCCAAATCCTCTTTCTGCTTGGTCAGCACAAAGGGATCGAACTCTGTTGCACGAGCTGGGTAATCTTTACGCAGCGGGTGGCCTTCCCAAGTCTGCGGCATCATGATGCGCGTCAGATGAGGATGACCATCAAAGGTAATACCGAACATTTCCCAAGTTTCGCGCTCATACCAGTTGGCATTAGGGAAAATCTTGGTCGCTGTGGACACGTGCAAGTCTTTTTCAGACAGTGCCACTTTCAGCATGATGTCGCGGTTGCGCTCGATGGAAAGCAGATGATAGAAAACAGAAAAATCCGCAGCAGGGAGGCCCTGGCGGTGGGTTCGAAGGCGCTCATCTACACCATGCAGGTCGAACAGCATGACATACGGCTTCGGTTGTTTTCTCAGGAACGTCATTACTTCCAGTAATTGTTCACGCTTCACCCATACCACGGGCATACCGGTACGAGTCGCTTGAACAACAAAGGCCTCTGGCCCAAAACGGTTCGACAGTTCACCAATCACCGGGTCATCAAGATGATCGCGGGTCTGCCATGCAGGCTGGGTGCTATCGGACGTCGTTAAATCGGTCATTATTTATTCACCACACTGTTTTTTCACCACACTGAATGTGTCATTTTGTGGTTATTTGCCGCACACATGTTCTGGAAGAAAACGGGTCTCTCCAAAAACAAATCACTTACGCACCAAAATCTTACGCCTAAAGGCAATATTAGATTTCGTCAGGGGTACGCAGGTTAGTTACTGCAATTCGTTCAGCATGCTTACGTTCTCTTTCTGGCTGCATATTGGCGCGGTAAACACCTTGATCACCCACAACCCAAGAGAGAGGACGGCGCTCTTTACCGATAGATTCCTGTAGCAGCAACAAGGCTTGCATATAGGCTTCCGGCCGCGGTGGGCAGCCCGGGATATACACATCTACCGGCAGGAATTTATCCACGCCTTGTACGACAGAATAGATATCGTACATGCCGCCGGAGTTGGCACAGGCTCCCATGGAAATAACCCATTTTGGTTCCAGCATTTGTTCATACAAACGCTGAATAACTGGGGCCATTTTGGTAAAGCAGGTGCCAGCCACGACCATGAAATCAGCCTGGCGTGGGGAGGCACGTAATACTTCTGCACCGAAACGCGCCACGTCATGTACGGCAGTGAAGGAAGTCACCATCTCGACATAACAGCAGGAAAGACCGAAGTTATACGGCCAAAGAGAGTTCTTACGCCCCCAGTTCACCATGTCATGCATGGCATTCTCAAGTTTACCCATGTAAACACTACGGTGGACATGTTGCTCGAGAGGATCGCCGCTGACGGTTTCCTGAGTTTGCAGGGGGTAACGGTCATTTTCACCGTTAGGGTCTATGCGGGTGAGCGTATAGTCCATGTTAATGCCTCGCTGTATTTATTGACCACTATACCCTTTGTACTTAAAGCCGCAGGGTTGTTAGCTGTGCGTACTAACCCGAATCACTTACCTGTAGTCAATCTTACTTATTGATAAGTTTATCGGAATTCATCCGCTTGCTGCCGACTGACAACACCTAGCTCTTGGGTATATCTGGATGACTGCTGGCGTATTTGACTATGCTCGGTTTGCTCACGCGGCGATTAGAACGCCCAGGAGTCCAATCCAGAGCGCCAATACGCACCAGATAAACCAAACCAGCCAAGAGCACCAAAATGAAAATGGTTGCTTCGATAAAGCCTATCCAGCCACTCTCCCGGATAGAGATTGACCACGCATACAGGTACAAGGCTTCGACATCGAAAATAACAAAGAACATGGCGACCAGGTAGAATTTGGCAGACAGGCGCATACGCGCGGAGCCTACTGAATCAATACCCGACTCATAAGGGACGTTTTTGGCACGGGCCCGAGCTCTCCCGCCCAGAAAGAACGCACCTAGCAGCATCAAACCGCACAGCCCGATAGCGCCGATCAGGAATACAGCAAACGCCCAATGATGAGCGATAACTTCAGTGGTTGTTGACATACTCATTGCTTACTCATCAAAAGTGGCGTCGGACATCCTGCTCTTGTGTTGGCAGTTAGTGCACCACATCGATTCAAAGGGAAGGATAAAAACCACACAAAACACACTGTTTTAACAACTGTTTAGCCAGTGTTTTACTGTGGGCTTTTTACTCCTTTCAGTAACCTTTTGTCAACTTTGACAAAAGTAACTACAGATTAATTTACAAGTGCACGATCTTACTTAACAATTGGTGCGAACCTGCAAGCTAAATCGAGTCAGTAATTTGTTAAGTCAGAACATACACCTATAAACCAATGTGGATGTTTCGTTATAACTATACCATTGTCTCAGGAATAACCGGCTCTTCCACTCACTAGCTAGGGGTATTTTTTTGATCCAGAACACGTTTTTAGTGTTATTTCATAATTATTCGGCACGAAAGGTTGTATTTTTTTATTTAAAAATAATGAAACATAGTTTTAATAAAAAATAAATTTTAATAAAAAAGCGATATTAACCACCAATTTAAGAAAGTTTAGGATTACTGCACGCGGTAGAGAAATCTCTATAAGTAAAATAAAACGACGTTTTACTGATGAAATTAAATTGAACGTGATAAAAAAGAGTTTTTCGTCAAAATGAAAATAAAAAAGCCCCAAAAATAAGGGGCTTATGATTATTTATGTAAACAAACACTTAATTTTAATCGTTTATTACATAATCAGAATCTAGCATTAAATCCACACCGGACGGCACACCATGTTGATGACCAGTCTGCATAGCATCGAAAATAGCCAAAGCCAATTCATTGCCGCACTCACTGACTTTGCATAATGAATAATGGGTTTCAGGCAAGCGAGGTAGCCCTTCTATTTCACCCAATACGCGCAAATCAGGACTCATCATCTCTATCGGTCTGGCGGTCACACCCAGCCCTGCCCTCACTGCTGCACGGATGGCAGAAAGCGAAGAGGCAACATAAGCAATACGCCATGCTATACCAGCCCTGGTCAGATACTCTATTGCCATATCACGGAATGGGCTTGGCTCATCCATGACAACTAAAGGTACTGATTCGCCGGGTTGGAACTGATAATCGGCAGAACAATACCAAAGTGTCGGTGATGTTCTTAAAATCACATGAGGATGGGTGTCGACCTTGGCTGTGGTAATCGCCAGATCCACTTCGCCCTGACTCAGCATGTCAGCAATGAGTGGGCTACGTTTTACCCGCACATCGATAGCCAGCCGAGGATATAGCGTCGCCACTCGGTTTAGCAAGAAAGGTAACAGTGTATCGGCAGTATCATCAGATGCGCCGATAATGAGTGACCCTTCTACATTGCTATACATCAGTGACGTACAAGCTTCATCGTTGAAACGCAATATTTTTCTGGCATAGCCAAGTAACTGGAGACCATGTTCGGTAAGTAATTTGTTACGCCCGTGACGGGCAAATAACTCCTTACCCACTAACTGTTCTAACCGTTGCATTTGTTGGCTAACTGCTGATTGAGTTCGACAAACCGCTGCCGCAGCAGAGGCAAAAGTATTCAAGTCAGCAACAGCTACAAAGGTTCTAAGCAGATCGAGGTCGAGATTAATTATCGGACGATTTGCATTTGTCATAGTGTATTCTTCACTTTTTTGAATTCTAATTACAAACTACCCTGGTGTTTAAGTATTAGCGCTATCAATAAGGAACAACGCTAAGTATGACAGTACCCCACTCATTCGAGTAGGGCAAAAAATTTACTTATATTTCGTTACCGCTATCTCTTTTTAAAAAAAACTATTGGCGAAATTGTGTGTGTTTGTAAATAAGGTCATAAGAAACCGCTAAATCTTCGATAAATGAAGATTTTTTCCTTTAGAAACGCTGATTTTTGGCGGCATTTATAAGGGGGCAACATTCCATTTTAAATAAATCATCCAGACGAGCAAGTGGATAAATATTAAAAAATATCAATGTTTTTCTATCTGGTTTTTTATCTAATTGAGTAATTTCAACTATTAACATTTGATAACTGATAAGCCATTGTAAGGCTATCATTAGATTTTCTTAATAGTTTTCCTATTTACAAATTTGGCATTTTTCGCCCTGCTATATATGTATGATGATATAAACTGTTGAATTCAGATCCGAGCCATTAAAACTCAGCGTGATTGGACACCAATATTTACCCTGTTTTTCTATCTTTATGCTGCAAAAAAAAGGGCCTTATTTTCTCGATACCTATTTTTTGTTAACCCCCGCAGATACCCAAATATGTCAGAAAAAGCTTCAGACAAACTCATCAATCGAACATTACCTGGCGGGTTTAACAGCAAAAAATACTCGCAAGCCCCCCAGCGCTTTTCACCCAGCGGTCATTTGCAGTAAATATGTGCATAGAACTTCAAAAATCAGCGGTGTCGGAGTACATTGAACACCTTGCCGTGTTCTACGCTGAGGACACGCTTTTACCAGCAAAAGGCGCAATTTTTTATGTCCCCCATTGAGAAATCCAGCAAACTGGACAACGTCTGTTATGACATTCGTGGCCCAGTGCTAAAAGAAGCTAAGCGTCTTGAAGAAGAAGGTAACAAGGTTCTGAAACTGAACATCGGCAACCCGGCCCCGTTTGGTTTCGATGCGCCAGATGAAATTCTGGTGGATGTGATCCGTAATTTGCCGACTGCCCAAGGCTATTGCGACTCCAAAGGCCTATTTTCGGCACGCAAAGCCATTATGCAGCACTATCAGGCCCGCGACATGCGTGACCTGACGGTAGAGGATATCTACATTGGGAACGGTGTTTCTGAGCTGATCGTGCAATCCATGCAAGCATTGCTAAACCTTGGCGATGAAATGCTGGTACCGGCCCCCGACTATCCGTTATGGACAGCGGCAGTATCGCTTTCCAGCGGTAAGGCCGTGCATTATATGTGTGATGAGGAATCAGGTTGGTTCCCTGATTTGGATGATATCCGCAGTAAAATCACCCCCCGTACCCGTGGGATAGTGATTATCAACCCGAACAACCCAACTGGCGCGGTCTACAGCAAAGAGCTGCTGCTGGAGATTGTCGAAATCGCCCGTCAGAATGACCTGATTATTTTCGCCGATGAAATCTACGATAAGATTTTATATGACGAAGCTCAGCATCATTCTATTGCCGCTCTGGCACCTGATTTACTGACGGTAACGTTCAATGGTTTGTCCAAAACTTATCGCGTTGCCGGTTTCCGTCAGGGCTGGATGGTGCTGAACGGGCCGAAGAAGCATGCTAAAGGTTATATTGAAGGTTTGGAAATGCTGGCATCTATGCGCTTGTGCGCCAACGTGCCAATGCAGCATGCCATCCAAACAGCACTGGGCGGATATCAAAGCATCAGCGAATTTATCCAACCGGGTGGACGTTTATATGAACAACGTGATCGCGCCTGGGAGCTCATCAACCAGATCCCCGGTGTTTCCTGCGTGAAACCTCAGGGCGCGCTGTATATGTTCCCGCGCATTGATCAGAAAAAATTCAATCTGAAAGACGATCAGAAGTTGGTATTGGATCTGCTGTTGCAGGAGAAAGTATTGTTGGTGCAAGGCAGCGCCTTTAACTGGCCGTATCCCGATCATGTGCGGATTGTCACCTTGCCACGCGTAGATGAGTTGGAGATGGCTGTTGGGAAACTGGGGCGGTTTTTGGAGACCTACCACCAGTAGGGTTTAGTTTTTTATTTGGTTAGTAGCCTTGGTGACTGATTCGGTTGACATAAGATCAGCGATCACCTTGTCTCTGAAGCTTCAATCGCCAAAGGGGTTACAAGCGCGTAACCCCCTTGGATCCCCTGCGCTAGCGCACGTATCGCTTGCCACTTCGTGGGTGCCCTCAATCATCGTTCCGGCTGACGGACCGGGCCGATTCACTCCTGTTCAAGCGGCCCTCGCTCTTCACTCGGCAGCTCAAATGTGCTTTTAACATCAAAATCTAAAAGTGGGTTTGGTTTTGAATTGTTTTTTGACCTTGAGCGCAATCAGGAATATTACCGACAAAGATTGCAGGCCGAATGAGCCGCATGGACGCGGCGAAAGGGGCTGTCGAGCTGGGAGCGAGTCAGCCCCGGTTCGAACAGCCGGCAAGCTGCCGGAGGGCACTGCGACAGCAGTAATATTTCGCGCAAGCCGCAGGTGCAGGAGGGCCGGCCTGCCCTTCTGCTCGGTTGAGGCCGCGAAGGTAAGGTGATAACTGAACGAATATCAACCGAAACCTGATCCGATCAAATCAAACATCAACCCAAACCCAATCTGATATGCTATCCCCCAGTTCTACCTTTAAAAAGTAAAAAAGAGAGAAAACTATGAGTCACTTCTTCGCTCACCTATCCCGCTTAAAACTCATCAACCGCTGGCCGCTGATGCGCAATGTCCGCACTGAGAATGTTTCTGAGCACAGTTTGCAGGTGGCTTTTGTTGCTCATGCATTGGCTATCATCAAGAACCGAAAATTTAATGGCAATCTCAATGCCGACCGTATTGCGCTGCTGGCGATGTATCACGATGCCAGTGAAGTGATAACCGGTGATTTACCCACCCCTATCAAGTATTACAATCCTCAGATTGCCCATGAATACAAGAAGATAGAAAAAGTTGCTCAACAAAAACTGATTGAAATGCTGCCGGTCGAGTTACAACACGATTTTCGCTGTCTGCTGGATGAGCATTATTATAGCGAAGAGGAAAAAGCATTGGTTAAACAAGCTGATGCGCTATGCGCTTATCTAAAATGCTTGGAAGAATTATCCGCCGGTAATAATGAGTTTATTCAAGCTAAAGCGCGGTTAGAGAAAACCCTCGCCATGCGCCAAAGCCCGGAAATGGATTACTTTATGGAAGTCTTCGTCCCCAGCTTTAGCTTGTCGCTGGACGAAATCAGCCTTGATTCACTGGATTGAAGTCGATTTTTAAAAGCACATTTGAGCTGCCGAATAAAATTATCCAAAGTCATTGCCGTTACAGGTAGGCAGCCAGCGCAAGAATCCCGAATCACTGACATTTTTGTCAGTGATTCGGGTGAGTAAGCGCAGCTAACCCCCCTGTAGCGGCAAGGCCGAAGGATAAATTAGAAGGGGAATAATAATGGCACTACCATCACACTCACTATCATCACCAACAGGGTAAATGGCACCCCTATTCGGATAAAATCACCAAATTTATAGCCACCGGGGCCTAATACCAAGGTATTCACCGGCGATGAAACTGGTGTCATAAAGGCCGCAGATGCAGCAATACCGATAATCATCGCGAATGGATACGGGGAAACTGACATCTCACGGGCCGCCGCGATGGCAATCGGTGCCATCAACACCGCCGTCGCCGTATTAGAGATAAATAGTCCGATAGTGGCGCACAGCACAAATAAGCACAACAACATCACCCTTGGCCCCATCCCACCGGCAACATCCATCAAACCTCGGACAATCAAATCTACCCCGCCGGTTTTTTGTAACGCTTGTGCAAACGGCATCATCCCGATAATCAGAATCAAACTCGGCCAATGGATTGAGCGGTAAGCACTTTCCATATCAATACAGCGGAACTGCCCCATCAGCAAACACGCCACCAGCGCCGCAATCACATTTGGCACTTCGTCGGTCAGCATCATCGCCACCATCAGCGCCAGACAGAACAAAGCATGGGGGGCTTGTGAGATAGCCGGTGCCACTTCATCAACTTCAGCAGGTAAATTTAGCACGATAAAATCACGCGTTTTTTGCTGCAATTGTCGGATAAGTTTCCAGTCGCCGATCACTAATAAGATGTCGCCAAACTGCAATTTGTCATCAACCAGTTTACCTTCCAATGTCTTACCGTTGCGGCGTATACCCACCACATTCAAACCATAGCGGGTACGGAAGGTCACTTCGCGCAAACTTTTTCCCAGCAGAGAGGAATCTGGAATAAGAGAAACTTCGGCCATCCCGACGTTACGCGCTTGTTCAGAGAAATATTCGCCGCGCAGCACCATCGGCTCTAACATCTGCTCGGTGCAAAACTCGCGTAAATCTATGTCGCAATCAGACATATCAATCAACAAAACATCATTTTCGCGCAGTTCAGACGAGCCGGTCGCACTGACCATAACCCGCCGAAAACGTTTCCAGCGCTCAATCCCGACCACATTGGCTCCATAGCGGGCGCGAAGATGTAGCTCATCGAGAGAACGGCCAATTAAAGGGGAATCGTGGCGGATTGCCAGACGGCGGGCGCGGCCAGTGAGTTTATAATCACGGATAAGATCACGGAAAGTACGGCGCTTCCATTGCTGCTCTTTTTCTGAACTTTCCGGTTTCCCGCCCAGCCAGTGGCGGGCGACTAACATGTAGCCGACCCCCATCAACAGAATGATAAGGCCGATTGGTGTGACACCGAAGAAACCAAAACCTTTGATGCCCTCGCGCAGTAATTCACTGTTAACCACCATGTTTGGCGGGGTCGCGACCAGTGTCATCATGCCACTGATCAACCCGGCAAAACTCAGCGGCATCATCAACCGCCCCGGCGAAATCTTCATGCGGTTAGCAACACTCAATACCACTGGGATAAAAATCGCCACCACCCCGGTTGAGCTCATAAAAGCCCCCAAACCGGCGACAGTAACCATGAGCAATGCCAACATTTTAGTTTCACTGTGGCCAGCCACTTTCACCAACCAATCACCCACTTGATAAGCAACGCCGGTTCTGACTAACCCCTCCCCAATTACAAACAACGCCGCGATCAATATCACATTGGGGTCACTGAACCCGCTGGTGGCCTCACCCAACGACAGCGTACCGCTCATCACAAAGGCAATAATCACCAACAATGCCACGACATCCATTCGCAGTTTATTGGTGGTAAACAGCACAATAGCTATCAGAAGTAGCGTCAACACCCACAATAGTTCGCTGTTCAAAATGGCCTCGTTGGCAAAAAGTGCAAGGGAATATCCGGCTCTGACAGTAAAACATTAAATAAAGTCGGCACCGCTGTTTGAGATCAATAATGACTGTAAATTTATGCGCTTACCATCCTGTCACTGCATTAATAGTGAGATATTTTATAATGAAAGGTTTCAGCTTTGGCTAACTATCTACAGACTTCTATTTAGGCGGCATAAAAAAGGTGCCATCAAGGCACCTATTAATCAACTGAACCCATATCAGCAAGCTGATTATTTCACCCGGCGAACGACGGCACCATTCGCTGTCTTTTCGACCTCAATTTGTTCAAGCGAACTAAGGACTAAATCGACTTGATCCAGTTTAGGTGTGTTCGCAGGTGCATTCACGGCTATCACTTGGCAACCCGCTGCCAGCCCTGACAAAATCCCCGCAGGGGCATCTTCCACCACGATGCAATCCGCCGGTGCCAGCCCTAAACGTTCAGCGCCAAGCAAGTATGCATCCGGCATCGGTTTGCCATGTTTCACCTGTTCGGCCGTCACAAAAACTTCCGGCACCGGCAAATGGCCCGCAGCACGGCGAGCAGAGGCAACCGGTACCGAGCCGGAAGTAACGATAGCCCACGGGATAGACAAGCTGTTCAGCCGCTCCAGCAGCGATACTGCTCCCGGTAGCGCAGTCACGCCATCAGTATCATGGGTTTCAATATGTTCCAATGCCAAATACTCTGCTTGAAGTTCGGCATCACTTGCACCTGGCATAAAATGGCGAAGAGAGGTAATAGCTTGTTTACCATGGATAAATTCCAGCACTTCTACGGGGTCTATCCCGCGATTTTGCGCCCAGCCAATCCAGGCTCTTTCAACAGCAGGTAATGAATCAACCAGAGTCCCGTCCAAATCAAAAAGAAAACCTTTACACTCCACAAGCACATCCTCGTCAGTCAACCTCTGTCGCGATCATTACGCGCTATCAGTCATTAATAATTTTAGGCATTAATAATTTGCGAAATCTCAACGGCACTCAAATGATATTGGCGCGGGCATGATTGCCAGATAGCCAGCATTCGTTGGTATTTGTCCCACATCGGGGTTTGGGAGTTAAAACCGTGTGTCCCTGAATCAAAATGGGTGTAGCGGCCCTCGGTATTGACCATAAAGCGCACATAACTCAGGTAACGGGATTCGGTAGCCGCATCAAAACCAAGAAACGCAATACGGCGTTCATCCAAATCTTGCTGGTCTTTCAGGTTCCCCCAAGAGACTTGCAGGGCGTGATGCATCTCCATGATATTAATGATAGTACGGCAAGTATCTTCGCTCATCTCACCAAAATCGCGGTCCAGTTCACGCATCTGCAAACCAAAGCCACGTTCGACGATAGTTTGCTGACGGCGATAGCGCTCAGCATTTTCTGGATCCAGCATGGTCATCATTTTGTACTGATTCGACAGAATCAGCCGTTGGGCGTTTGTCATATCCATCACTAAACTCCTAAGACATAAATAATGAGGAAATCATCGCACACAGAGTTGGGCCATACTTTGATTTGACAAGGGATTTTGCGCTGCTGTTTAGCCTGAGCATAAAAAGCCCCGGCAGCGAATAAAGCCCCGGTCTCTATTTCCCCGACAATGCCGCACGACACATCATAAAAGACAATAGCCCGTCATTCGTTTTACAAATCATCAAGAAACGTTTTGTCCAACTGCTTAAAAGCGCGCTTGAGCACGTCCGCCAGAGATTGATAAGTCGGCGTTTGTTCGATCGGCGCGACAGCCTGCCCTGCTTCAGCCAGCTTGTTCCGCACTTCGTGGAACCATTGCAATAATGTTGGCGGTAGCGGTGTAATAGCACGTTTACCTAACCACCATAATCCTTGTAGGGGTAAACCGCAGGCGAATAATGCCGTGGCGATGGCAGGCCCTAATTGCCCACCCAGAGCTATCTGCCAGGTTAGCGTAAAGATAGCCAGCGGCGGCATAAAGCGAACACCAAAGCGGGTCGCCGTCGCCACACGATTTTCTGGAAACATCGGAGCAAGGCGTTTATCGCCGGGCCAGGTCTTCATGTAGTGCTGACCGCGCTGGAGTACCTGAAACCAACTTACAGTATCAGAAGGTTTTGTTGTCATAGCTCACCTCAACTTCACAAGCAAAGATTAAATTTTTTTTGCAATCCACAAACTAAAAATTAGTCTGTTAAATATATTTTGTTTTTAGGCGGCGCTATCGGTATCCTAGTCCGGCCTTTTGGCCGCTAGAAGATGACACTAAATATGTCAATTTTTTGCGGCATTTAAATCAATTTTGTTAAATCGCGCAGGTTTTACCACCAGGCATTAACGTTTGTACTTAACGTTTACTACGCGATTTTTCTATCATCATGCTTTTTTGCTATCGCATGATGTTAATCATTAATGTCGACACCAATATGCGCTACGCTTTTGGATAGATTGACGTTTTATTAACCATGTGTTTTTCGCTGTTTTTGTCCCCTTGATGCATTAATAGCATCAGTCATGTCAAAAACAAACATCGAACACGACTATAAATAGGTACTTCCATGTCGAGTAAGCTAGTACTGGTTCTTAACTGCGGTAGCTCTTCCCTGAAATTTGCTATCATCGATGCGACCAACGGTGAAGAGCACCTCTCTGGTTTAGCCGAATGTTTCCATTTGCCAGAAGCCCGCATCAAATGGAAACTTGATGGTGGCAAACAGGAAGCAGCATTGGGTGCTGGTGCAGCACACAGCGAAGCACTGAATTTCATTGTTAATACTATTCTGGCACAAAAACCAGAGCTTTCTGCTCAGCTGACAGCTATCGGTCACCGTATTGTACATGGTGGCGAGAAATTCACTGCTTCAGCTATCGTTACCGAAGAAGTTATTCAGGGTATCAAAGATTCCATCCCGTTTGCACCTCTGCATAACCCAGCGCACCTGATCGGTATCGCTGAAGCATTGAAATCTTTCCCGAATCTGGCTGATAAAAATGTTGCAGTCTTTGACACTGCCTTCCACCAGACTATGCCGGAAGAATCTTATCTCTACGCCCTGCCGTACAGCTTATACAAAGAAAACGGTATCCGTCGCTATGGCGCACACGGCACCAGCCACTTCTATGTGAGCCAGGAAGCAGCAAAAACTCTGAACAAACCACTGGAAGAGCTGAATGTCATTACTTGCCATTTGGGCAACGGCGGCTCTGTCACTGCGGTGCGTAACGGCAAATGTGTTGATACTTCTATGGGCCTGACACCACTAGAAGGCCTGGTCATGGGCACCCGTAGTGGTGATATCGACCCAGCAATCATTTTCCATCTGTATGATGCCATGGGTATGAGCATGGAACAGATCAGCAAATTGTTGACCAAAGAATCTGGCCTGTTGGGTCTGACTGAAGTGACCAGTGACTGCCGTTATGTTGAAGACAACTATGACACCAAAGCAGATGCCAAACGTGCAATGGATGTATTCTGCCACCGCTTGGCAAAATATATCGGTGCTTACACTGCGCTGATGGATGGCCGTTTGGATGCCGTTGTGTTCACTGGCGGTATCGGTGAGAACGCAGCTATGGTGCGTGAATTGACCCTGGACAAACTGGGCTTACTGGGCTTTGAAATTGACCACGAACGCAACATGGCAGCACGCTTTGGCAAATCTGGCACCATCACCAAAGATAGCAGCCGCCTGGCTCTGGTTATCCCAACCAACGAAGAGTTGGTCATCGCGCAAGACGCAGCCCGTCTGACCGCGTAAGCATTTTCGACATATCCCCAAAGTTATTGGAGTTGCAGGTAGGCGGCAAGCGAATAAATCCCGATAAGCTTATTGACTGTAAGGTCAACGACTAGTCAGTGATTCGGGTGTATGAGCGTAACCAACAACCCTGCGGCTTCAAGGACGAAGGATGTCCCCAAAGTCATTGGAGTTGCAGGTAGGCGGCAAGCGAATAAATCCCGATGAGCTTATTGACTGTAAGGTCAACGACTAGTCAGTGATTCGGGTGCATGAGCGTAGCCAACAACCCTGCGGCTTCAAGGACGAAGGGCATAACCGTAAAGAGGTTTAGCCGTGTCCCGTACAATAATGTTGATCCCTACCGGCACCAGCGTTGGTTTAACCAGCGTCAGCTTGGGTGTCATCCGTTCCATGGAACAAAAAGGTGTGCGCCTGAGCGTATTCAAGCCCATTGCGCAACCACGTGCTGGTAACGATGCACCTGACCAAACCACCACTATCATTCGCGCGAACTCCAGCATCACTGCTGCTGAGCCGCTGAATATGAACCATGTGGAAACCTTGTTGAGTTCTAACCAGCAAGATGTGTTGATGGAAGAGATTGTTGCCCGTTACCACGAAAACACCAAAGACGCCGAAGTGGTTCTGGTTGAAGGTTTAGTGCCAACGCGCAAACATCAGTTTGCTAATGCGCTGAACTACGAAATCGCCAAAACGCTGAACGCGGAAATCGTGTTTGTAATTGCGCTGGGTAATGATTCACCAGACCAATTGAAAGAGCGTATCGAACTGGCTCGTTCCAGCTTCGGTGGCAGCAAAAACAAAAACATCACCGGCGTTATCATCAACAAACTGAATGCACCCGTTGATGAGCAAGGCCGTACCCGCCCTGACCTGTCTGAAATCTTTGATGATTCCACCAAGGCCAGTGTGGCAAGCATCGATCCAAAACAGCTGTTTGCCAATAGCCCGCTGCCGGTTCTGGGTTGCGTGCCATGGAGCTTCGAGCTGATTGCGACCCGTGCGATTGATATGTGTAATCACCTGAATGCACGCATTATTAACGAAGGCGACATCAGAACCCGCCGCGTTAAATCGGTGACATTCTGTGCCCGTAGTATCCCGCACATGCTGGAACACTTCCGTCCGGGTTCTCTGCTGGTAACCTCAGCAGACCGCCCAGACGTGTTGGTTTCTGCTTGTTTGGCGGCGATGAATGGCGTTGAAATCGGTGCCATTCTGCTGACCGGCGGTTACGCAATTGATAAGCCAATCGAAAAACTGTGTGAGCGCGCTTTTGCAACTGGCCTGCCAGTATTTATGGTTGATACCAACACCTGGCAGACATCCCTGAGCCTGCAAAGCTTCAATCTGGAAGTTCCGGCAGATGACCATGAGCGTGTTGAGAAGCTGCAAAACTATGTTGCCAGCCATATCAGCAGTGAGTGGATCGACTCTCTGAGCGCCACGTCTGAGCGCTCACGTCGCCTGTCTCCACCAGCATTCCGTTATGAGCTGACTGAGTTGGCGCGTAAAGCGGGCAAACGTATCGTGCTGCCAGAAGGCGATGAGCCACGTACCGTTAAAGCGGCGGCTATCTGTGCTGAGCGCGGCATTGCGACTTGCGTGCTACTGGGTAATCCAGAAGAGATTCAACGTGTTGCTGCGGCTCAAGGTGTTGAGCTAGGTAAAGGCGTTGAAATTATCGACCCGGTTGCTGTGCGTGAGCTGTATGTTCCACGTCTGGTGGAGCTGCGTAAGAGCAAGGGCATGACCGAAGTGGTCGCTCGTGAACAACTGGAAGACAACGTGGTTCTCGGCACCCTGATGCTAGAGAAAGGCGAAGTTGACGGTCTGGTGTCTGGTGCGGTTCATACCACCGCGAACACCATCCGCCCACCATTACAGTTGATCAAAACCGCCCCAGGCAGTTCGCTGGTGTCTTCCGTGTTCTTCATGCTGCTGCCTGACCAAGTTCTGGTTTACGGTGACTGTGCGATTAACCCAGATCCAACGGCTGAGCAATTGTCAGAAATTGCTATCCAATCAGCTGATTCTGCGGCGGCATTCGGTATCGAACCGCGTGTGGCGATGATCTCTTACTCCACCGGTAACTCAGGTGCAGGCAGCGATGTAGAAAAAGTTCGCGAAGCAACCCGTTTGGCACAGGAAAAACGCCCAGATTTGATCATCGATGGCCCGTTGCAGTATGACGCGGCAATCATGGCTGATGTGGCTAAATCCAAAGCGCCGAACTCACCGGTTGCAGGTAAAGCGACGGTGTTCATCTTCCCAGACCTGAACACCGGTAACACCACCTATAAAGCGGTACAACGTTCTGCCGACCTGATCTCTATCGGGCCGATGCTGCAAGGCATGCGCAAGCCAGTTAACGACTTGTCCCGTGGTGCGCTGGTAGACGATATCGTCTATACCGTGGCATTGACCGCCATTCAATCAGCTCAGGCTGACGCGAGCGCCTCTTAATCTTCGGGTTAAGTTGCTCAAAGTAAACGCCAGCCTTGTGCTGGCGTTTTTGTTGGGTGGCTAAAATACTGGGTTAGCTTTTTTAGGTACTTTGCCGCAGTTCAAATTTATAGCTAAAACTTTGGCTTACGGGCTCTTGTGCCTCGCCATGTTCGTCATTATCCAGCAAATCAATCAACATCTTACCGGCTTCTTTCCCCATCTTTTTGTAATCAATACGCATTGAAGTTAGAGTCGGGTAAGTTTGATCACAGCTGTCAGATCCGTCTAAACACGCCACCGCAATACCACTGGGAATTTTCAAAAGCCGCCGCTGGCATTCAAATAATACGCCGAGCGCAATATCTTCATGACTGCATATCACCGCATCCAATTCCGGCTGACGCTGGAGTATTTCGGTCAGAGCATAGCGGCCAAACTGTAAACTGGCCGTTTCGGGCGTGGTGACCGTTTGATCGGCATTTTTATAATGCTCCAGCATCGCCTTGTGCCAACCATTCAATTGCTGGCGTTGCAGACGGTTATCCATATGCGCGCCGATAAAACCAATATTATGGTAGCCGCGCGCCAATAAATGACGGCTTAATTCATAGGCCGACTCAAAAAAAGCCGCCTCAAGAGTAATTTGGGCCCCTTTGAAATAAGAACCGACGACGTTGACGGTGGGGATGTTTGCGCGCTCGAGTAATTGATAGGTTTTATCTGCCAGCTGTGAGCCAAATATCACCACCGCCGCAGGGTTACTTTGCAGCAAGGTCATCAATATTTCAGCTTCTTTGCGCTGGTTATATTCATGACAACCCAGCAATAGCTGGAACTCATTTTTATTCAGAATCTGTTGCAGCGCCTGCATAAATCGGGAACTGGCTTTATCCGTTAATGACGGAATTAAAACAGCCACAGTATCGCTATGACCGGATGCCAATGCCCCAGCGGTACGGTTAGGAATATAGCCAAGAGTTTCAACCGCTTGTTCTATTTTTTCACGTAATTTATCTGAAACCTGCTCCGGCGTTCGCAGCGCTCTGGAAACAGTCATCGACCCCACCCCGGCGTAATTCGCCACATCGGATAGAGTGACCCGCCCGGTATTACGGCGCTTGCGCGTTTTTTCCATGCTGATTTCCTGCCTAATTAAAATTCTTGCCTGAGTAAAACCTTCCCACACTGGCCCTCGACAATACATTGCATTGTATATGGCTTATTTAGAGATAGCCAAAGCCCATGGTGTGACAAATGATAGCGCTATCACAAATTTTGATAGCGCTATCAGGTAGCGCTATCAAATGAGATATTCATCACATTAATGACGACGATAAATATCTACTCTCACGTTAACAGTCATCGGGAGTCATATATATCATGTTAAAAACACTGTTAACGCCAGACGTCATTCAGGTGGTCAGTCAGGCCAAAGATTGGCGTGATGCCATCGCGATTTCATGCCAACCATTGATTGATAATGGTTCCATTGAAGCTCGTTATGTCGAGGCAATTTATCGCTCCCATGAGGCCATTGGCCCTTATTACGTGGTTGGGCCGGGGATTGCCATGCCACATGCCCGCCCGGAAGAAGGGGCGAATAAACTCTCTCTGGCCTTAACCGTCATCACCGAGGGCGTCACTTTCAATGCTGAAGGGAACGATCCGGTAAAACTGCTCATAGTGTTAGCGGCGACAGACAGTACTAGCCACATTGAGGCTATTTCTCAACTCGCTCAGTTGTTCGATAACGATAACGATGTACAAGCCTTACTTAATGCCAAAACGCAGCAGGATATTTTGTCCGTAATTGCGCGTTATTAATCTCAGTATTAAGTTCGGATAATAATTTTAAGGGGAAAGAAAATGAAAATTACAGTGGTTTGCGGTAACGGTTTAGGCACCAGCCTAATGATGGAAATCAGCATCAAAAATATTCTGAAAGAATTGGCGGTCACGGCAGAAGTGGATCATGTCGATTTGGGTTCCGCCAAAGGGACACCCAGTGACATTTTCATCGGTACCAAAGATATTGCCGAACAATTAGTGGCTCAAGCCGTGGGCGGCAAAATTGTAGCGTTGGATAACATGATCGACAAAAAAGCCATGAAAGAGCGTTTGTCTGTGGCATTAACCGAATTAGGCGCTTTATAAGCGGGGGCTGGCATGGATTTCTTTCGTTTCTTAATGAGTGATGTGCTTTCCGAACCGGCAGTGCTGGTCGGTCTGATTGCTTTGATCGGCCTGATTGCACAGAAAAAACCAGTTACGGAGTGCATTAAAGGCACCGTAAAAACCATTATGGGTTTTGTGATTTTAGGTGCGGGCGCAGGTTTGGTAGTGTCATCTCTGGGTGATTTCGCCAACATCTTCCAACATGCATTCGGTATTCAGGGCGTGGTGCCAAATAACGAAGCCATTGTGTCTGTAGCGCAAAAGAGCTTCGGTAAAGAAATGGCGATGATTATGTTCTTCGCTATGGTTATCAATATCCTGATTGCTCGCTTTACGCCGTGGAAATTTATCTTCCTGACTGGTCACCACACGTTGTTTATGTCGATGATGGTAGCAGTGATCCTGGCTACTGCTGGCATTAGTGGTGTGACTCTGATTGTTATCGGCTCCCTGGTCGTGGGGGTTGCGATGGTGTTCTTCCCAGCCATTGCCCACCCTTATATGAAGAAAGTCACAGGTTCAGATGACGTGGCAATTGGTCACTTCTCTACCCTGTCTTATGTCTTAGCGGGTTTTATCGGCAGTAAATTTGGTAATAAAGAACATTCGACTGAAGACATGAATGTGCCGAAAAGTCTGCTGTTCTTGCGCGATACGCCAGTCGCTATCTCCTTTACTATGTGTATCATTTTCGTCGTAACCTGCTTATTTGCTGGGCCGGAAGTGGTGAAAAGCCTGAGTGGCGGTAAAAACTGGTTCATGTTCTCACTGATGCAATCCATTACTTTCGCCGCAGGTGTATACATCATCTTGCAAGGTGTGCGTATGGTTATTGCTGAAATCGTACCGGCTTTCAAAGGGATTTCCGACAAACTCGTGCCCAATGCTAAACCTGCACTGGATTGCCCGGTAGTGTTCCCTTACGCACCAAATGCGGTATTGGTTGGCTTCCTGAGCAGCTTTGCCGCTGGTCTTATCGGTATGTTCGCCCTGTACTTGATGAACATGACAGTGATTATTCCCGGTGTTGTGCCGCACTTCTTCGTCGGCGCTGCCGCAGGGGTGTTTGGTAATGCTACAGGTGGGCGTCGTGGTGCTATTCTTGGTGCCTTTGCTCAAGGCTTGTTAATTACCTTCCTGCCAGTATTCCTGCTGCCAGTATTAGGTGATATCGGGTTCGCTAACACCACGTTCAGTGATGCTGACTTCGGTGCGCTGGGTATTTTGCTGGGTATTATCGTTCGTTAATGATTGTCCGATAAACAGTGAGATAAGCACCATAAATACGAAAGCCCCTGAAAAGGGGCTTTCGTATGACTAAGCAAAATTAATCTTCGCGCGGGGTAATTTTACCGTAATCTTGTTCATTATTACGGGTTAACCACAGAGATAAGGCTTTCAGAGAATCCGGCGTGAACTCGTCGCAACGTGCAGTGATTTCTTCTGGCTGCATCCAACGGACTTCATCTATTTCTTCCGCCTGCAATGCGAATGGGCCATGGGAAACACAGCTGAATAAGGCCCCCCACACGCGGCAGCACTCTTCTTCAAAGTAGAACTGACCATGCTCAGCAAAAGGCACTCCTGCAATCCCTAACTCCTCTTCCGCCTCGCGCCGGGCTGATTCAAGGTAGTTTTCACCACTTTGCACCACGCCACCCGCCGTCGCATCCAGTTTTCCGGGATAGAAATCTTTGCTCTCAGTACGGCGTTGTACCAGTATTTTTCCCATTCCGTCGTGCACCACAATATAGGTAGCACGGTGGCGTAGTCGTTGAGCTCTCATTTGTTGACGACTGGATTGAGCAATGACTTCATTTTGCTCATCAACAATATCAACCCACTCGATGACTGCTGCTGGATTTTGCTCCACCATCCTCTGAAACCTTCTATCTGGGCGCGGTGATACGCGCGCAATTGTTAACAAAGAGTTTTCAACTCATTATATTATATGGTTTTTAGTGCCAACTGGGTGACTGGCTCATCATTTTGTAGGGTCAGAACCTGTAAAACCCCCTCATCCAGCATGCCATAACTCGCTGGATATCCCCCTTTCGGGATACTAACTGAGCCGGGATTAAAGCATATGACGTCATCTTGCCATTCTGCCTGTGGTAGATGTGTATGACCATAGACTAAGACATCCCCCTTACGCAATGGAGGAAGCGCCCCCGGATGATAAAGGTGACCATGCGTCAAAAATAAACGTGTTTCTGGCATTATAATCTGCTGCCAACTGGACATAATAGGAAATTGCAATAGCATTTGATCGACTTCACTGTCGCAATTACCGCGCACAGCAATAATCTTGTTTTTATAGGGATTAAGACATTCTGCAACCGCGGCGGGTTGATAACCCGTAGGTAACGCATTCCGGGGCCCATGGTTGAGTAAATCCCCCAATAACACCAGCCATTGCGCTTCACTCCGATCAAATATCTCCAGAACTTTTTCAGTGGCCGATAGCGACCCATGCAGATCAGAAGCAAACATTAACTTCATGATATCGTCTTCTCTTAGGTCTACTCTCAGTAAATCAGGTGGCACCGACCACCGATATACATAGTGAGAACTGAATAAGGCTTCATTCTATCATCCAATCAGTCAGATTAATCCGAGAAAAGCCACGATCCACCATAAGAAAATTTTATCGTAAAAAACTTTTATCGTAAAAAACTGTTATTGTAAAAAACAATGCCAACATGAAAGAGTACTGTCAGCGTTGTATGGGATCAAAAGGGGGAAGATCGTTATAGAGAAGGCGGCGATACCAACTCATCCAGCGTCAGCTGATTGAATAAGTACCCCTGCATTGCATCAATATTACTGCCTTTGAGTTGCTCCGCTTCATCCTCATTTTCTACGCCAACCACAATCACCCCGAGACAATATTTCTTAATATTATTGATCAAAATCGGGAAAGTATGTTTGTTGTGCTGCCAGAAGAAATGCTTATCAATTTTCACATATTCGAAAATATTAGCAGTCACTGCATTTAAGGTGCACCCTCCGCTACCCAGGTCATCCAGCCATAGTGGATATCGCTCAGCCAAATCGCGTAACAGTGGATTATTCATTCCATCAGATAAATTGGAGAATGTCTCCATAATTTCCAGTCGCAGAAAAGGCAGTTCATCAAGCATCCGGCGAGTCGGCTCATCAGCAACAATCACACTCGCTAAGTCAAAATCGATATTAATTGAAAGCAGGACATTATGCGTGATAAACCACTCGCTATAAGCTTTCACAGCACCTAGTTGATCCTGGAATAAGTCGGTCTTTCCATTGATATCCAATTTATTAATAAAATTTTCAACATCGATGGGTAAATCTACCGATTTGGCTGAAAATCGGCTTAATAGCTCGACTGCTAATAAGCTACCGTCTTGCTTATATATAGGTTCACATACATAAGAACAATTAACTTCAATGTTTAGCTTCATGCGCACCTGAAAAGTGTATGGACAATAATAAAGCAGCAGCCTGCCCCTCAGCCGGAGGCTTTATAAGCCACTGGCAGTTTTCATGAAATACTCAAATTTTTTTTATAAAAACATTCAATATGACAAGACAAAAGAGACTGATGGCCTCTTTTTCATTCCGATGAGTATATTGACTCTAGCAGAAAATCGCGAACTCAGCCTTAAAGTCACCGATATGGCTTATAACCATTGTTTGCGGTCAGAAGCCATAAAGCGCATAACGCCGATGGCTTGACAGCTAACCTGGTAATAACTGTATTTATCGGATCGATTGGGGAATTTATTTAGTTATTATTTTTTATTTTGTTAAAAATTTCACTCAAGGTGTGCTCAGTGTCGTAGGAGAAGAGTGCGAGATAACCTATGCTGAAAAGAAACCAGACTGCCGCTATCCCCAAAGAATTTGGAATTGCAGGTAGGTAACAAGTAAAAAGGGTATAAACGGAGATTAGCTATGCGTATTTTAATCACTGGGGCTACAGGGCTCATCGGGCGCAGTCTGACCGCATTTCTTTTGTCGCAAGCTCATCAAATAACAGTGCTAACCCGCGATCCGCAACGAGCAAATAAAGTGCTTGGCTCACAAGTCACCTGCTGGTCAACGTTAAATGACCAACATGACCTTAATGATTTTGATGCCGTCATTAATCTCGCGGGCGAGCCTATTGCTGAAAAACGCTGGACGCCACAACAGAAAGAGATTTTGTGTCAAAGCCGTTGGCAGATAACCGAAAGACTGACGACATTAATTAAGGCCAGTAGTCAGCCACCCGCCGTGTTTATTTCAGGATCTGCGGTCGGATTTTATGGCGATCAGGGGCAAGCAGTGGTCACCGAAGATGAAGCACCACAGAATGAATTTACCCATATGTTATGTGAACGCTGGGAGAGCCTTGCTCGAGCAGCTGAGAGCGCACACACTCGAGTTTGCCTACTACGAACCGGCATTGTATTAGCCCCTCACGGTGGGGCGTTAGCTAAAATGGTACCATTATTGCGCCTTGGGTTAGGAGGGCCGATCGGTGATGGCCGTCAATATCTGCCATGGATACATATTGATGACATGGTTCATGGTATTTATTATTTACTGACGACCGATGGACTTAATGGCCCATTCAATATGGTTTCCCCTTATCCGGTACATAATGAACAATTTATTGCCACTTTGGCTGACGTGCTCGACCGCCCAGCGGTTATTCGCACCCCGGCGACAGCTATTCGCTTATTACTAGGAGAATCTGCAGCGCTGGTATTAGGTGGGCAGCGAGCGATACCTAAACGCTTAGAAGCAGCCGGTTTTGCTTTCCGTTATTTCGAGTTAGAAGATGCCCTGCGTAATGTACTGAATAAACCAATCGCCTAATTGAATTAACGCGGGATAGATAAAATAACTATCCCGCCTAGCCCTTACTTACTTCAATGCACCAGACAGGAATTGCTGCAAACGAGGGCTTTTGGGGTTACCAAAGAGCTCGGTCGGCGGGCCTTCTTCTTCAATGACGCCTTTGTGCAGAAAGATAACATGACTGGAAACGTGACGTGCAAACTCCATTTCATGAGTCACCACCACCATAGTTTTCCCCTCTTCTGCCAGCTTTTGCATTATCCGCAAAACCTCACCAACTAATTCAGGATCCAATGCAGAGGTTGGCTCATCAAATAAAAGTACATCAGGCTCCATCGCCAATGCCCGAGCAATGGAAACACGTTGCTGCTGACCGCCAGAAAGATGCACTGGATATTTAGCGCGCGCACGCTCATCAATCCCAACTTTATCCAAATAGCGAATCGCACGCTCTTTCGCCACGGATTTACTTAACCCCAAGACTTGTACAGGGGCTTCCATCACATTTTCCAGCACCGTCATATGGCTCCATAAGTTGAAATGCTGGAATACCATCGTCAGACGAGTGCGAAGTAATTGTAGCTCCTTCTTATCAAAAACTTTTAGTTGCCCGTCTTTATCTCTCACCAGTCGGATATTTTGGTTATTGACGCTGATCGACCCTTCGCTGGGCTTTTCCAAGAAATTGATGCAACGTAAAAAAGTACTTTTCCCCGAACCAGAGGAACCGATAATGGAAATAACATCTCCAGCTTTAGCCGAAAGTGAAACGCCTTTTAAGACCTCATGTTCGCCATAGTGTTTATGCAATTCCGTCACAGACAACTTGGTTTCAACTATTTTAGTTTCTAATGTATCAGTCATAAAATTCTCCGTACTTAATGCGATGCCTGAGGTTTTATATGTGCCAGCCAACGTTTTTCCGCCTGGCGGAACAGGCTAATTAGCGTAAAAGAGATAATCAGATAAAGTACGGCAGCAATACCAAAAGCATAAAATGGTTGATACGTCGCAGCATTAATATCACGTGCTATTTTCAGTATATCTGGCACTGTGGCCGTAAAAGCCAATGCTGTAGAATGCAGCATTAAAATCACTTCATTACTGTAGGCTGGTAAAGCGATGCGTAGCGCGGAGGGTAAAATAATACAGCGATACATTTTAAAACGTGAGAAACCGTAGGCCCTGGCAGCCTCTATTTCGCCATGTGGCACAGAACGAATCGCGCCCGCGAAAATCTCCGTGGTGTAAGCACAAGTATTTAGCGTTAGTGCCAAAATAGTGCAATTCAACCCGCTGCGAAAAAATGCATTAAGTAGATCGTTACCTCGGACTATCTCCAAGCTGTACATTCCAGAATAAAATATCAGTAATTGCACATATAACGGCGTACCACGAAAGATATAGGTGAAGATCCATACCGGCAAGCGAATCCAGCGCCGCTCGGCTACCCGCGCGACTGCCAACGGAATTGCCAGTAACCCACCCATCACGACTGAACTAATTAATAGCCACAGAGTAACAGCCATGCCGGTAAATCGATAGCCATCGCTCCAAAGCAGGGCTTGCCAATATTGATGTAGGATTTCTATCATAGTTCGGCCCTCTTCACTCCGTGGGAATAGCGCCGTTCCAACCACAGCAAAACACCATTCGAGATGGTGGTGAAAATCAGATAAACCACACCAGCCACCAACGCGAAGAAGAATGGCTGATAAGTGCCTTTCCCTGCTAACTGAGTGGCTTTGACCACATCATTCAACCCCAGAATAGAGACCAATGCCGTGGCCTTGAGGATCACTTGCCAGTTATTACCGATACCTGGCAGCGCGTAGCGCATCATGGCAGGAAACATAATTCTGCGGAAAATCTGGCTAGAGGAGAAACCAAATGCTCTTGCGGCTTCAATTTGGCCTACAGGAACCGCCATATAAGCGCCACGGAAAGTTTCAGTGAAATAAGCTCCGTAGATAAACCCAAGAGTGATAATCCCAGCGGAAAGAGGGTCAATATTAATTTGTTCAAAACCGAGGGATTCAGTAATGCTATTTAGGACTATTTGTAGACCGTAAAAAATCAGCAGCATTAAAACTAAATCAGGTACACCACGTATCAGCGTGGTGTAGCATTCAAATAAGCCAGATAAAAGGCGATTTGACGATAATTTCCCACCGGCGCCTATTAAGCCGATAATCACTGACAGCAGCACAGAACACAATGCCAACTCCAGCGTCACCAGCGCACCTTCAAATATCAGTTTGGAATATCCATCCAGCATCTGGGTTATCCTATTTTACTGAGTAAGGAGTCTGGTCAATGATTTTGGGTTAATAACAGCCCCCACCCTAATTAGGGCAAGGGCTATTTCAGCCAGCGGAATTAACCGCCGTAAACATCAAAATCGAAATATTTTTTCGCGAGTTTGTCGTAGGTGCCATCTTTGCGCATTTCTGCAAAGGCTTTATCCAGTGCCGCTTTCAGTTCCACATCATCTTTACGCAAACCCATACCGGTACCGATGCCAAAGAATTGATCATTTTTGACTGATGGCCCGGCGAAGGCATAATCTTTACCAGCCTCTTGTTTCAGGAAACCTTCACTGGCTGCTACTTCATCCTGGAAAGCTGCGTCAATGCGACCAGAAGCCAAATCAGAGTAGATCAGATCCTGATTTTGGTAGGCAACAACATCAATACCTTTTGGTTGCCATTCAGCATTGGCGAATGCTTCTTGAGTAGAACCTTGTAATACCCCAACACGCTTACCTTTCAAAGCAACCAAAGTGGGTTCAATTTTACTGCCTTTCGGGGCGATTAAACGGGCATTAGCCGCGAAAAGTTTGTCGGTAAAGGCAATCTCTTTTTGGCGTTTTTCAGTAATAGAGAGTGAAGAGATAATCGCATCAATTTTTTTAGCTTTCAGCGAGGGAATAAGTGCATCAAAATCACTTTCAACAAAAGTACATTTGGTATCAATACGGTTGCATAGCTCTTTTGCTATATCAATATCAAAACCTACCAATTCACCACTGGCATTTTTCGATTCGAAAGGAGCATAAGTTGGATCTGTACCAATTTTGATATCTTTAGGAATGGCAGCAAAAGCATTGCTGGCAGCAGCCAACGCTAATATTAAAGGCAGAACCAAAATCTTCTTATTCATACATAATCCTCAAATTGATTTTCGATGCCCAAAGCACGTTAGTTTTCTCTACAACCCTTAGCGTTCCTAACAACGAGTTTCCATAAATCGATGTGCAGTAATCGTGCCAGTAATTATCAGGAGAGAAAGCTCATTCCATCACTGCTTTATTGGCATAAAAACCACTCAATGTAGGCATAGGGGTTGTAGACAAAAGCTGAATACGCAATCTATGCAACAGTGCACATTCTGAAACAGCATTATTGTGGTGCATAATGCGCCCCATTTCAGTGCGATGTTGCACAAATGTATCAATTTAGGGAGTAAATGTTAATTATCACCTTGCCAACGAGTGAACAGATCTTTAGGTAACTCAATATCAAATTGATCAATAATCCGATTAACGGTCTGATCAATAATATCCTCGATGGTTTCCGGACGGTGATAAAACGCAGGCATCGGCGGCATAATGACCGCACCCAACTCAGCAGCCTGTACCATCAGCCGCAGATGGCCCAAGTGCAGTGGAGTCTCACGCACGCATAGCACCAATGGGCGGCGCTCTTTCAATATTACATCAGCTGCGCGAGTTAATAAGCCATCAGTATAACTATGGACAATGCCTGATAACGTTTTGATTGAACAGGGTAAAATAACCATGCCGCTGGTCTTAAATGAACCCGATGAGATACACGCGGCGATATCACGAGAATCGTGTACCACATCCGCAAGCGCCTGCACTTCCTTAACACTCAGCTCCGTTTCAAGCGCTAGTGTCTGCCGCGCCGCATTGCTGAGAATCAAGTGAGTTTCCACGCCCTCGACCTGTTGCAACACCTGTAGCAGGCGAACACCATAAATGGCGCCGCTGGCACCACTTATGCCAATAATAAGTCGTTTCATGGAAAACTACCTCAAACTAAAGCCGCCTAATAATTATGCGCAGCATAACGGAATAAGGCCAAACTTTGCCGCATCAGGTACGGATTAGCAAGTCATGCCGCTAAGCTATCTTACATAAAAAAAGGTGCACCGCGCTTGAACGCTGGTTGCACCTTTTTGATTCATTTTTGATTTACTTGCCTACGCCATCTGCCGTAAACGGGCATAACATGAAAGATTACCCTTCGTTATGCATTTCCAGATTCTCTGCTTCGTTATGATTACGCAATGCTTGCGCATCATCGTTGCGTAACGACTCCAGATACTCCAAATAGCTTTGATCCACATCTTTAGTGACGTAAACGCCGTTAAAGACTGAGCACTCAAATTGAGCGATATCTGGGTTATCTTCGCGCACTGCCTCAATAAGGTCAGTAAGATCTTGGAAAATCAGCGCATCAGCACCAATCAACTGGCGAATCTCGTCGACTTCACGCCCATGTGCAATTAACTCATTAGCACTTGGCATATCGATGCCATACACATTCGGGAAACGAATCTCCGGAGCGGCAGAGGCGAAATACACTTTCTTCGCCCCAGCTTCACGCGCCATTTCGACGATTTGTTCCGATGTGGTACCGCGCACAATCGAGTCATCCACCAATAATACATTCTTATCGCGAAATTCTGCGCGGTTGGCATTCAGTTTACGGCGCACTGATTTACGGCGTTCCTGCTGGCCCGGCATGATAAAGGTACGGCCAACATAGCGGTTTTTCACAAACCCTTGGCGGTACGGTTTATCCAGAATTCGGGCGATTTCCAGCGCGATATCACAGGAGGTTTCCGGAATAGGAATGACAACATCGATATCCAAATCTTCCCACTGTTTGGCAATTTTTGCGCCTAATTTCTGGCCCATGCGCACACGCGCACTGTAAACAGAAATTTTATCCATAAAGGAATCTGGACGGGCAAAATAAACATACTCAAACAAGCACGGATTATATTTCGGATTCTCCGCACACTGGCGGGTGAACAGCTGGCCTTTTTCGGTGATATACACGGCTTCGCCCGGCGCCACATCACGCAGGAATTCGAAACCAAGGGTATCCAGCGCCACACTTTCAGACGCGACCATGTATTCATTACGGCCATCAGCAAGAGTGCGCTTACCAATCACCAGCGGACGAATACCGTTAGGATCACGGAAAGCAACCATACCGTGGCCGATAATCATCGCGACACAAGCATAGGCACCACGAATCAATTGATGCGTAGCGGCAACAGCGGCAAAAATGTTGTCAGACTCCAACGGATAGTGCTGGAAACGGTCTATTTCACTGGCAAAAATATTCAGCAGAATTTCCGAGTCAGAAGTGGTATTCACATGACGGCGAGAAACTTCGAATAATTTCTTTCTCAGCTGGTGAGCGTTAGTCAGATTACCGTTATGAGCCAAAGTGATGCCAAACGGTGAGTTAACGTAGAAAGGCTGAGCCTCGGAAGCACTGGAACTGCCTGCCGTTGGGTAACGAACATGGCCAATCCCCATATTCCCCTGTAAGCGCAGCATATGCCGGGTTTCAAATACATCCTTCACCAAGCCGTTTGCTTTGCGCAACCGGAACCCATTATGGGCATCAATGGTAACGATGCCCGCAGCATCCTGGCCTCGGTGCTGAAGCACCGTCAGCGCATCATAAATCGACTGGTTTACCGGTGCAAAACCGGCGATACCGACAATACCGCACATGTTGTCTTTTCCTCATAAGCCGCTCCGAATCGGTAATTGATTCGGTAAGAAACTCGACGTGCTCTGCAGGTAGTCAAAAAACCACCTGATGATATAACTGAACTGCGGGATTAATTGCGACTGCTTCCAGTCAACACTCTGTGAGAAACCGGTAAACGTGTCCAGAAAGAACAACATGGCAGAGACAATCAGAACGCCTCGCAGCGCCCCAAAACAGATCCCTAGCACTCTGTCAGTTCCTGATAATCCCGTACGTTCAACCAGCGAACTAATCACATAGTTAACAATAGCCCCGACGATCAATGTCGCGATGAACAAAATGCCGATAGCAATTCCGTTGCGAACAACTTCATCCTCAAAGCGGGTGAAGTAAACAGCAAGGTAAGTGTAAAAATGACTGGCAACAAAAAACGCACATCCCCATGTTACAAGTGACAATGCTTCACGGACAAAACCCCGGATTAAGCTGACTAAAGCAGAAAATCCGATAATTCCTATAATGACGTAATCAATCCAGACCATGACTATTCCAATGACGAAATCGCCGCTGCATCCTGTTCGCGGCGAATTCTAACAGAAAAAGAAAACGTTTGCGTAGAGGAATTATGACCGACGACAAATTAAAGTGCGGCGATTTTAAAAATAACAATCGCCGCACAAACTTAGTGTTAAAACCCCTATAAACTCTGATGTCTTAACCCTTATTCAAACATTAACGCCCGGTGCCATAGGGCTTAACTTGCCCATTCAGACCACTTAATGAGTTAAGCTCCGGCAAGGCCGATTGCAGCTTTTGTTTTGACGCGTCAGGCCCCACGAATACCCGGGTAATCTGGCCCTGAACCGGGGTTGCAGGCACGGTAAATGCCCGATGACCTGATAAGCGCAGCGTCGCAACAATTTCATTCACTTTAGCCGCATTTTTCAGCGCCCCCAGTTGGACAACATAGGCCTGCCCCACTGGCGCTTTTTCTTCCGCAGGCTGTTTGCTTTCCGGCTGAACATCCGGTTTAACCTCAGGTTTTGGCTTAATTTCCTGTGGTTTTTTCTCGGCCGGAACTGGCTTAACCTCAGTTGGCTTGCTTTCTGCTGGTTTAACCTCAGCCGGTTTTTTCTCGACCGGTTTCACTTCAACCGGCTTACTTTGTAGCGGTGGCGGTGCCACGATAGTCGGTTCAGACGGTAAATTACCGGCATCATTAGCGGCCTGAGAGACGGAATCATCTTTAGGGACTTCCACGGCTTGCGCGGCACCTTCCGGCGGCGCAATAGGCAGAGGCTGACTGATCGGCGGAACCGCATCAATCTCTTGGCTATCACCAGGCTTTGGCACTAATGGAATGGCAGCAAACTCATCCTCATAATGCTTCTTTTTACCATCCAGCAACCCCGGCAGCACGATCACGCCCAAAGCCACCAAAATTATGGTCCCGACTAAACGGTTCTGGAACTTACTTGCCACTCACTCGCCCCTCAATGCTTTATCAATTCAAGCTGTTACAAATTCAACGCTGCCATGACATGAGCAACTGTATGGAAAGAGCCACAGACAATGACCACATCCTGTGGTTCTGCATCCTGCATAGCTTGACGCCAGGCAGTTTCGACATGACTAAACTGACGTGATTGCACCAGATGCTCGGCTAATTGCTCCGCACTGGCCCCACGCGGCCCTTCCAGCGGCGCGCAGTACCATTCATCAACCTGCTCAGATAAGCATGCCAGCGTACCACCAATATCTTTATCCGATAACATCCCGACTACCGCGCGCACTTTGCCCTGCTTGGGTAATTTAGCCAGTTTATCGGCCAGATAACGCGCTGCATGTGGATTATGAGCCACGTCCAAAATCAACAGTGGTTTCTCGCTAACCCTCTGAAAACGCCCAGGTAAAGTCGCCGTCTGCAACCCTTGGCGAATCACCTCTTCGCTCAATGACAACCCGGAATAATGCAACACCGCCAGCGCCGTTGCAGCATTGGCTAGCGGCACATTCGGCAGCGGCAAATTGTTCCACTGGCGAGCATCGCATTGCCAGTCCCAGCTTTTTTCTTGCTGGCTGAACTGCCAGGCAATATCCCGCTGATACAAGTGTGCGCCGAGTTTTGCAGCCACATCTGCAATGGACTGTGGCATATCAGGCTCGCCTACCACCGCGGGCTTACCTGCACGGAATACACCTGCTTTTTCCCGGCCAATGCTTTCACGGTCAAATCCCAGCCAGTCAGTATGGTCTATTGCAATGCTGGTGATGGCGGCAACATCCGAATCAACAATATTAGTTGCATCCAAACGCCCCCCCAAGCCCACTTCCAGAATCACCACATCAAGCTTAGCCTGCTTAAACAGTTGCAATGCAGATAAGGTGCCAAATTCGAAGTAAGTCAGTGAGATATCTTTGCGCCCAGCTTCAATTTTTGCAAAAGAGTGGCTATGTTCAGCTTCAGGCAGCTCTTGCCCCTGAATACGAACTCGCTCGGTATAACGCAGAAGATGAGGCGAGCTATATACCCCGACCCGCAGGCCAGCGGCCAGTAAAATGGATTCCAAGGTGCAACAGGTAGTACCTTTGCCATTAGTACCGGCAACGGTAAATACTTTAGGAGCAGGTTTGAGCAAATCTAAACGCTCAGCAACCTGTTTAACACGTTCCAGCCCCAACTCGATTGGCTGAGAATGCAAACGCTCAAGATAGTAAAGCCACGCGGCCAAAGGCGACGTGGCTTGGGGAATTTGATTGTTGTCCATGAGTCCCACCACTGGCCTTTATATCCTTCATCCTAGAAGTCGCAGGGTTGTTAGCTGCAACTCCAATGACTTGAGGTATAATTTTTCTTATTGAAAGCTACAAAGTTCAAGCTACGACAATGCACAATAATCGGGCACCACCTTATCAGGGCGATGCCCGCTCCGTTAATCAGGCATCAGCCTGATTATCAGTCACCGCTGCATCTGCCTTGACTTCAACCACGCTTGGCTGCGGTTGATGAGTCAATTTCGACAAGATGCTGGCTAGCGTCTGACGCATAACCGGACGGCGTACTATCATGTCGATAGCGCCTTTTTCAATTAAGAATTCACTGCGTTGGAAACCCGGTGGCAATTTTTCACGAACAGTTTGTTCGATAACCCGAGGGCCAGCAAAACCAATCAATGCTTTCGGTTCAGCAATATTGATATCACCCAACATCGCCAGACTGGCAGAAACACCGCCCATGGTGGGATCCGTCAGCACTGATATGTAAGGCAAACCGCGCTCTTGCATTTTCGCCAGAGCAGCACTGGTTTTTGCCATCTGCATCAGGGACATCAATGCTTCCTGCATACGGGCACCGCCACTGGAAGAGAAGCACACCAGTGGACAATTATCTTCCAGCGCCTTTTCTACTGCGCGAACAAAGCGAGCACCTACTACCGACGCCATTGAACCGCCCATAAAGGCAAATTCAAATGAAACCGCCACAATAGGCATCCCCTGCAAGGTCCCTTTCATGGCAACCAAAGCATCTTTCTCGCCGGTCTCTTTTTGTGCAGCAGAGAGGCGATCTTTATACTTTTTGGAATCCCTGAATTTCAGGATGTCCTTCGGCTCCAGTTCGCTACCCAATTCGACTTCACTGCCTGCATCCAACAGCATATGTAACCGCGCACGGGCGGACATTCGCATGTGGTGATCACACTTAGGACACACTTCCAGATTGCGCTCTAATTCGGCACGATAGAGTACCTGACCGCAACTGTCGCATTTCGTCCACACCCCTTCAGGAATACTCGCTTTACGGGTTTGTGTGATATTGCTTTTGTTAAGAATTCGTTCAATCCAGCTCATCGATGACCTTTCTGTTTGAACCTGGCTATTGCCAGTCCGCTGTGCGTGCTTTAACCATCTTCCTGAAAAAAACCAATAAAAATGCCCATGTTATAGGCCGGTACAGTGTAACTGTAACCAAGGCACTAAACTGGCACTAAACTCGGATTATCTACAGGAACAGACCATAAATGTTACTCATTAAACCATATTGGCTCGACAGTGTAGATAAAAAACTGGTCTAACCCATGGCTCAGGTAACGTTTTTACTGATTTTTCTGACGAGAACTCGCACGCCGATGGCGCCAAACCTCGAATACGCCGGGCAAAATTGACACCACAATAATGGCGACAATCAGTAATTTCAGATTTTCCTGAACAAACGGCATGTTACCAAACCAGTAGCCAGCATAGGTGAATAACAGCACCCATACTAATGCCCCAATCACGTTATAAGCGGCAAAGTGACGATAGGACATTTTCCCCATACCCGCGACAAACGGCGCAAAAGTACGAATAATCGGGACAAATCGCGCCAGGATAATGGCTTTTCCGCCATGTTTTTCATAAAACTGATGGGTTTTATCCAGATAACTGCGACGGAAAATTTTGGAGTCCGGGTTACTGAATAGTTTTTCCCCGAATACCCGGCCAATGGCGTAGTTGACAGCATCTCCCAGAATGGCCGCCGTAACCATCAAAGCAACCATAATATGGACATTGATATCATTGGAGGGCAAGGAGGCCAACGCTCCGGCCACAAACAACAGAGAATCGCCCGGTAAAAATGGCGTCACCACCAGACCGGTTTCACAGAATAAAATCAGGAATAAAATGGCATAAACCCAAATTCCATACTGCGCCACCAACTCCGCTAAATGAACATCAATATGCAAAATAAAATCAATAACGAAACGTATAAATTCCATAAATATTCTCGAGAGGTAAACGAGCTTAATCTTTGATTGAGCGAGTTTAGCTGAACTTCCTTAGGGATTCCTTAACCTCCGCTCCCCAGACAGTCAAACTTGCCTTATTATCGAAAAATAAAGAGATATAAAATAAGGCTAAAACATCAGTCATCAGCTAAAAAAAGGGGCCCCATCGGCGCTTTCGGTAACGCAAAGTGTTCAGGATAGTCGACGGCGACTAAGTATAATCCTTCCGCTTTCGCGGTTGCCGCCGCACGTGCCCGATCTTTAAGCGCTAGCAACTCTGCCATCCAAGTGACATCTTGATTGCCACAACCGACCTCCATCAGGCTGCCAACAATATTACGCACCATATGATGAACAAATGCGTTGGCTTTGATATCTACCACGATATACGCGCCATGTCGGGTCACTTTGACATGTTTTACATTTCGCCACGGGCTACGGGACTGGCATTGTACGGCACGGAACGAGGTAAAATCGTGCTCACCAAGCAAACTTTGCGCAGCCTGTTGCATTTTTTCGGCATCGAGCGGCAGATAGCAATGGGTCACCCCTTGCGCCAATACCGCAGGGCGGTAGCGATGATTAAAAATAATATAACGGTAGCGACGAGCCGTAGCACTGAAGCGGGCATGAAAATCATCATCAACCGTTTTTACCCAGCGCACTGCAATATCGGGGGGTAAATGGCTGTTGACGCCCATCGTCCAGGCGGCTTCTTTGCGCTCAGCCGTGGTGACAAAATGGACCACTTGCCCGGTTGCGTGCACACCCGCATCCGTCCTCCCAGCACAAAGTACGCCGATAGGCTCATTGGCGACCTTCGAGAGCGCAGCCTCCAGGCAGGCTTGCACGCTGGTCACTTCTTGCTGGCGTTGCCAACCAAAATAGCGGCTACCATCGTATTCAATACCCAGCGCAATTTTAATACCCACAGCCTTAGCCGCGGTACTTTCTGGCTGGGTCAACTCAAGTTCGGACATCAGTATAGTTGCTCCTGCAACAGGCGCTCCGCCGTTTCAATCGCCATCAATGCACCACCAAAACGAATGTTGTCGGCCACCGACCAGAACTGCAACACCTCGGGAATACCATAATCATTGCGGATACAACCAATACTTAAGACATCACTGCCAGAAGCATCGCTAACTTGAGTCGGGTAATCATCTTCTTCAGATAATTGGATATCTTCGCAACTTTCCAGTTCACTGCGGGCTTCATCTGAGGAGATCGGGCGTAACGCTTCCAGATGAACCACCTGAGCCTGGCCATAAAATACCGGCGACTGAATGCAGGTTACTGAAATAGGCAAGCCATCATCTTGTAAGACTTTGCGCACCTGATCCACTAAACGGCGCTCTTCGCGCACACTGCCCTCTTCATCCGCCAGTAGCGGTAAAACGTTAAATGCCAATTGCTTGGCGAAGATGCCCGGCTCGGCTGGGATACCATTGAGTAATTTAGCACTTTGCCCGGCAAGGTCATCCACTGCGGCTTTACCATGGGCAGAAGCCGAAAGTAGCGCGGTAACATGCAGGCGGGATAAACCGGCTTGTTCCGTCAGCGGTTTAATCGCGGTCAACAGTTGGCTGGTCAAGCTATCGGCAACCGCCACAATATTGCGATTGCGATAATCAGCCAATACTTGAGGATTCACACTCGGCACCACCAACGGCACATCCGGCTCCATCGCGAATAATCCACTGCTGTCGATGACCAGACAACCCGCATTCCCCGCTTCTTCCGCATATTGTGCAGAAGCTTCACGGCCGGCGACAAAGAAAGCCAACTGCGCCTGCGACCAGTCAAATTCTGCAACGTTTTCCACCAGAACACTTTTACCATTAAAGCGCACTGTCGCACCGGCGCTGCGCTCGCTGGCCAGCGGATACAATTCACCAACCGGGAACTGGCGCTCACTTAATAGCTCCAGCAAAGCTTCACCTACTGCGCCCGTTGCTCCTAACAGAGCAATATTCCAGCCGTCAGACATGTTGGTTTTCTCCACTAACGTTCATTAAATTACAAGGATTTATACAAAGACAAAGGCGGTAAAATACCGACTCAAACTGCTGACAAAGTTAAATGAAGGGGAAACGTGCCGTTGGGGTCGTAACGGCGTAAGCCGTCGAAGCGCCCCTAGGTACGGTCACCCCTTCACTCACTAAGCGATAAATAGCTTTGTCATTAACCTCAGACAGTAAAATACTGCCTGATATTCCATCATGATTAATCTATAGAGCGGCTTAGAGTAATTGAGTGCTAAAGCCTAATTTCTGCAATAACTCAGCACTGGCAGCATCATCACACTGCACGCAAAGTGATGACCATTCGCGCCGCTCCTGATAGTGCTTGCGCAAGCGGTCAAACTCACCCGGCAGGCCAGCAACACGGCGCAGCGGCGCATCATCGCGGCGCACATCATACACCAAGTGCATCAATCGTTTTAATTTGCCTTCGTCCAGCTCGCCATTTAGCTGTAATTGGCTGAATTCCGGTGGAGGCAGCAAGCTGGCAAGCTCGACAGACTGCGGCTGGCCCAGATATTGACTAAATGCTTCAAACACTTGGGTGGTACCGCGCGCCTTGCCCTCTAAGGTGTATCCGGCAATATGTGGGGTGCCAATATCAACGCGGGCCAATAGCGGCAAAGATAACTCCGGCTCCGGCTCCCACACATCCAACACCACACTGAGCTTTTTACCTTTCTCCAGCGCACGGAGCAAGGCGGCGTTATCGACCACCGCGCCGCGGCAAGCATTAATCAGAATGCGGCCGTCCGGTAGGGCTGCCAGCAGCTCATCATCCGCCATGTGCAAGCTTTGATAAGGGCCGGTTTTATTCAGCGGTGTATGGAAGGTGAGAACGTCAGCTTCGCGCACCAGTTTTTCCAGTGGCCAGAACGCCTCTTTATCGCCCCGATCCGCGCGCGGTGGGTCACACAGCAGCGTTTTGACGCCCAGAGCTTGCAGGCGAGCATTCAGCCGCGACCCCACATTACCGACACCAATGATACCGACAGTTTTATCACGCAACTGGAAGCCATCGCGTTCGGCCATCATCAGCAGCGCGGAAAAAACATATTCAACCACGGCGATAGCATTACAGCCGGGCGCAGCGGAGAAGCCAATGCCCTGTTGCTGTAGCCAGTTTTCATCAACATGATCCGTACCGGCGGTCGCCGTGCCGACAAAGCGAATGGACGTGCCTTGCAATAGCGCCTCATTCACTTTGGTGACCGAGCGCACCATCAGCGCATCTGCACCCGCCAGTGCATCAAGGGGGATAGGCCGCCCCGGCACCGCCTGTACATCACCTAACCGCTGAAAGAGCGCCTCGGCATACGGCATATTCTCATCAACCAGAATTTTCACTTTGTTCTCCGGCAAATTACTGCCCTAAAAACAGGAGGGGGGGACATTATAGGCCACTATTGTCTCGGCGGAAACGCTCCGGTGTGGTCCCTGATACTTGCTGAAACATGGCAATAAATGCTGAGGCCGAGCTATAGCCGACATCCAGTGCCACACTTTGCACCGTTAGCCCTTGTTCCAGTAGCGAAATTGCATGTAAAAAACGTAATCGTTGCCGCCATTCGCTAAACGCCATACCTAACTCTTGCTGGCAACGGCGCGATAAAGTCCGTTCAGTGGTATAAACCCGTTTAGCCCAGAGTGCCAGTGAGGTATTGTCTGATGGGCAGCGCTCTAGTGCTGTTAGAATGGGCGACAGCAACTTATCTTGTGAGGTCGGCAAATAAGTGCACTGCACCGGCGAGACTTTGAGCTGGTCAATCAGCACGCACCCTAAGCGCATATCAGGTTCACTTTCCGGCATTAACACACCACGGGAGAAGCAATTTTCCACGATGGCATTAAAAATTGGGCTGACATTGATAAGGCAAGCAGACAGGGGTAATCCATCACAGAGTTCCAGCGCGATATCAATAGCACGAAAATGCATCGGTTTGCGGTTATAGCTGGAATGTTCGACCCCGGCGGGGATCCAAACACTAAATTCAGGCGGAGCCAGAAAGCGCTGGCCACCGATACTCATTGCCAGCACACCCGATTTAACACATATCAATTGCCCGTAGGAATGGGTATGCGGCAGGAATTCAGTATGGGCATTGTATATCTCGCAGCGAAAAGAGAGATTCTGCGGCGCGCTGGTGGTTACCATCGGAAAATTAGGTTTTGTCATGGTTCTTTATCTCCGGGGCAATACACCGCTAGCTTGCGCTGGCCCACAGGGTAAACTTCTGAAGAGGTGCATAATCCCGCTGAGTTGATGTCAGTCAATGATTCGGGGGCGAGCACGCAGCCAACACACATGCGGCTTGAAGAGTGACGGGTAAATTGTCCTAATCACAGCAAAGATTGTCTGGTTATCAGTATATGGAATAAATCAGACAAGGATACACTAGCTTAATATGAGTTAGATGAGAATTATTAAGCATGAATGTGTTGTTTCCCCTCTTCGCGGTGATCATCTGGTCAATCAATGCCGTGGTCAGCAAGATATCCGCCACGGCTATCGATCCCGCGGCCATTTCTTTCTATCGCTGGGTGCTGGCATTGCTGACTCTCACGCCATTTTTGCTGCTGGGTGTTATCCGCAACTGGCAGGCCATCCGCATCTATTGGTGGAAATTGATGATTCTGGGGCTGCTGGGCATGGTGCTATACCAAAGCCTGGCGTATTACGCCGCCCATAGTGTCAGTGCCCTGTTTATGGGGATTCTTAGCTCGCTGATCCCCTTACTCACCGTGCTTATTAGTATTGTGGTGCTGCGTGTTGCTCCCACGGTCGGGATTGCTCTGGGTAGCGTATTGTCATTAGGGGGGTTAGTGTGGTTAGTCAGCGCGGGTAACCCGGCGCAATTGCTGCAACAGGGTATTGGCAAAGGCGAGTTGATGATGTTCGCCGCATCGGCTTCCTATGCTCTCTATGGAGTATTAACCAAGCGCTGGGCGATTCAGTTACCCAACTGGCAATCACTTTATATGCAAATTGTCTTTGGCGTGGTGCTGCTAATTCCCAATTTCCTGCTAGCACCGGATGTTCAATTAACCGCACAAAATATCCCGTTGGTCTTATTTGCTGGTATTCCGGCCTCTATTATTGCACCTTATTTATGGATCCACGGTGTCATGCGGCTGGGGGCAAACACCGCATCAATATTTATGAATCTGACCCCGGTGTTTACCGCCATTATCGCCGTGACTTTCCTGCATGAACAATTGCACAGTTACCATCTGATTGGGGGCGGTATCACCCTCGCAGGGGTGATATTAGCGCAACGGCTGCGCATACCATTACGCCGAAAAACGGCGCAATAAATTATCAAGGTGAGATAACAGCGTTATTCTGCGCCGCTATCTCATTAGTCACATTCTCTTTATCTGTGCAGCATTAATACGCCCAATAAGACCAATGCGCTGCCGAGTAATTGCGCCGCCGATAAGGTTTCTCCCAATAGAAAATAAGCAATCACCGCGGTGAAAATCAACTCCAAGGTTAATATCAAACTGGCAACCGCCAGCGGCAGCGTCTTCAAACTCAGATTAAACAGGCCAAAGCCCAGTAATGTCGGGCCTGCCGCCAGAATCAGTAATAGCCACCAGCCAGACCATTGAATACCCTCCCCCCCTCTGGACAAGAAAAACAGATTTCCGACCATCTGCTGTAATCCTTGTATTGGAAACCATAAAAGCAGTTGGTTAAATATCAGCTGATAGACAGCCGAGAAACCAAATACATACAAAATAGTATTCCACACCGGATAACGGCGATCAGTGGCAATTCGCCCTGCCAGAGTATAAAAGCTGTAACCAATGCCCGACGCCAGCCCAATGAACAAACCAATAAAATTAAAATTTGCCGCCGTGATATTCAGCCCATCACTGACCAGAAAACAGCCCACCAGACTGATCACGATAACGATTAACTCACGCCACCCCATATATTCGTTATAAAAAATCCAACCAAGAAAAACCGTAAAACCCACCGAGCAATACACCAGAATAGTGGATATCGATGCCCCATTTAATGCGACGGATTCTGTCCATAAGCCATTAAATACCGCGAGCAACAGACCATAAGCCAAATAAAATTTGACCTGATCGCGGCGTAATTTAGCCCATTCAGGCCTGACCACCAATAAAATAGGTAACAGCACTGCCGCGACCAATCCTGCCCGCCAGAAAGCTAAAACTGAAGTCGGCAAATGATAATGTACGGTGAGAATGCGGATAATAATCCCAGTAAAACCCAATAACATGGCACTGATAACAGCCAGCACATACCCTTGCCGCTTACCGGTAAAAAAACCGCTTCCCACCCTCGAGGAACGGGCCACTGATGGGGATAATCCCGCCGGCATTGCCATAACAGCCTCATTAGATTGACAACATTGCTTGATGTAAGGTGATTTTACTCCGCCGTTTTTTTGCCACCAGAGCCACTTTCCTGCTGATTGATACAGGCCACTTTTTCTTGCTTGAAGCCTTGCAGGCATTGAGTATAGTGAAAGTATTATTTCTCACGCGAGCCACTTTTGGCGCTATCACATGCATATTCCTTTAGATCGCCAACATGACATTCCGCTGTATCTGCAAATTGAAGAAGCGCTACGCCGAGCTATCCTCAGTGGGGTCTTTGCTGATGGAGATAAATTGCCGTCAACCCGTGCTTTGGCAGCAGAATTATCCGTCAGCCGCCTGACGGCGGATAATGCTTACGCCGAGTTGGCAGCGAAAGGCTTTTTGCAGCAACGACGCGGCAGTGGTGCTTATGTTCGCTATCTACCGCCACCGCCGAGCCAGCCGCTACCGCTGTTACAAGGGGAATTCCCACTCGACCGTTTTACTACCGTCACCTCACGGCTAGACGGTTATGCCGATATTCCCCTGCCCCCAGACACCATCAATTTCGCAGCGGGTATTGGCAGCCCGAAGATTTTTCCACTGGATGAATTCCGCCAGATTCTGCAATCCATATTGCGGCGTCATGCTGAAGAAGCATTCAGTTATGGTGATTACTGCGGCTATTATCCCTTGCGCGATACCCTCAGCCGCATTCTTTCTGCGCAGGGCATCCCGACGCGGCCAGAGCAATTACTGATAACCAATGGTTCACAACACGCCATTAGCCTCGTTAGCCAATCACTATTAGCCCCTGGTGATACTGTATTGGTGGAAGAACCCACCTATGCTGAAGCTCTCGCCCTGTTTCGCCTGCATAAAGTGAATATTATTGCGCTGCCCAGTGACCAACAGGGCATGCAGTTGGATACCCTGCCCGCGCTGCTAGCGCTGCATCACCCCAAACTTATCTATTGCATCCCTAACTTTAATAACCCCACAGGTCGCTGTATGAGTGAAGGCCGCCGTCATCAACTATTGCATATAGCTCGAGCTGCCGGAGTCACCATCCTTGAGGATGATTATGTCGGTGACTTGCGTTACAGCGGCCAAAAATTGCCTTCACTGCGCTCACTGGCGGCACCGGGCGAGGTTATTTATGTCAGCACGTTTTCCAAAATGTTGCTGCCCAGTATGCGTATTGGTTATTTGGTTGCCGACCAACCCCACTACACGCAGTTGGCGTGCTTAAAACATGTTGATAGTTTTACCAGTTCGAATCTCATCCAGCGGGCGCTGGATGCCTTTGTGACGGTCGGGCGCTATGACAAACAGTTGCGCCGGGCTTGCCGTTTATATCGCCAGCACCGCGATGCCATGGCCGAGGCACTGACACAAACATTGCCGCTGGGTTGCCAGTTTGAAATACCGGATGGCGGGTTATTTATCTGGCTGCAACTTCCTGAAAATGCGCCTATTTCACAATTAATGCCATTGGCCTGGCAAGCGGGCGTGACCTTCGCAAAAGGCGGAGGATTTTATACCCAAGAAGCAAGCGGAGAGTTTAGCCTACGTTTGAATTTTGCCGCCAACTCCCCGGAGCTTATCATCCAAGGAATTGCTCGGTTGAGTGCAGCCATTCGGCAGTGTCAGGCAGAAAAAAGCCCGGCATAATCATACCGGGCTAGTGATGAGGAAAATATTATATTAGAAGGAGGCCAACCATAGGCGCAGTTTCATTCCCCAATAGCTGGTCCAACCGCTCGTGTGTTGCACCATTTTCCCTTGATAGAGGATAACCACTGTCGGCGTGACATTAATTTGCCACTGGGCTGATAATTGCCCTTGTGGGTCATTTATCACCGGCAGTTGATAGCCTTTTTTGCGTAACCAAGTCTCAACTTGCGCGGGATCTCCTGACCTTAGCGCCACCGTCAGGACATTTTCACCCTCTTGCACTAACTGATTGACACTGGGTGTGGTGAATTTGCATACACCGCACCATGTCGCCCAGAAATAGATAAGCAGCGGTTTTTCCTGACTCATCTCCTGCAAGGAAACCGTCTTTCCCGCCAGCGTTTGCCATGGCGTATCCGGCCAGTCGGCTGGTGCTTGCGGGCTACGCAGCCAATCCATAGCAAATGAAACCACCACCGCCAGCAGCACTAAAACCAGCAATTCCTTGCTCCAGCGCTTTAAGCGATTCATTTACCCGCCTGCGCCAATTGTTGTTTCACTATTTCCTCCAGTTCTTGATAGGAAATTGCCCCCGGAATCATTTGATCACCAATCAAGGTGGCCGGTGTGCCCTGAATACCCAGTTGCTCAGCCAGCTTCAGGTTGGAACGCAGCACATTTAAGCTTTGCTCACTCGCCTCCACTGCCGTCACCCCGGTTTTTTTCTGTGCGGCGGCAATACTGCTGGCATCATGGAGGCCCTTTTTCGCCATCAAACGCTGATGAAAAGCCATCCATTGGTCAGGATGCTGTTGCCACAGCGTTAATGCCAATCGTGCACTGGTCACCGAACTTTCCCCTTTGAATGGCAATGGTTTTATCACCACCGCCACCTGTGGGTAGTCTTTGACTAACTTCTCCAGCAAGGGGTCAAATGTCTTGCAGAATGGGCAATTGTAGTCGGTGAAAGAAACCAAAGTCAGTTGCGGTGTGGTCGCGCCAAAACGCGGGCTACCGGGGTCTTGATATAGGGCTTGTTTATTCGCGGCGATAAACTGGCTCAGTTGTTGCCCCTGTGCTTCATTGGCTTGCTGCTGCCAGGCGTTGACCGATTGCTCCAGGATATCTGGATTAGATATTAATGTTTCGCGGATCAGCTCTTTAATGCGGACTTCCTGTTCTGGGGTGAAGGGGGTCGCCGCCCAGAGAGGCGTCGAAAACAGCACCAACAGTAATACAGTCAATTTTCTCATTACAATCAACAGACTCATTTTTCATTTCCTTTAGCATCGGCCAACACTTTCAATAGAACGTCACGATCCAGCAGTGGAGAAAGCACGACTCCCTGCGGCTGCTGTGGCCCATAAATTTGATTGAACGGAATGGCAACACTGCCGCGTTCGCGTAAAAAGGCGGTGATATTCGCAGAAGGACGTGTCCAGTCGCCGCGTAACGCCACCACGTCCGGCGCTTGCAAAGCTTGTTGCACATCATCGCGCATCAGCACGTGTATTTTGTTGACTTTGCAAGTCACACACCAATCTGCGGTGACATCAACAAACACTCTTTTATCTTCGGCGAGTGCCTTTTGAATGGCGGATTCGGTTAACGGCTGCCACGGAATATTGTCATGCAGCGGCTTGCGCCATAAATCGGCGGTGAGCGCCCCTGCCAGTAGCAATCCTCCGACAATCAGCACCGCGATTAAACTGACTATCGCGGCGATGCGAGTGCCGTAACGCCAGCCAATCGCCAGTAGCAGCGCCAGCAAGACTATTCCGGCGATGATAATGACGGCTTGTAGGCCGATATGGCTGACCATCAAGCTCAAGAGCCACAGACTGGACACCAACATCAGCACCCCCATGGCGATGCGCAGATGGTTCATCCAACGACCGGGGCGCGGTAAGCACAATGCCAGTTTGGGCCACGCGGCCACCGCCAACCACGGCAAGCTCATCCCGACACCGAGCGCAGTTAATATCCCCCATAGCGCGGGTAACGGGGCCGCCAGTGCAAAAGCCACTGCCGTGCCGAGGAAGGGAGCAGAGCACGGTGTTGCCAGTAAAGTCGCCAGAGCACCTTGCCCAAAGTGACCAACCATGCCGCGTGCGCCCGGTTTCTCGACGCGCGGGGCGGCGATACGGGTATTTAGCGACGAAGAGAGCTGAATCTCGAACAATCCGAACAGATTGGCGGTAAAAAGTGCGGTGACGACGACCATAAAACCGATGAACCACGGATTTTGGAACTGAATCCCCCAGCCAAGCGCATGGTTGCCCAGACGCAAAGCAGTCATCAGCAAAGCCAGTAACCAAAATGAGGTGATTATTCCGGCAGATGAAGCCAAAAACTGCCACCGCACCTGACGGCGAGTTTGCTGCTCGGTTTGCAGAATCGAACTCAGCTTCATTGCCAATACTGGCAGCACACATGGCATCAGGTTAAGGATTAATCCCCCCGCCAGCGCCATCAGAACCCAAGACCAAAATGAGGCATTGGATTGCGGTAACGTCAGCGCTTGCCCGATAGTCACCGTGGCCTCTTGCGCCAGCCCGCCATCCGTCAGCACCAGAGTCAATGGCTTGCCGCGCAGGTCTCCCACGCTCTCCCCCCAACCATCTGTGGCGGGTACCCGCACCGACAATTGATTACCCTGCACAGTGACGATAGGCTTGCCAAGATCGACATCTTCCAGAGTATCGAAGAACAACTCTGGCTTCTGCCAACCCTCATCACGCTGAGCAAGGATTTGCACTTCTCCTTGACTAAAACCGGCCTGAATATGCGGAGTCAACGCATTGGCAATCGGTACCTGCCCCATCGCTTGGGCAAAATCGTGTTCGAACTGCTGCTGATTTTCCGCGCTGACGGCAGAGGACAAATCGAGGCTAAAGGGATAGTCGGTCAAAATACAGACATTACTGCAGGTCGACAGAGTCAGTATTCCACTTAATGTGTTGGGAACCTTGCCGGAAATTACGATCGGTAGGTTGACCTGCTCATGATATCCCTGAGTAGAAATCCCAGACACATCAAAACGTTGGGGTACCGGCCAGTACCATTTTACAGCCTCGAGCGGCGCAGACCAGGCAATGGTGGGTGCAATGCCCCCTTCTCCCGGCGAGCGCCAATAGGTTTTCCAACCTTTTGCCAACTGGACGCTAAGTAACATGCGGGTTTCATTGCCAGCAGAAGGCTCGGCACGAACTCGAACCTTGGCATGGTCATTTTGCGCACTGACCAACCAGCCGCTATCTGCCGCCCAAAGGGTAGGCATCCAGAGCAGCAACAGACAGAACAAAGCTGTCTTGCTTAAATTGAGCATTGTCTTTCTCCAAAAATAGATTAATTACAACAACATAAAGAGTTGCTGCGCTATTCCCGGAAAATGCATAATCGCAAATGCACCCTCAAACCACTGGGTGATATGACTCTGGGCGGAGGGAACCGCATACTGGCTGGTATGATGGGAATCAACAACAGGAGCAATAAGCCCAGAGAGAAAATGGCTAATTCGAACAAAACGGGGGGGGATGCTAGCAAAGATTTAGCACTTAACTCACAAGAGGTTGGGCCGTCGTTTGCATCGGCAACAACTTGTGATGATGACGTCAAAAGAAGACTTTTTTCCAGCGCGTGCAAGCTGGCGATGCGTTGCGTCATACAAACCAGTATGACCAGGCAAGCCAGAGAAAGAAACCATTTTGCAGCGCGTTGTCTTTTAAACATTATCTGTATTTAAACATTATCCGTATTTGACCATTATCCATGCTTAACTATTATCAGCCACGAGCTGAATGAGTTATCCCTTAAATGGTTAAATCAGTTCCATTCAAGGTGAGCGCCCATCTTAGCGGCATAATTAAGATTATCAATCTTTGAACCTAAACAATCAGTCAAAGTGACATTTAATTACAAAGGCATTTAGCCAAAAACATAATCTGAAGGTATGGGTCGCCCACATTTACAGGTATTATACCGGCAACCTGCATCAACCCGCGGGTCACCGATAAATCTTCCACACTGTCGCCCCCACTGCGAAGGACGGGTTATATGCAACCTTTGAACGGCCCAAGTGTTCCTATTGCGAGTGGCAGCAATGTCGCACCGACTAAACTACCCTCTCCGGGCCAAGTGGAAGATAGGGCACTAACCCCGGCACAGCGCACCACGCTGGAAAAACTGATTGTGCGGATCATCGCGCTCAGCCCAATAAAATCTGCCGAGATTTGGGCGAGCTTGCGTCACGATTTATCCCTTAGCAGCACCAGCGATTTACTGGCTCGCCACTTCCAACCGGCAGAGCAATTGCTGCAAACCCGCTTGTCGCAAGCTCAGGAAAACCACGCCAATCACCAATTGCGCCAGCAACTCACCGAATTACTGCCCCAAGGTAATAATCGCCAGGCAGTGAGTGATTTTATCCGCCAGCAATTTGGTCATACGGTGTTGAGTCAGTTAAGCCATGCGGAGCTGCAACAGGTCTTGGTATTACTGCAATCCGGCACGCTGAATATTCCACAACCTCAGTTAACAACCATAACTGACAGGCCATTGTTACCCGCGGAGCATCAACATATTCAATCATTGGTGGCGAAACTCAGTGCGGCAACGGGCGAACAACCAGCCAAAATTTGGCAAGCACTATTTGATATGGTGGGAGTGAAAAGTCATGACCCGCTACCCGCTCGTCATTTTCAGATACTCAGCCAATTTTTACAGGCCAAAGTGGCCCTCAGCCAGCAAACGGCCCCGACATTAATTAATCTACAAACTGCACTCAAGCAACCCGCCGATGCGCAGGAGCAGCAGCTATTGATTGATTATAGTCTGAATCGCTTCCAGGCCAGCCCCACCACACCGCTGACCCAAGCGCAGTTAAACGACATTATTAATGTTCTGTTTACCGCCCGATTAGACCGCGCTAATGCCGCCCAGCGTTTGGCCGAAGATCAAAAAACCCTTCAGCCGTTGATTAACCCGCTGATTGCCGCCCTGCCGCAGTCCTTACAACCTTTATTACAGAAGCCATCACTGGCCTTTGTCGCGCTGATTATTGTTATGGCCTTTTTACTGGCTATCTTTATTTAAACGCATTGAGTTACGGTTTATTGGCTCCGCTTATTTCTATCTGTGTCAATAAACCGACGACAACCATTTCAGAGTACTAATAGCAACCAGCCAACAAACGCACTCCAGAATAAGAATGGCAGCGAATAAGCATGGAATTTTAACCAGATAGCCGGTTCACCCGCCATTCTCAGTGCAATTAAATTAGCCATAGAGCCCAATGCAAAACCAAAGCCGCCAATATTAACCGCGTAGGCTACCAGTGCACTGGAGGGCAGATAATTAAGCAATAAAATGGTCGCAGGAACATTACTGATAACCTGGGATAAACCAATGCCCAATATATAAGCCATAGCTGCCGACAAAGTTTTGATTTCACTAAAAAGTGACTGCAAGCCAGGTAATTCAGTCAATAAGCGCACATCAATAAACATTGCCATAAAGACCAGGATCAAGCTCCAATCTATGGCCAGTAAAACTCGCCGTGCCAGTAATAATAACCCAGCAAAAACAGCTAATAGCCCGTAACCCGCCCGGCCGAAATCCACACAGATAATAAAAATGACATATAGCGCCAAACAACTCAGTAACAGTCGAGATTGGTAAGGATAAACGGGGCTGGAAGCTTGTTTGTTGATCTTGCGTGCAGGGAAACGCCACCAAGTCACTGCCAGTAACGTCAATAAAATAATTGCTGCCAGCGGGGCCATCTGACGAGTAAAACCAATAAACGACAGCGCAGAACGGCTCCATAACAGAATATTTTGTGGGTTGCCGATTGGCGTTAATAGCGAGCCCGCATTCACCGCCAGCGCAGAAAAAATGATCAGGCGGGAAACCGGTAAAGAAGATATCTTTTTCAGTGTTAAAATCAGCGGGATAATAATAAAAAGAGCCACATCATTCGTTAGAAATGAGGACAATATTGCAGCTGACAAGACTAAAAACAGCGCCAGATGCCGCTCTGTCTGTAATGTGTTAATAATCTTCCGACCAATAAAATCGAAGTAACCGCTCACCTCGACGCCTTTCGTCAGTAGCATTAATCCTAATAAAGTAGCAATGGTAGTCCAGTCAATAAACTGTGGGAAGGCCGAGATCTTTGTTGGCATCAATGCAGTGAGGCCGATACCTAAAATCAATAGAACATGCAGCAGGCGGTCTTGCAAAAAAGGCCTGAATACTGTTTTTACTGCATGATGGGTGGTAGCGAATAATGTCATCTGGAAATCAAAAAATAGTAGGTGCTGGCAAAGAAAGCCACGTTAGCGCAGCCTGCTGTTTTATGCCAGCCCCTATTCCCTACTGGTGGCCAAACTTATGACCCATTATCTCAAACTAGATTTGAGTATTTTGTTTTACTGCCTTTCTAAAATCATCCATAGAACAGAATCCTTTAGCATCAATCGGACAACCTTCAATTTCCAGTGTGACGCGTTTGGGCGGAGCTTGGAGTGACAGCGGTGTTTTATTACGGATTTGCTCGGTTGATAAATAGATATACTCAATCTTCATCAACTCTTTGTTTTGTTTAATGTCTTTCCAGCGTTCAAATACCACCTTGCCGCTGATGGGCGTTTTCTCATACTGATCTGGCAGTTGATATTCTTTGGTTTTGAGTGCGGCCAATAATGATGCAATATTAGAGTCATGCCCGACCAATACCGCCAATTTGGCTTTTTGTGCCGCTAATTCATTTGGCGTTTTCTCACCCACCGGATCAAGGGCTGAACTGATAAAACCGACCAACTTCTCGGCGGCATTATCTGCTATAGCCGGTGAACCAAATAAGGTTTCATGGTAGAGGTTTTTAATATCGATTAATTTGCGCCACTCTTCTGATGACTGGATACGCCCCCATGCAACATCTTTGACGGGGAAACCTTCATAATATTGCAGCATGAAAGCATCCGATGCACCGGTACCCAATCTCAATGGGCCGGTAATGCCCGGTTCTTTATTTTGCACTAATACAATCTCTGTCGGTTGCGTGCTCCAATCACATTTCTTATCTACCAAGCACGCAGGTGAGTTTTTATAATCTAAAACTTTGGACAACAAATCATAATTAGGCTGTAAGCGCTTATTTAAGCCCTCAACTCCGCCTGGCCCGGCATGTTGATTAATAGAAGCCAGCGCTTTTTCTTTAAACTCTGGGGTAATGTCCAAGGTAATAATTGGATTAAATACCGGGTCCATTTTACCAATTTCTTTTTGGTGAGTAACGGGAACATTACAACCGGGGAAAGCACCAAATAAGAAATGTTGTGCAGTTCCAATCGTTCTTGGCAAACTATTGGCGTAGGTAAATACCGTGGTGGGTGCTGGGCATCCGGTTGATTTTAATAATTTAGTATCTGCCAGCCACTCGCGGAAATATCCCCCCATCATCGCCTCAAGCTCTGCGCCTTTTGGCGTCAGATAACCGCCGGGTGTCGTCCATGTGGGCCATTTATCTGGTGTTGCACTGGAAAGCATATCGCCATAATTCACCAGAGGGGCTCGTATACCATGGCGGCTCATCACCAAAATCTGTTCAAGCTTATAATTATCGCTTTTCTCTTGAGCCATAATATGGGTTGAAGCAGGTAGGAGTATTGCCAATAAGGTCAGGGTATACGCCGTTTTTACTTTTATCATCTCAAGCTCCGTCATCCAGTTGATGGTATAAGAATCGGTAGACTTTCAATTGCTACAGATTTGTTACAACAGACATGATAGATACAGAAAAGAGGTAAAAGTGGAGTCACATCACAGTTCCACGAATTGTTTAGGGTATTTGGGGGTAATCTGGATGTTAGCGTAGGGTTGCGCTTTTATCCCTGCTTAGCGCTGAGATTGACACAGCGCTATTTTAAACAGACATCATTTCCTGGCAGGCATATCTGGAATAATTAAATCCCCACGTAATGCATAGGAACCCAGCACGCTTTTGGTTTTCTCATTAAGCCATGTCACTATTTTCGCCGCCATCGCATCCATAGAATATTCAATCGCAGGAATGGTGGGAACCCCCGGATAATGTAACGATCCGGCCAGGCTAAATACCATGATGTCATCAGGAACGGATTTATTAAACGCCTGAAGCTGTGGAATAACACTTTGCGCTTCCCGCTCATCAGCGACTAATAAAGCATTAAAATTGAGTGTCGCACTGCTATTAAGCAGCACTTGTAACGCAACCGATGAAGAGGATGAATCCATAAAAATCAGGTCACGATTGAAGGGTAAAAAGTTATTTTCCAGTGCTCGTTTATAACCTAATAGCACCTCGTCTACATACCCGCTGGTATCCGGATTTATTAAGGCAATTTTTCTTCTGCCCTGTTTTATTAAATAATTACAGGCGGTTTCTGCGGCAAAAGCATGATCAAAATGGATATTATTAGTGGCATCGACATCCATACAATCGACCAGAATGATACTTTCATCCGCGAGATTAAGCGGGAAACGGGCACCAATGATCAACACGTCATCACACAAACCGCAGGTCAACTCATCCAGTGCCTGCATAACTTCAGATTTGTTATTGGCAAAACGCAACAGCAAATGCTTTTGATGCTGACTTAGATGTTTTTCAAGTGCATACAGATAACCTGTGGTTTGGTTTATGTTTTCCTGCGCACAGATAACACCAATACAGCCAGTTGACTGACTTAATAATGATTGCGCGATAACATTTGGCCGATAATTGAGTTCATCGACCGCTTTTAAAACGGCCAGGCGGCTAGCTTCCTTAACGCCACGTGAACCACTCAACACCCGTGATACTGTGGCTTTAGAAACCCCAGCCAAACGTGATACATCGTTGATTGTAGACATGATTCTCTCCTCGGCAGACTTTAATCCTTGCCTGTCATTCCTAAATACAGCTCGGCCCAACTATTGCAGCTTCCTGAGTATAGTCGTTTCCATTTGTCATGGAAACCGAATTTCCATCACGTTTCAAAATAGTTATCCAAACCTCAAAGCTGTGATAGCCATCAAATAAATAATCCCTTTATATACTGGACTTTGATGGCTATCACAGTTCTATTCACTTTTAATGGAAAACGGTTTCCGTATGATATCCAATCATTCTCGAAACAGCCGCATTACCTAATTGGAAAACGGTTTCCATAGAGTGTCAAAATCGTTTTTCATCTCGTTTTTATATTTTGAGGATGGTTGTAGATGTTCAAGATTATGTTGTGTTGCTCTGCCGGGATGTCCACCAGCATGTTAGTTAAGAAAATGCGGGTCGTTGCCGATGAAAGAGGGATTCCTGTCGAGATTGATGCTTTTGGCGTATCTGAATTTGATACTCAGTTTCCGCGCTATCAGGTCGTACTCCTCGGGCCGCAAGTGAAATACATGTTAGGTATGCTCTCAGAAAAGGCCGCTGCTCACGGTATTCCTGTTCAGCCCATCGATATGATGGATTACGGAATGCAGCGTGGCGATAAAGTCCTGGACTATGCACTGTCGCTCATTAACGCGACCCACTAAGAAGGTGTTCAAATGAGTTCTCTCTATCAATCGATGGTTGCTGTTATTGAACAATCTATTACTCCGCTAGCCGGGCGTCTCGGACAGCAAAAATATGTTATTGCTATCCGTGATGGCTTTACCGCAGCACTGCCCTTCATGATCATCGGCTCATTTATGCTGGTGTTTATTTTCCCTCCATTTTCGGCTGATACCACCATAGGATTCGCCCGGTCATGGCTGGACTTTTCTCAGACCTACCGTGCGCAGCTCATGCTGCCATTCAATCTGAGCATGGGGGTCATGACGTTTTTCATTTCGGTAGGGGTAGGTGCCAGTCTGGGACGGCAGTTTAATCTCGACCCGGTAATGACCGGTTTGCTGGCATTTATGGCATTTTTGCTTGTTGCCGCTCCCTTTGCCGATGGCAAAATCTCGACTCAGTATCTTTCTGGTCAAGGGATCTTCACTGCATTGATTACGGCTATTTACTCCACCCGTGTTTATGCCGCATTGAAGCAACACAATATTACTATTCGCTTGCCGAAAGAGGTGCCAACCGGTGTCGCGCGCTCTTTTGAAATATTGATCCCGGTATTGGTTATCATTGCCACACTGCACCCACTCAATTTATTCATTGAATCGCAGACCGGCATGATCATTCCAGAAGCTATCATGCATTTACTGGCTCCATTGGTTTCCGCGTCAGACTCCTTGCCGGCAATGTTACTGTCAGTCTTGTTGTGCCAGATCTTTTGGTTCTCTGGGATTCACGGCTCACTGATTGTTACCGGCATCATGAGCCCATTCTGGATGACTAATCTGGCGGCAAACCAAGCCGCACTGGCCGTCGGCGCAACCTTACCTCATATCTATCTGCAAGGTTTTTGGGATCACTACTTACTGATTGGTGGCGTAGGTTCTACATTGCCACTGGCTTTCCTGCTGTTACGCAGCAAAGTCACTCATTTACGTACCATTGGCAAGTTGGGCGTAGTACCAAGCTTCTTCAATATAAATGAGCCTATTTTGTTCGGTGCTCCAATCATTATGAACCCGATAATGTTCATACCATTTGTCTGCGTACCCATGATCAATGCCATTCTGGCTTATTCCGCAACCAAACTGGGATGGTTGGCTCAAGTGGTCTCTCTAACTCCGTGGACAACTCCGGCGCCGATTGGTGCATCCTGGGCGGCGAACTGGGCCTTTAGCCCTGTAGTGATGTGTGTGATATGCATGATGGTTTCCGCCCTGATCTATCTGCCATTCCTGCGTGCTTATGAACGTTCACTGCTGAAAACCGAAGTGGAAAAATCTCTGAACAACGCTCCATCCCTTGCAGATACCGTCCGTAGCAACTGATAACGACACATTAATAAAGAGACCAAATTAATGAAATACCAATTTCCAGATAACTTCTGGTGGGGCAGTGCCAGCTCAGCACTACAAACTGAAGGAGAAAGCCTGCACGGTGGCAAAAGTCCCACAACTTGGGATGCCTGGTACGCCAGCCAACCATCGCGCTTTCACCAACAAATTGGCCCAAATGATACCTCAACATTCTATCGCAACTGGCGACAAGACATTGAGTTGCTTAAACAATTGAATCACAACAGCTTTCGGACATCATTAAGTTGGGCCCGCCTGATTCCAAATGGCGTTGGTGAAGTGAACCCTGAAGCTGTTGCCTTTTATAACAATGTGATAGACGAGCTTCTGGCCCAAGGTATTACGCCCTTTATTACCCTGTTCCACTTTGATATGCCGATGGCGATGCAAGAGATAGGCGGCTGGGAAAACCGTGAAGTGATTGATGCCTGGAAGCACTATGCCGAAGTGTGTTTTGAACTGTTCGGCGATCGGGTTAAGCATTGGTTTACCTTCAATGAACCGATTGTTCCTGTTGAAGGTGGCTATCTGTACGACTTCCACTATCCCAATGTAGTGGATTTTAGACGAGCAGCGACTGTGGCATATCATACGGTGCTGGCACATGCGACAGCAGTTAAAGTTTATCGCGCTGGTCAGTATGAGGGGGAAATCGGTATCGTGCTGAACCTAACACCTTCATACCCACGCTCGCAGAATCCTGCTGATCTAAAAGCGGCCGAATATGCAGATCTATTGTTTAACCGCAGCTTCCTTGATCCAGCATTGCGCGGTGAGTATCCACAGGAACTGATTGATTTATTGTGTGATTACGACCAGATGCCCGTACGCTTGCAAGGGGATAAAGCCCTAATTGCTGAGGGTAGAATCGATCTACTGGGTATTAATTACTATCAGCCCCGGCGTGTAAAATGCCGTGACAGTGCAGTGAATCCACAAGCCCCTTTTATGCCTGAATGGCTATTTGATGCCTACGAAATGCCTGGCCGTAAAATGAATCCTTATCGTGGATGGGAAATTTATGAGCCTGGAATTTACGATATTTTGACCAATTTACGACTTAATTATGGTAACCCTCGCTGCTTTATTTCCGAAAATGGCATGGGTGTTGAAAATGAAGAACGTTTTTTACAAGATGGAAAAATTAACGATCAATACCGAATAGATTTTGTTTCCGACCACCTGAAATGGCTACATCAAGGAATAAGTGAAGGCTGTAATTGTCTTGGTTACCACATGTGGACATTTATTGATAACTGGTCTTGGTGTAATGGTTATAAAAACCGCTATGGCTTTATTCAATTAGATTTGGCTAGTCAGAAACGCACCGTCAAAAAGAGTGGCGAATGGTTTGCCACTACTGCTGTTAATAATGGTTTCGATTAAAGTAGGAATAAATCATGGTCGAATTAGAAGAAGCAGTAATGGAAATTATTGTTAATGCGGGGCAATCACGTAGCTTGTGTTTTGAAGCATTACAGGCCGCGCGAAAAGGCGACATTGATAAAGCCAAAAGCTTGCTACAGGAGGCGGATGGCTTTGCCCGTCAGGCGCACCATATGCAAACCAAGCTGATAGAACAGGATGCGGGAGAGGCCAGACAACCAATGACGCTTATTATGGTTCACGCACAAGACCATTTAATGACCTCTTTGCTGGCCCGTGAATTATCAGAAGAAATCATTCATCTTTATCAGCGTTAATTTTTTAAAATTAAAGATATTAGCCCCTAAATAATTCGAGTGGCAAGAAGGCAGCAAACGAGACAATCCCGATGAGCTTACTATATTGTAAGTGATTTGGGTTATTGAGCGCAGCCAACACACATGCAGTTTGAAGTATAACGAGTATATATTATCCATTTTAAACGGAGAGATTATTACGCCAAAAAATTAAATAATCCTTATTCTAATGACATTATAAAAAACAACCTTACTTTGGTGATGGCAATATTATCCTGTCAAATTCAGGTGGGATAATATCGTCTAATATAATAAATTATTAAATGAGACAGCGATGAAAATATATAAACAACTTCCTTTAGCTATGGCGGTTATCGCCGCGCTTTGCCCTATTTCTGTACTGGCACAAGAAACAGTGACCACCATTACCACTGAGCAACTTAATAAAATAGTGGCCGACGCAGTAGAAAAGGCGCTAGCGGAACGTAAGGAAAAAATAGAAGCCGCTACTATTCAAAAACCAAGCGTAGATATCGTTGAGAAAGCCTCTATTCCGCCAAGCCCGGATATGGCTATCCCTTACGGTCTAAAATTCAATGCTTATGCGCGTTATGGCGCACAGTTCCAAGCGGGTGACCAAAAATACGTGGGTGTTGATGGCTCCTATAATGGCTCTTCAGCTATTGGCCGTTTGGGTAATGAAGGCAACGGCGGAGAGTTCCAGCTTTCTAAAGCCTTTAAAGGCGATAATGGCGCTATATGGGATGTGGTGGTCATGCTTGACCATTGGGGTGATGAAGTTAACCTGAAAAAAGCGTACGCCGGGGTGACTAATTTATTTGAATCTCAACCAAATGCCTATTTATGGGCCGGTCGCGATTTCCATCAGCGCCCACAACAAGGTATTAACGACTATTTCTGGATGACCCATGATGGACAAGGTGCCGGGATAAAAAACCTGGATCTCGGTGGGGTTCAACTTGATGCCGCCGCTGTCGGCTCAGTGCAATCCTGTAATCCTGAAGTTGTCGCAAACCAATCAAATCCATCACGCATTACCTGTACCGGAGGATCAGGAACCGGTGATAACGGCCATTATGCTCTGACCTCCAAAATACATGGCGTGAAGTTGGGGCCGATCGACTTTGAGCTGTTTACCAACTATGGTTTTGATTCTAAAGCTATTGAAAGTGAAGAGAAACTAAAAGCCTGGCAAACTGCGGTGGTACTCAGTCATAAGGGCGACAATATCGAAAACAAGTGGGTTACCCGCTATTCCGATAATTCAGATAACAGCGTCTATAACAAAACTGACGATCTTCGCACTGTTTATACCAGCCTTGAGGGCACCTATAAGTTCACACAGCAAACGTCTGTCACTTACCTCGCGGCATTCCATGATTATGACAGAAGCCACCATAATGAGGACAATCGTCGCAACTACGGTGTCATTATTCGCCCGATGCATTTCTGGAACGATGTCCATTCGACCTGGCTTGAAGCGGGTTATCAACGCGTAGATTATGATACCGGCGGCGATAACAAAGGCTGGAAGTTGACACTTTCTCAGAATATCTCTATCGCGATGGGTGCGGACTTCAGACCAATGCTGCGCTTCTATGTCACCGGCGGGGAAGTCGATAACAAGCATACTGCCACCACCACTGACACCGAAGATACACGCCTTGACTCTTTCAACATCGGGGCAATGTGGGAAGCCTGGTTCTAGTCCATATTCAGGATAGCCGCTCCGGTGGTTATCCTGAATTATATATACCCTAAATAATTCGAGTTGCAGGAAGGCGGCAAGAGAGAGAATCCCGATGAGCTTACTCTAGTAAGTGATTCGGGTGATTGAACATAGTCAACGCACATGCAGCTTGAAGTATGATAGGTATAGCGTTAATAAAAATCCCATCTGACCATCATTACCTCATATTGTCTTACGGCATATCTGGCTGTTATCTTGGTATTTATGTGAATCGCACTTTCGCCTGCCATCGGCAAAGAATAGGAATAATAATGATGAAAATTTTGGGCCTTATTGGCGGTATGAGTTGGGAATCAACCATTCCCTATTACCGGATGATCAACCAGCAAGTTAAAGAACAATTAGGCGGATTGCACAGCGCCAAGATTATTCTCTACAGTGTGGATTTCCATGATATTGAGCAGTTACAGGCCAAGGGAGATTGGCAAACGGCAGGCCAAGTGCTGTCTGATGCTGCGGTTTCATTAAAACTTGCTGGGGCAGATGCTATTGTCGTGTGCACCAATACCATGCACAAAGTGGCAGATGAAATTGAAGCCGCCAGTGGATTGCCTTTATTGCATATTGCCGACGCCACTGCTGCACAAATCAAACAGCAAGGGATCAGTAAAGTCGGTTTACTCGGCACCCGTTATACTATGGAGCAGGATTTCTATCGTGGTCGCTTAACCCAAAAGCACAATATTGAGGTTATTACACCAGAAAGTAAGGATCGCGAAATTATTAACCGTATTATTTATGAAGAACTTTGTCTGGGCATTATCAGTGAAACATCGCGTCAGGAATATCGCCGTATTATCGGCCATTTAGAGGCGTTAGGGGCGCAAGGGATTATCTTTGGTTGCACAGAGATTACCCTGTTGGTTAATGCGCAAGATGCCACTGTGCCCGTATTTGATACCACAGAAATACATGCCAAAGCAGCGGCCCAATATGCGCTCAAACTCTAGTAATACTCAAAGATATTGATATCGCGGGCCAAGGACATTAGCCACTAACCCTATTCTTGCCCGCAGTTTTTGAGTTATAGAGCATTTTATCCGCCCGAATTAATAACTGTTCCTGCGATTCGTTTTGTTCCAACTCAACCACGCCCAGACTCATTGTGACATAAATATTGCCATCCACGGGCATTATCTCAATCAGGTGCCTAATTTTCTCCGCGATGTTTTTAGCCTCATTTAATTGGGTATTAGGTAACACAATCATAAATTCATCGCCTCCCCAACGGCCTAAAACGTCAACTTCTCTAATATTATTCCCAATAACATCAACAATATGTGTCAATGTTAAGTCTCCAACCGAATGACCATATTGGTCATTAATTGATTTAAAGTTATCTAAATCCAGCGAAAGCAATGATAGCGGCTGGCAAAAACGCTTAGCACGGTTATATTCATGCTTCAGTACTTTTTCCAGCAAATAACGATTCGCCGCGGAAGTTAATACATCCGTTTCCGAAAGTATCTTTTCAATATTTAATTGCTGCTGAAGTTGAAAATTACTTTCACGTAACTCGGCGGTTCGTTCTTCGACTAAGGCTTCCAATGATTTGTTTTTTAGTTCCAATTTTTCAAGACGATGTTTTCTATCATGAATATTACGGTGCGCACCAATCATTCTTGATACTGTACCGTCAATATTACGTTCAATCACCTTACCGCGATCCTCAATCCAGATATAGTCACCGTCATGGGTTAGGCAACGATATTCTATCTGATATTTTTCGGCCTGCTGATTAATATAGGCATCAAACTGAAACATAACCCTTTCAAAATCTTCTGGGTGAATAATTTTTTCCCAAGTATGTACTGTATTTTCAAAAGCATGGGCTGGATACCCTAGCATTTCATACCAACCGGTATTCCGATAAACGAATCCATTGTTTGCATTCCAATCCCAGATACCATCACTTATCACTTCGAGAATTTCATGGACAACGCGCTCGTTTAAATCGGCAATCTTAAGCTTATGATCACTTTGATTATAGTTCATTAAACTACCCTGCTGTGTGGATAAATCAAAAGACACAAATAAATTTGTTTAATTATTGTTCTAATATTGTGAATTAACGTTTTTGAGCAAGCAAGGATTTTTTAACTCTAAATTTGACTTTAAAAGAATATAAACTTATTAAGAACCAGTAAGATTTATCTTAATACCTTATTATTCAATCACCTACTTTCTGTAATGTTATATATATGGGATATTAGTATAAGATATTTTTATGAATAGCGAGTGAACAACCTACTTTCTTTTGTACGAAAAAGATAAAATTAACAAAAAATAGGTTTATCTGATAATGAAGGTATTTTCCAGAGGTGATTTTATTTTATAGCGAATAAAAAAGCCTGCGATCTCTCGCAGGCCTAATGACTAAGGATAAACTAGCAGAAATATCTGCGTTTAATCTTATTTCTGGTATTTACGCATAACCAATGTCGCGTTAGTCCCGCCGAAACCGAAGCTGTTAGACATAACAGTGGTCAATTCGCGTTGAGTTGGCTCGGTGACGATATTCATCCCTACCGCTTTCTCATCCAGATTTTCAATGTTAATACTTGGTGCAATAAAGCCGTGCTCAACCATTAACAAGCTGAAGATAGCTTCATGTACACCGGCCGCACCCAGTGAGTGACCGGTCATCGCTTTGGTTGAGGAGATAGCCGGGGTGTTATCACCAAAGACTTCACGGATCGCGCCCAGCTCTTTCACATCACCTACCGGTGTAGAAGTGCCGTGTACATTCATGTAATCAATCGGTGTATCAACACCCTCCATTGCCATCTTCATACAACGCACAGCGCCTTCACCTGATGGTGCAACCATATCTGCGCCATCTGAGGTTGCACCGTAGCCAACAATCTCAGCATAAATATGTGCGCCACGGGCCAGAGCATGCTCCAACTCTTCAACCACAACCATGCCGCCGCCGCCAGCAATGACGAAACCATCGCGGTCTTGATCATAAGTACGGGAGGCTTTTGCCGGAGTTTCATTGTATTTGGTAGACAATGCACCCATTGCGTCGAACTCGCAGGACATCTCCCAGCACAGTTCTTCACCGCCACCGGCAAACACCACATCCTGTTTGCCTAACTGGATCAGTTCCAGCGCATGGCCAATACAGTGAGCGGAAGTCGCACAAGCGGAACTGATAGAGTAATTTACGCCTTTGATTTTAAAAGGTGTTGCCAGACATGCAGACACACCGGATGCCATAGCTTTCGTCACCATATAAGGGCCTACGCCACGCAAACCTTTGGCGCGCATGCCATCAGAACCAGCAACCTGGTTACGTGGTGAACCGCCACCAGAGCCGACCACCAGCCCACTGCGGAAATTGGAGACTTGTTCTTCCGTCAGACCAGAATCTTCAATGGCCTGTTTCATGGAAAGATAAGCATAAACAGAGGCGTCGCTCATAAAGCGCAGCACTTTACGGTCGATGTTTTCTGTAATAGTCTCAGGCGCGAGCTTTACATCGCCCCATACATGGCTGCGCATACCTGCGTCTTTAAATTCCTGAGAGAAAGTAATGCCAGAGCGGCCTTCCTGTAAAGATGCCAGAACTTCCTGCTGGTTATTACCAATGCTGGATACGATACCCAAGCCAGTAATGACTGCACGCTTCATTCAATACCTCTTCCACTTATTTTACATTCGGGATTTTGCAACGCACTTTAGCGTACAGTTGTACGCCGAACAAGTCCGATCAGCGTAATATACCCAGATAATTTTACGATTTGCACGCGGCGGGTCACATAGTTAGAATCGCCCTACCCCTTGAGATACGAGTCTTTAAACGTGAGCCACTCCCCAATCCAAACGGCGACATTAAGCTGGAATGAACAGGGTACACCTGTATCGGAACAGTTTGGTGACATCTATTTTTCCAATGAAGATGGGCTGGAAGAAACTCACCATGTTTTTCTTAAGGGAAATGGCTTTCCCGAGCGCTTTGTTCAGCACCCGCGAGATAACTGTATCTTCGCTGAGACTGGTTTTGGCACAGGGTTGAATTTCCTGACATTATGGCGCGATTTCGCCCAATTTCGCCAGCAACATCCCACCGCGAAACTCCAACGTGTTCACTATATTAGTGTCGAGAAATACCCGCTTCAGGTCGCTGATTTAACCGCAGCCCATGACCATTGGCCGGAGTTGGCCCCTTTTGCCGAGCAACTGCGTGCTCAGTGGCCATTGCCCCTTGCCGGGTGCCACCGTATTTTGCTGGCAGGTGGCGCTATCACACTGGATCTATGGTTTGGTGATGTGAATACTCTGCTGCCACAGCTGGATTACAGCTTGAATAATCAGGTAGATGCCTGGTTCCTTGATGGGTTTGCGCCAGCTAAAAACCCTGATATGTGGAATGATGCGCTATTTAGTGCCATGGCTCGTATGGCCAGGCCGGGCGGCACATTTGCCACATTTACTGCTGCCGGATTTGTTCGCCGCGGGTTGCAACAAGCAGGATTTGACGTCGCGAAAGTCAAAGGTTTTGGCCAGAAACGTGAAATGTTGACCGGCACGTTACCACACCGCCTTCTTAATGCCCCATCCGCACCTTGGTATCATCGGCCCTCCGCTACCCATTGTGATGATATCGCCATTATCGGTGGAGGAATTGTCAGCGCATTGACCGCATTGGCCTTGCTGCGCCGTGGTGCCAAAGTCACACTTTACTGTGCCGATGCACAACCCGCCCAAGGTGCATCAGGTAACCGGCAAGGCGCGCTCTACCCACTGCTGAACGGTAAAAATGATGCGCTGGAAACCTTCTTCACCAGCGCTTTTACTTTTGCCCGTCGTCAATATGACCAATTGCTTGATCAAGGTATTCACTTTGATCATCAGTGGTGCGGTGTCAGCCAATTGGCCTTTGACGAAAAAAGCCGTGGCAAGATTAATAAAATGCTGCAAACCGATTGGCCGCAACAACTGGCCGAAGCGATGAGCCGTGAACAACTTAGTGCGTTGGCCGGGCTAGATTGCGCTCACGATGGTATCCACTACCCCGCCGGTGGCTGGCTTTGCCCGTCAGACCTCACCACTGCCCTCATGGCGCTGGCACAACAACAGGGTATGGTCTGCCACTATGAGCATGAACTGTGTCAGCTAGAACCGGTTGACGGGCTATGGCAGCTTATATTCACATCACCGCAGGTGAACAAACAACATACTACGGTGGTGCTGGCCACCGGTCACCGCTTACCCGAATGGCAACAAACCCAGCACCTGCCGCTGTCGGCTGTGCGCGGGCAAGTTTCTCACATTCCTACCACGCCGGTACTCAGCCAGTTGCGGCAAGTACTGTGTTATGACGGGTATCTAACTCCAGTAAACCTGGCGAATCAGCATCACTGTATTGGTGCTAGTTACCAGCGCGGTGATGTGGATACTGATTTTCGTGCCGACGAACAACAAGAGAACCGGGATCGCCTGTTACGTTGCCTGCCGAATGTCAGTTGGCCGCAGCAAGTGAATATCAGTGATAATCAGGCGCGCTGCGGTGTGCGTTGTGCTATTCGTGATCATTTGCCGATGGTCGGCGCAGTGCCGGATTACAACGCAACACTGGTGCAATACCAGGATTTGCCGCGTAAAATCCAGCATGGCGAAGACATTCCCCTCGCGCCGGTGTGGCCAGAGCTATTTATGGTGGGAGCTTTGGGGTCACGCGGTTTGTGCAGTGCGCCATTAGTAGCTGAGATTCTGGCCGCACAAATGTTTGGCGAACCACAGCCATTAGATGTAACCACGCTGGCGGCACTGAATCCTAACCGGTTTTGGATTCGAAAATTACTGAAAGGCCGGCCGGTGCAGGCGCGCCCTGCGACTTTATCTTAGCCGGGGACCCGCGGGGTGACACCTGCGGCTTCAAGTACATACGAATCCCCAAAGTCATTGACGTCGCAGGTAGGCAGCAAATGAACAAACCCCGATGAGCTTACACCGGTAAGTGATTCGGGTGCGTGAGCGCAGCTAACACCCCCTGCGGCTTCAAGAACATGCGAATCCCCAAAGTCATTGACGTCGCAGGTAGGCAGCAAGTGAACAAACCCCGATGAGCTTACACCGGTAAGTGATTCGGGTGCGTGAGCGCAGCTAACACCCCCTGCGGCTTCAAGAACATGCGAATCCCCAAAGCCATTGACGTCGCAGGTAGGCAGCAAGTGAACAAACCCCGATGAGCTTACACCGGTAAGTGATTCGGGTGCGTGAGCGCAGCTAACACCCCCTGCGGCTTCAAGGACGAAGGGGATTTTGGGCTTGTTCTAATAAACGATCCCACAATCCCAAAACCAAAACCTGATCTGGTGGGGAAAGTTCACCGGCTTTGATGGCCTTATCCAGACTGGTTTGCACCCGGGCATGTAGCTGCTCGGCAGTGTGCTCGCCAAACTCTTCGGATTCAGCAACAGCCAATGTCAGATGCCCGCGCAGGTAGCCGCCAGCAAATAAATCATCATCACTGGCGTACTCTACCATGTCATCGATCTGCGCCAGGATGTGCGTTTCAAACTCTGCAATCATTGCTTTTCCCTAAATTTTTCTTTTATATCAATGTAATATATGACACTAAACGAGATCTTCCGGGTAAGGGAAAAGTTCGGCTGCCAACGGCGGCGTATTGTAAAACGATTGTAGCGCCTGAATAAAGCCCGCAGGTCGTGGGGATATTCCGTTTTCCAGGTGCCACAGGACTTGTTCGCGGACTTTGCGCTGGAATGTGACGCGGTCTGGCTCACAATCACCCTCCAAATTGTCGCAACTGACATTGAACGGGAAGCCCGCGGCCACACAAAACATCCACTCCAGTGCCTGAGGTTTGATTTCAACTGCTTCAAACTGACTTTGCGTTAATGCATCACGCCCATCAGGACAGTACCAATAGCCAAAATCCACCAATTTACGGCGCTCTTCCCCAGCAATACACCAATGGGAAATTTCATGCATCCCGCTGGCGTAATAACCATGGGCGAAAATCACCCGATGATAAGAAAACTGCTCATCGGCGGGCAGATAGATAGGTTCATCATCGCCTTTCACCAACCGGGTATTATATTTCTCGCTAAAACAGGTATTAAAAATGTCGATTAATTGTTGATAATCATGAGTCATGCTTGGGTCCGTAAGAGCACTATACTCGTCATACTTCAAGCTGCATGTGCGTTGGCTGTTCTCATTACTCGGCCCGTCCATGGGCCTCACCTCTACGAGGCCGCTGCAAGCAGCGTTCGAATCTGCTCCCGGCAGATTTGTCACCCGAATCACTTACCTGAATAAGCTCATCGGGATTCATTCGATTGCCGCCTTCCTGAAACTCGAATTATTTAGAGTATAAAATATGAATTAGGCGAAAACGTGTAATCCTAGCCAGGCGGAGATCTCGGCACCGTGGCTGTCGTACAGCAGCTTGCAGCTCATGACGAATGACACCACGACAATCATTGGGCGAATCAATTTCTGCCCTTGGGTCAATACCATGTGAGCACCAAGGCGTGCGCCCAGAACTTGCCCCACCAGCATCACCAACCCGATACTCCACACCACTTTGCCGCCGACAATGAAGAAAATCAGACTGCCTAGATTGGAAGTAAAATTGAGCACTTTGGCATGTGCCGTGGATTTCGCCAGATTAAAACCGCACAGAGTCACAAAAGCCAATGCATAGAAAGAACCGGCACCGGGGCCAAAGAAACCATCATAAAAGCCCACACCGCCACCGGCAATCAAAGCAAATGGCACCGCCGACAAACGGCGTTGCTGGTCAACTTCACCGAGCTTAGGGGTCACCAGAAAATAGACCCCAATACCTATGACCAGCAGCGGCAGGATTTGGCGCAGAATATCGGCCCGCATATGCTGGACTAAAATAGCGCCCAGCATTGATCCCACCACAGTAAGAGCAATGGTAAGCTTTTGTTCTTTCAGATTAACCGCCCCACGGCGGATAAAATAAAGGCTGGCGGAAAATGATCCACCGACCGATTGCAGCTTGTTGGTTGCCAAAACCTGTGCCGGAGGTAACCCCACCGCCAGCAGCGCCGGGACAGTCAGTAGCCCGCCGCCGCCCGCAATGGAATCAATAAATCCGGCCAATAGAGCGACTAAAAACAATATCCCCAAAACCGCAGGACCAAGGGCAAACCAATCCATGATTTATTCCGCAGCGAAATGGTTATCCAGCAAAGCCTGACAGGAAGGCGGCAATGGCGGTGGTAAGGTTTTACCCGGTTTAGCACTTGGCTGATGGGGCTGGAACCAGCTTTCTAACTCTGCACCACACCCATCCCCCGGCGGTGGTGTGTCTTGATCCAGACATTCCAAGCTATCTGCCGGGCAGCGCAAGCGCACATGCATATGGGCACGATGGCCAAACCACGGGCGCACTTTATGCAGCCAGTTACGATCCGCACCAGCATCTAAACAAAGCTGCTTTTTAATCGCCGGATTGACGAAAATACGTGTCACTTCATTATCATTGGCGGCCAGTTTAATCAGGCTTTCAACTTGTGGCTGCCATAATGCTGGCACCACTCGCTTACCATCAACAGCTACCAAATCAATAGGTTGCGGTTTTAATAATTGCTGCTGGCTCCAACGCTGTTTCGGCAATTGTAGCCAAATATCCACATCCAGCCCCGACTGATGGCTGGCATGACCGCTACTAAAACGCCCACCTGCGGGCATCGCCATATCACCAATCAACACTGTCCCGAGCTGACTTTTCTGGGCTTTATCACTTAGCCGATGGATAAAATTCAGCAAATCCGGATGACCAAAATAACGGCGTTGATCTGGACGCATCACCTGATAATCTGCCGATTCAAGCGGTAACGGCATCGCGCCGATAACACAACCATTGGCAAAACCACCAATTGACTGCGGAGCCCCTGCTACCGGGTGGGTAATCTGTTGCCATGGCGTCGCGGCCATAACCGGGCTGATGGCCACCAGAGCCAATAAGCCCGTTATCCATTTTTTCATGGTGCTTACCAGCGCGGAACGTCTGAAACCACATCACCACACTGTGCACGCTGGCGCAGCAGGTGATCCATTAACACAATCGCCATCATGGCTTCGGCAATCGGAACGGCACGAATACCGACGCAAGGGTCATGGCGGCCCTTGGTGATCATCTCAACCGCTTCGCCCTGCCGGTTAATCGTCTGCCCCGGAACCGTGATACTGGAAGTTGGTTTCAATGCGATATGCGCCACAATCGGCTGCCCACTGCTGATGCCACCTAAAATGCCGCCTGCATGGTTGCTTTGGAAACCCTGCGGGGTAATTTCATCGCGGTTTTCACTGCCGCGTTTGGTTACCACCGCAAAACCATCACCAATTTCGACCCCTTTTACCGCATTGATGCTCATCAGCGCATGAGCCAAATCTGCATCTAAACGGTCAAATACTGGCTCGCCTAAACCGACTGGGACATGTTCAGCCACTACCGTAATTTTAGCGCCAATAGAGTCACCGGCCTTTTTTAGCTCGCGCATCAGGGCATCCAGTGACTCCAATTTGCTCACATCCGGGCAGAAGAATGGGTTTTGTTCAACTTGATCCCAATCAACCACATCACAGCTGATATCACCGATTTGTGCTAAATAACCGCGTACCTGTACACCAAATTTCTGCGCCAGATATTTTTTCGCGATTGCACCCGCGGCAACGCGCATCGCCGTTTCACGAGCAGAAGAGCGACCACCGCCGCGATAATCGCGTACACCGTATTTTTGCTCATAGGTGTAATCGGCGTGGCCTGGGCGAAATACATCTTTAATCGCACTGTAATCTTGTGAGCGCTGGTCAGTATTTTCAATCATCAAGCCGATACTGGTACCGGTAGTGACTCCCTCGAACACACCAGACAAAATGCGCACCTGATCCGGTTCGCGGCGTTGAGTGGTATAGCGCGAGGTGCCAGGGCGACGTCGGTCGAGATCCAACTGGATATCAGCCTCGGTGATAGGAATACCCGGTGGAACACCATCGATAATACATCCCAAGGCGATGCCGTGAGACTCACCAAAAGTGGTGACGCGGAAAAACTGCCCAATACTGTTCCCAGCCATCACGGCTCCTTGAATTCTCTAATAAGCACTTTGTCGGGCCGGTATTCCCCGCCCTGACAGATTGATAAGTGAATGATTAATCGCGATACATACTGAAATGTGGCGCACAGTCAATCAGTTGCTGCTTAGTCAGCATAAAGACGCCGTCACCGCCATTGTCAAACTCCAGCCAAGTGAACGGCACATCCGGATATTGATCCATTAAATGCACCATGCTATTGCCCACTTCGCAAATCAGCACACCATCATCTTGTAAAAAGTCTGGCGCACAAGCCAGAATGCGGCGGGCTAGTTTCAGACCATCGCTACCCGCAGCCAAGCCCAGCTCAGGTTCAAAGCGGAACTCATCCGGTAAATCGGCCATATCTTCGGCATCAACATACGGCGGGTTGGTGACAATCAGGTCATATTTGATCGGCGGTAAATCACGGAATAGATCGGAGCGAATTGGCGTGACCTGATGCTCCATACCATGCTGCTGAATATTGTGCTCAGTGACTGCCAACACGTCATTGGAGATATCAACGGCATCCACTTCCGCTTCTGGGAAAGCATACGCGCAAGCAATAGCAATACAGCCGCTGCCGGTACACATATCCAAAATATGCTTAGGTTGATGACGAATCAGCCCATCAAAATTGTTATTAATCAACTCGCCAATGGGTGAGCGTGGCACCAATACGCGCTCATCAACATAATATTCCATGCCACAGAACCAGGCTTTATTTGTCAGGTAAGCAACAGGAATACGCTCATTGACCCGGCGAATAACTCGCTCGACAATACGATGGCGCTCACTGGATGTCAGGCGCGCATTGCGCATATCTTCCGGAATATCTATCGGTAAAAATAGGCTGGGAAAAACCAATTGCACTGCTTCGTCCCACGGATTATCAGTACCGTGACCATAAAAAATATTGGCCGCGTTAAAACGGCTGACTGCCCAACGCAGCATATCCTGAATGGTGTGCAGCTCATTTACTGCTTCGTCGACGAAAATCTTGTCCAAGGTATTCTCCAGCTAGGGCGTAAAATCATTATCTATGCCCCTAGTTTGCCATGAAGCCCGCCACAAATCAGCAGCAATACATCAGTTGAATGATAACGAAATAATGAAATAGACATTAAAGCCATCAATCCTACCGTTACATTTATTTAGACAGATGCATCTCAACAGGTAAACTGGGTAAATTGCATAAGTACGATGAACAGAGAATGAAAAATAAATATCACCTGACAACAGATGAATTAGAACTATTTAAAGAGTCAATAACCGGAACTAAGAGGCTGAAACAAGACACGATTGTCCATCGTACGCCCCCCAAACTCGGCAAAAAAATTGCGCCGGAGCGGTTGCTGCAAGAGCAAGTTGATGCCAGCTATTATTTTTCTGATGAATTCCAACCGCAATTAGATACCGATGGCCCGACACGCTATGTGCGGCCAGGTGTTGATCATTTTGAAGTCAAAAAGCTGCGGCGTGGCGATTACTCACCCGATATGTTTTTAGATTTACACGGATTAACCCAGAAACAAGCTAAACAAGAGTTGGGGGCATTGATTGCAGCCTGCAAACGCGAGCATGTGCATTGCGCCTGTGTTATGCATGGGCATGGCAAACATGTTTTGAAGCAGCAAACCCCACTGTGGCTGGCACAACATCCCGATGTGCTGGCATTCCATCAAGCCCCGAAAGATTGGGGTGGCACGGCGGCATTATTGGTATTAATCGAGTTAGAACAGTAGCCGAATTGGCTGGTAGGATGCATTTTTCTGCCACACACATGCAGTTTTAAGTATGGCGGGGAGAGGCGCGACAGTGATGCCGCACCCTTTGAACATTGACTCAGATGATACTTAGCCGTGACAAGCTTTCGCTAAAAGTTGTGTTGGGCTAACCTGCCAGTCAAGAGTCCCTTTGCCTGTTTCGTCATTCAAATCAACACGCGCGATAGCTGAAGTCGCAAACATTGGCGGGCATTGCCCCGGACAAAGTTCAGCCACCAAATACCCAACCAGCGGCAGGTGCGAAATAACCAACACTGCGGCACAATCTTCTTTTGCCAGTGCTTGTAAATAGCAACAAATAAAAGCGGCATCCCCACCCGGCGTTAATTCTGGCATGACTTCCTGCTCTGCCGGAAGCGTCATTACCTCGCGCACCACTGCCAATGTTTGCCCTGCGCGTAAGTATGGGCTAACCAAAATCCTTTCAATATCGACTGACTGGTCGTTTAACCAGCTGGCCATCTGGCGTGATTCATCCTGACCACACAGAGTAAGAGGCCTTTGCGCATCACTAGGTGCGTTAAGGGCCGCGTCACCGTGACGCATAATGAAAACTTGCATATTGCACCGTTTTTGTTAACAAAATAACGCTATACAGAAACGCTTTGCGTGCTGTACCGCCGAAACCTTTGCTTGAAAGCAAAGAAACTTCATAACGATAACGCGCCGTCTCTCTATGGCGGCCGGGCATTTTGCCTGAAACTAAAGGTAAAGAAAATGGCTGTTTTTACACCAGTAACACCGACAGCCAACCTTGATTGGTTACAGAGTAACCATATCAACAGCTTAATCTAAACTCTATCACCTGCACAATAAATGGCTATTCATTCATTTTGGCACGAATAGTCACTTTGCGTGATTCTGATTTAAAGTAGCGCGGGTTACCCCCAGTGTACAGCCACCTGAATGGTTAGAATTGCAGGTGGTGATCCCGTTCACACTCTTAATTATCGGGATTGACTGCCCGCTCAGTCATACTCTCTTCCAGGGGATAAAATCTTTGTTGCTGCTCGGCCATCGTGACTAATAATGGGCAAGGTTCAAAGCGCTCGCCATACTGCTGCGCGAGTAAATTCAGTGTTTTTACCACTTTTTCTGCACCCAGGCTGTCCATATAGCGGAAAGGCCCGCCTAAAAACGGTGGGAAGCCAATCCCGAACACCGCACCAATATCCCCATCGCGTGGGTTACGGATAATAGATTCATCCAGACAACGTGCAGCTTCATTCAGCATCATCATGACGCAGCGTTGTGCTATCACAGCAGATTCGAGATGGGCCTTCGGTGTGACACCGAGTAAGGTATAAACGCTAGTGTCCACTTGCTTACCGGGACTTTTCTTCCACTTGAAACCGCGACTTGTAGCCGGATAAAGATAGAAACCGCGGCCATTTTTACGCCCTTTCCGCCCATCCTTCAAGATGACATCAAATGAAGGCGGCGCAGCAAAACGTGCCCCTAGTTTCTCCACCAAGATCGGCATTATTTTGGTGCCAACATCAATCCCAACTTCATCCAGCAAGGTTATCGGGCCTACTGGAAAGCCGAAATCGACCAGCGCCTTATCAATTGAATCAATAGGTTCGCCGTCTAATATACAGCGAGCTGCTTCATTAATGTATGGCGCCAAAATACGGTTTACATAGAACCCGGCACAATCAGCCACCACAATCGCTGTTTTACCCTGTTTGCGAGCTAAGGCAACCGTCGTTGCAATGGTTTCTTCGCTCGTTTTTGCATGCGGAATAACCTCCACCAGCGGCATTTTATCTACCGGACTAAAGTAATGCAGACCGATAACCTGCTCAGGCCGCTGCGCCTGTGCCGCAATATCACTTATCGGCAGTGATGAGGTATTGGAAGCAAAAATGGTATGAGGTGCAGCAAAATGCTCAATATCTGCCACCATTTGCTGCTTCAATGTTAAATCTTCAAATACCGCTTCAATCACGATATCCACATTGCTAAAACCACAATAATCAGTGCTGCCGGAAATCAGCATCATTTGCCGTTGCCGCTCTGCTGGGCGCATCCGCTTACTACGCACCCGCTTGCCCAAGGCATCCCAGGTATATTTCAGCGCCTGGTTAATTCCAGTTGGATTGATATCTTTAATCCGAACCGGTAAACCCGCACGGGTTGCAGTAACATTGGCAATACCGCCCCCCATCAACCCCCCACCTAATACCCCTACTCGATGGATATCCCGCGGCTGTGCTGTACCGCCAGTCTCTTTTTTCAGTGCAGTGGTCGCAAAAAATAAGCTGCGTAATGCCGCGGACTCAGGGGACATTGCCAGCTCACCAAATGCTTTCGCTTCGGCTTCATATCCCGCGGGGCCACCGTGGTCTAACCCCTTACGCACCACATCAATAATACGCTCGGCTGCTGGATAATGGCCTTTTGTCTTTGCCAGCGTTTTCTTGCGGACAATATTAAATAACAATGCCTTACCTAATGGACCGCTGAGCAGACGCTCCTGCCACGGCAAAACGGGTTTATCAAGCCAACCAGCTTTAGCCCGTTGGATAGCCACATCAAGCAAGATATCCTGCGGCACCACATCGTCCACCAGCCCCATTTTAAGTGCCTGACGGGCACGAACCTGCCTACCCGTCAATATCATATCCAGCGCCTTACTCACCCCCACCAGGCGCGGCAAACGTTGGGTACCGCCGGACCCCGGCAACAGCCCAAGCTGTACCTCGGGCAAGCCAAGCACAGTTTTATCATCCTGCGAGCAAATGCGGCTATGACATGCCAGCGCCAGTTCCAGACCGCCGCCGAGGCAAGCTCCGTGGATAGCAGCAACTACCGGCACCGGAAACGCCGCGATTTGTGCCAGAATGGATTGCCCTTTCTGAGCCAGAACACGCGCATCTTGGGCGGTACGGCAAGCGGCAATCATGCTGATATCAGCACCGGCGATAAAAGAGCCCGGTTTGCCAGAAATAATCACTAAGCCCTGTAATTGACTCAAAGCCTGCGCTTGTTGCAGGATTTCAGCAATTTGCTCTGCGAATTCAGCCTTTAAGGTATTAACTTTATCACCGACAACATCAACGGTGATGATACCAATATTATCAGGCCGAACATCGAGGGTGAAAACCGAATGGGCCGGAGCGGTAGAGCCCAACATCACTGTTTCAGTTCCGCTATTAAGGGTATTTTCCTGGCTCATTACTCCACCTCCAAAATCATTGCGGCACCCAAACCACCCGCAGCACAGGCGGTTGTTAATCCTAGCCCACCGCCGCGACGACGCAATTCATGCAATGTTTGAGTGATCATGCGCGCACCGGTGGCGGCGAAAGGATGACCATAAGCAATTGATCCACCCAATACGTTGAATTTACTCATATCAACCTCACCAATCGCCTGACTGCGGCCCAGTTTTTCACGTGCGAAGCTCTCACTGGCAAACATTTTCAGGTTCGCCAGTGTTTGTGCCGCAAAGGCTTCATGCATATCAATGAGGGTTAAATCTGCCAGTGTTATTCCGGCGCGATCAAGTGCTAATGGGGTGGCATAAGAGGGGCCTAACAGCATGTCTTGCCAGACATCAATGGCCGAAAAGGCAAAACTGCGCAGATAGCCTAATGGCTGTAAACCCAAAGCTTTAGCCTTTGATTCACTCATCATCATGACGGCAGCCGCACCGTCGGTCAGCGGCGTACTGTTCGCCGCCGTGACACTGCCATGCTTGCGATCAAATGCCGGGCGTAATTTCGCATATTGCGCCATGGTGGAATCTTTGCGGATATTATTATCTTCAGTGATAGCATCACGATAAGGCGGAATATAAGCTGTCATCACCTCATCTTGTAATAATCCCTGCTGCCAGGCCTGTGCCGCCATTTGGTGCGAGCGCAGCGCTAAAGCATCTTGATCCTCGCGGCTAATACCATAGGTTTTTGCCATCTGTTCAGCGGTATCGCCCATCCGCAGGCCAGTTGAGTATTCTGCGACGGCTGGAGCCACCGGGAGCAAATCGCGCAGTTTTAACCGGCTAAATAATTTCAATCGTTGGGATAAAGTTCGTGCTTTATTGACGTCAACCAAGGTCCGCGCCAATGCTTTGCTGACACCGATGGGCAAAACAGAGGAAGAATCCGCACCACCGGCGATCGCCACAGTCACTGAACCAGCAATGATACTTTCCGCCACATTGGCCACCGCCTGAAAGCTGGTCGCACAGGCACGGGAGACACTGTAAGCATCAGTATGCACACTCATGCCGGTTCCCAGCACAATTTCCCGCGCGATGTTTGGCGCTTCTGGCATTTGGACGACTTGACCAAACACCAGTTGATCAATGAATTCAGGAGCAACACCGCTTCTGGCCAAGAGTTCACTGACCACAATTTTGCCTAAATCTACAGCAGGCACGCCGTGATAAGCAGTTGCCTGCTTGGCAAAAGGGGTTCGCAGTCCGCTGACTATGGCAATGCGATCGCCCTGGCGCGTCACTAGCGGTAATGGCTTACTCATACATGCTCCTGATAAGTCAAAGTGGCTTTTATTAAAGCATAACAAATAACAGGTCTGACCTGATCCAATTATTGTTAACCAAACATTTACATTTGGTAAACCTATAGAGCAGGAAAGTGGGAGCAGGAGCAACTTTTCACTATAAAAAGAAAGGAAAGGGAGGAACTGGCGGATGGATAAGACATATAAAGCCGAGGTTTCTGATGCAATAAATTCAGCACGAAATGCGAGAAGAGTACAAAAACAAACGCGAAGCAAAAAGCTCCGCGTTTTAGGGATATTCAGCTTACCTGAATCAACTTACAGTAAAGTGCGAATTAACGCAGGCCTAACTGGAAGATCATGGTTTCTGCCTGGCAGGAGAAAGTGAAATCAATGGTTAAGCGCACGCCATCTGTAGTTTCTTCCAACTTATGTTCGATCAGGCAAGGTTCAGATTCAACAGCCCGCGCTTTTTCAGTCAGCGTTTTCAGCATGGCTTCAGCATCAGCACGGTTGTCGAATACGCAGCTATAGGACGCGGTACAATCAGTATTGTCCATGATAGTGCCTACATCTATACAGCAGCAAGCTGCGGTTTCTTCCGCACTACAGCGATTGATTGCATCTGACATCTTCAATTCTCCTCAACGGATATTTCAAAATAAACGCACATCACCTATCAATTAATGCAGATAAGACAGAGTGCAAAAAAATATTTTCTCTACCGTCATTTTACTACCCTAGGTCACAAGGCACTAGGACTTACTGTTTATAGGCCTATTAAGTGACGGAAATCACGCTAAAATTGTTCGCTCCCTCATCAATAATGTACAAATTGCTACCTAATTGTGATTTTTTTGTTAACTGCGTCTATTTTTTGCAATCAAATTTGACCAAATCCCAAAACATACTTGCAACACGCACACAGGTCGGACCTATACTTCAGCCACTGGTCTGCTTTGTCTGACCGATAACGGACCCTACAATCCCGCATTCTCTTGTTACGGTATGTAACATAGTTTAAATAAAACAATGAGGTTTTGGTCATGAACCAGAAAAACCTGTTTACCCGATCAGCTCTGGCAGCTGCAGTAGCACTGATTTCTTCGAACGTTTCTGCAGCTGGTTTTCAGCTGAATGAATATTCAGCAGCTGCATTGGGCCGCTCTTTCTCTGGTGAAGGCGCCGTTGCTGACAATGCTTCTGTTGGTAGCCGCAACCCCGCCGCCATGACTTTGTTCGACCGCCCTTCATTCTCCGGCGGCTTCGTGTATGTCGACCCAAACGTTGATATCAGTGGCACATCCCCCCTATCGGGCAGAAGTACCAGTGCCAAAAACATCGCGCCATCGGCGTGGATCCCAAATATCCACTTTATTATGCCGCTGAATGAGCAATGGGCGATTGGGGCTTCCGGTACTTCAAACTACGGTTTGGCCACTGAATTTAATGATGACTATATTGCCGGTTCTCTGGGGGGGCAAACTGACCTGAAAACCGCCAACCTGAACTTGAGCACAGCTTATCGCCTGAATGAAAACTTCAGCTTTGGTTTGGGCTTCAATGCGGTTTATGCCGATGCCAAGATTGTGCGCCATATTGGTGAAGCTGGTCGCGGAGTTATCCCGGCCAATACTGAAGTCACCCGTATGGAAGGGACCAAATGGGGCTATGGTTGGAATGCCGGCGTGCTGTATGAAGTGGATAAAGAAAACCGTTACAGCTTTACCTATCGTTCAAAAGTGAAAATCGACTTTGATGGCGACTTCAGCAGCCAGTTACCACCACCAGGTGGCACCGGTGGTGCAGTGATTCCAGGCGCCCTGACTCTAAACCTGCCAGAAGTGTGGGAAGTGTCTGGCTACAATAAAGTGGCACCACAATGGGCGATTCACTATAGCCTGGCCTACACCAGTTGGAGCCAGTTCAAAGAGCTGAAAGCCACCGGAACCAACGGTAACACTCTGTTTGAAAAGCAAGAAGGCTTCCACGATGCTTACCGTATCGCGCTGGGTACCACCTATTATTACGATGATAACTGGACTTTCCGCACCGGTATTGCTTTCGATGATAGCCCGGTTCCAGCAGATAACCGCACTATCTCAATTCCAGACCAAGACCGTTTCTGGATAAGCGCGGGTACCACCTACGCCTTCAACAAAGATGCATCAGTTGACGTGGGTATTTCCTATATGCATGGCCAGAACGTGCACATCACGGAAAAAACACCGGCTGCATTGGGCGGAACAACCTATCAGTTTGATTCTAAAGGTACCGCATTGCTGTATGGCGTAAACTTCAACTACGCCTTCTAATCGGCATGATTTAATCAATCATTGCCCATAAAAAAGCGCCTCGCGGTGATTTAATTTTTCTTGCTCCCCCTGCTATTTACTTATTTTTCAACACATAAGCAAAAACAGGGGGAACAAGTTAGCGCAAATTTTTACTAATCGATGGACAGTTTGTGGACACTGTCAGCCAGCGGGTTGAAGCTGACTGCGTCCTGCAGAAAGTCCGGAGAAAAATGCGCATAAGTCATTGTTTGTTGGATGGTTGCATGCCCTAGAATCCGTTGCAGCGTAACGATATTTCCACCATTCATCATGAAGTGTGTAGCGAATGTGTGACGCATTACGTGTGTCGCCTGTCCCTTGGGTAGGTCTGGCTTCACCTCCCGCAGGATCTCGCGAAACTGAAGATAGTCAACACGATACAGTTGCCCGGTTCGGTGAGTTTTTATTAGCGAAAGCACCGAATTAGCTACAGGCACAGAACGAGATTTCCCGTTCTTGGTGTTAAAGAACGTCACTCGATTGCCGACGATATGCTCTCCGCGTAACCCCGCAGCCTCATTCCATCTAGCTCCCGTAGAAAGGCACAAGATAGCAACACGCCGCGCATCCCCCTCAAGCCGCTCAAGCAGTCGTTCGATCTCATCATCAGAAAGAAAAGCCATTTCCGTATTCCGAACTTTCAGCTTACGTATTCCATGGACAGGATTTTCGTTATGAAAGACTTCAGCATCAATCAATACAGTGAACATTGCCGATAAAGCGCACAAGTCACGATTAATACTGGACGGCATTAACCCTGCCTGTAATTTATCTGACCGATATTCAAGCATAAATTTTCGCGTCATCTGACTGGCTCGCGGATCTCCCATTTCACGAATCACCTTCTCCAGTCTAACCCTGTAAGTATCACCGTAAGCCTGATTACGGCCATTAAGCATCCACCACACATCAAGCAGCTCAGATAATCGCCGCTGATCAGCTGGTTTAGCCTGCCATGGCTTGTCGTGGAAATTCTGTAAAATATATTTTTCGAACTCCTGAGCCTTTGATTTCAGGGCAAAAATCTTACGAATACGCTTTCCTTGCGCTCCCTGCGGCCTTACATCAACTTGATAACGTCCGTCTTTGAGTTGCTTAATCGACATGATCAGCCCCTCCAACGGATAAACTAGCTAAATACTCCTTGCGAGATGCAATTCGCTCAATATGTAACGTCAGCCAGCATTGTGGTCTGATTGGGGTGATTTTTGGGTAATGCCGATTGAAGCCTGATCGCCCTCCGACCGAATAGAGCCATCAAGAGAGAGAGCCGGGGCAATTTGCCCTCCGACTTCAAATGTTTCATCTGTCGTTAACCAAAGCGCATACTTTTTAAGCCGTAAATTCTTTGTAATCTTGAACAAAATCTCACTCCCAATCCCCTCTTGTCTTCCTGTTTCGTAATACCTTTGGGTGTTAACCGGAATCCCTGTAAGTTCAAAGAATTGCTTTCTTGTAAGCCCTTCACTTTTCCTAATCATTAAAATTTTCTCACCGATACTTGTTGACAGTGTCGAATTCATACCACTAAAATCCCCTCAAGTGTCGTAATCTCGACATTAAACAAATCAGAGTAAACCATCACAAGGCGCGACAAGCACACCAACGTAAGAGGATAACAAATGCAGGAGCTCATTGCCGATAAAGAGTTATCTGACGCCAATCACATAACAGATGTGATGAACGCCAACGACACCCAACGGCTTCGGGAAAGTAATGTGCAAACTGAACTAACGGATGCCGCAAACGACTGTGAACACGAAGAAAATAAACAAAAACGTACCTACAAAAAGGGAATAACTTTGCGCCTAGATGGGCCAATCGCCGGGCTTTGTTCACTGGAAAAAGGCGCAGCATATGTTGGACTAACAAAATCAGCACTACGCGCAGCCATTCAGCGCGGACAGATGCCAGGACACAAAACACGCAAAAATCCTGAAGATGAAGAATCAGATGGTACGTGGTGGTTTAACGTCAAAGCATGGGACAAACTGGCAGACGAGCTACCGGAGTGCGAATTACCAGAATGGCACAACTGGAAAAGCTACTGGACATATAACCGCCAGAAAAGAAGGTTCGCTCCTGCAAATAAGGAAGATTGCAAACTTATTAAAGGTAAGCGTGTTTATACGGGCAGAAAATCAAGATTAGAAAGAAACGGAAGTTACGAGAATAACTAACCATGATCGACACAAAGTATAAACGCAGCTAAATAAATGAGTCGAGGAGTACTGATTATTCTGATTCCCACAAACCACATACGGCGACGTTATTTCAAATATGGGAAATTACTGAGTTATATCAAAACCGTTAGATAAAAAGTGTTTACGAGGCAAAACAATGGACAGCACAAAAGTAAATCCATTAATAAACACGATTAATCCGCTATCGAAAGCATTCATACGAATTAAAAATGAAAGAACGCCTGTTGGTAACAGCTTTTTCCGTCTGGATCAATTGCAGGCAGTGTATATCGACAATAATATTGGAATTACGCCTGAACTGGTTGTATCCGGGAATCTTATTCCCGTTGATGTCACATATGAGCAGTTCATGAGTTTTTTCGCTACTGTTATTGATAGCATTAATAAAGAGACTAATAGAATTCAGATCCATGAATTGATTATTACTGAGGAAACTGTGCGGAATATTGCGTCCCGCACAGAAAAAAGCACAACTCAGTAAATCACTCTAACCATTTTCCGGATGGGTGAATATCACCGATATTGTGTTCTTTCGCGAACTCACTGGAGAACCAGAGGGCAGGGATCGCGACCCCATTCTGATCCAGAACTGGAGCATCAACAATGCTATTGCAGAATATACGCGCATTAACTCGCGCATCATCAGAGACTTTGAAGCGTGAAGCAAAATGCCTTTCTACTTCAAAAAGCCGCCCGTTTATCGGGGTAGATAGTATCCACCCCCAGCAGCCTTTATCTCTTGCAATAACCACCGTCGCTAATTCCTTGTCAGGAGATATCCCAGAAGGCATGAGATCAACAAAAACTGGAGACTTCATTAAATTGACAAGCCGTTCAATTTCTTTGATCGCTTCCTTTTTGGCACCAAACAAGGGGCTCTTGATGAGTTGCGAACCATCTGAAAGCACCCAGTACACCCGATGCATTTCAATGAATAAATTGAATTTCATTGTATTTCCTCGTGGTTAAGTACATTCAGCCCTTTACAGCCCCTTCAAGACTGTGGGCGGTGGAAAAATACCACAAAACCATGCGCCGGGCATGGCTAAAACCCGGCATAAATCAACAACAGCAACCGAGTCAAAACATTATGAATAAATCATCGCAGAATATCTTTATTCACTTCACCGACTTTCGCGGTGAATTAATTCTGCGTGCCTCATCAATTGATGGAATAGCGCCGCAAGAAAAATATAAAGCCACAACCGTATATTTAAATGGTCATCGTATAACGATTGAATTGCCATTCGAAAAGGTTGTCAGTGCTATGCGTGACGCCGAAAAAAACGCAATATCCCATCCATCTGAGTTAATGACCATATTTTGCCGAGATGATGCCGCAGAAAACAAAGAAATATCCTGCGGCTTTAAAAAAAGATATTCAACACATGGTAAATATTGCGGCGATGCGTCGATTAATGAATCCGACAATCTCTGACATCCATTCGAATTATTGGAGTGGGAAACATGAATAAACCATACAAACAAATCATCAATGACCTTCTGGAGCGCCACAACTTTGCGTTGTACACCAAAGGCCACGCCACAGAACCCATAGCAACCGAGTCACTGATGCAAGGGTTACAGGCATTGCGTACTGCGGCGTTTTTTGCAGATGACATTGATGCATTTCAGGAAATCAGCCACCTGATAATACGAATAGAAAATGGCGACTCCGTTCACCCATTTGATATTGCGGTGGCCGCATGAATGCCGTCATCCCCATATTGAAATCATGGATTATTGTTGGTATATCAATAATAGCCGCACCTCTTATTGTCAGGTTATTAGATTTCATATCGACATCAAATAAACAGCGAAATATTAAAAGACGCAGAAAACACATTAGTTAATTCATAAATAAACACAACCCGAAAACAAATCCGCTTATTACGCGGAGAGATTCACTCATCCCAATAACCATTCTGCAAGGGATGAGCAGGCAATAAAGAAATGGAAACAAGCCATGAATAATTTAATGATTGATATCGAAACTCTCAGCCAGCAACAGAATGCTGCTATTGCCACTATCGCTGCCGCTTTTTTCGATCCCACCTCCGGCGAGGTGGGCGCAAAATTCTACGCACGCCTTGACTGGGAAGAAGATATCAAAAAAGGAGGTCACTTTTCCCCCAACACAATTAAATGGTGGCTACGTCAGTCCAGTGAGGCGCGTGCAGAAATTGTCACAGACAATAATGAGCACACCTGTGTTGCATTGACGGACTTTTACGACTTCATCATCAAACACAAACCCGAAAACTTTCCCCTATACGTCTGGGCGAAATCCCCTTCATTTGACCTCGCTATCATCAGAGAAGCCTTTGTGCGTTACAGCATCTCTACTGCTGTTGTCTGGAAATACTGGGATGAGCGCGACGTTCGCACCGTAGAAGCCATTGGCAAAATGCTTGGCATTCTACCCCGCGCCAAAGCAAAACCAACTCACCATGCCATGAACGATGTACACGACCAGATACTGGCCGTCTCATCCGTCATAACGCGTATCAACAGTGAATTTAATCTCCCGCCATTTGGTTACGAAGAGGAGACGAAATAATGCTTCAAGAGCGCCTTATCACCCGTTTTACCTCTAATGGAAAACGCTACGAAATCGACGACAGCCTGATTGTACACACCGAGTCCTACTCATCTATTCCAGATGGTCTGTATCTCTTTCTGGCCGATGGCAAGCAAATGACAGCCAGTGAGGTGGAATTCATCCGGGTTATTGAGGAGGCCGAATGAAACCTTCACCACAATGTTGCTGTTTTTCATGCAGCCCCAAAATAAAGGGGCTCACTGAGCTCAAAGCGCTTATTAAAAGTGAAATTGCTGATTTTATGGCCGGACTAGGTTCACCGACTGAGTCAACAGCGCCAGAACTCATGCAGCAAGCACTCCTGCGACGCATAGACATGGTATTTGATTTTTATATCACCCAAAAGCCGGAGCGATGACCTCGCATTTGTGCATGTCGCAAAGCGTGAGTTCCAAAAACCAGTAACAAGCCCCCTGTCAGTCACACCACTGGCAGGGGGATGCAGTCAATCACCGTTATCAGGACAAACTGCCATGCTGTGCACAGACAAAAACCGCTTGCCTAATACGATAACCGGGCGTTATATTTTCCCCGCAGCCGCAAAATCGGCTGCCGGGATTAGCCTCCCGGAGATCAAAAGAGCGCATAACCGCGCCAGCGGTTTTTTTATGCGCAAAGCACGACCACGTTTTCGCACAATGGTGGGGCGTGCAGGGGCACTTTCGGGTGCGCCGGTTTCTCTTTTGTCCGGTAAGGCTAACCCTGTACGTCTCACCACCCTTTCGATTAGCCTCGAATGTGGTGAGTTAATTCAAACCACAAAAGAGGTTGCATCATGGCGACAATCCATACTTCCACTCGCCCACAAAACGGCGAACACCCACAATTCAGCCCGGAAACCTGCGGCAAACTCCATCGCGTTCAAGCCATCGCCACCTATCTGTTCGTTGATTCACACCGTGAACAGAGCAGCACCATGCTCCAGCTCCTTTTGCCGCACCTCACCAGCTACATGCATGACGATTTGTGCTACATCGTGCAAGAAGCCCACGAGCTCGGCCTGCTGCCGGATACACCTCAAAACTAATATCACTCCCTCGCAAGGCGTGTTACCCCCCCCTTGCGAGGGAAATGACCTGAACCGCTATCAAGCACGCTATCCGTTATCGTCACGGAGAATTTGCCATGGCCAACAGACATCACAGTGATAATTCCACCACGCCCGAACGTGTGCCGCTGCGCGCTTTTCAGCGCTCAGTCTGGCTGACATTCGGCGAACAAAGCCTGCCCCTGCGGGAGCAAATCGCTCTCCATGAGGCGCGTTCACTGTCCATTGCCTCACGGATACAACGCGACCGCGCCCGGCAGGAGCGTGACGAATGGATGAAAGCGCTGCATTCATGGGATAAAACCATCGAAGGCGTGCGCGAACGCTTTTATGCCCAGCCCTTTTTTATTCGCCAAACCTTTCAAAACAAAATCGCCGCTTTTCGCGATAAGGAACGCCTCAATGCCTTTTTCATGAATACCGTGAAAAACGCATTGCTGCGTCTGGAGGCCGTCAAACGCCTGCACTGTATCAACCGCGCTCACACCTCGGAGCTATCTGCCTATTACCATGCCGTGTGGCCGCGTCTGGTGGAAAAAGACCGGCGCAGTATTCTCAGTTTGGCTAACGGACTGGCGGCACGTATCAACGAGATGATTTACACCGAGTGTGACCAGCAGCCCGAACTCAAAAGTGACGACTACCTGCATAATATTTACTGTCATCTGGTCATTGAGCTGTTTGCCCTGCGTATCACCGCCCCCATGCCGTACCTGCGTGACTGGCGCAAGTTCAACCGCCCGGATTTTTTCTCAGCGGCTGCGCGGCTCTGTAGCCCGGAATGGTGGGGCCGCAAATTGTGGCGCTTACGTACCCAGTGGCGCGAACAGCAGTTACGCGCTGTCAGCATGGTGCATCGTTTCGCCTCCCCCTATATCAGCAGTGACGCCCTGCAACAGTGGTTACACCAGCGCCGCAAAAATCTGACGTTCCTGCAAACTCATGAGTTGGTCGATGACGAAGGCAACGTTTATTCACTGGAAGCGATGGCTATGGCCAGCATCAGTAACCCGGTCTTGCGCCGTCATGAACTGATGGCGCGGGTCTCCGGAGTGGAGGCCGTGGCTAATGAGCGGAGTGATTGCGGGGTATTTGTAACCATCACCACCCCGTCAAAATATCACGCTAACTATCAGGTCAGTGGGGCCATGAATGACAAATGGAACCACAGTACCGTGGAAGAGGCGCACCGTTACCTGATGGATACGTGGGAGTTGGCGTTTACCGCGTTAAGAAACCAAGGCCTGCGTCCTTACGGTTTCCGGGTTATCGAACCTCATCATGATGGCACGCCACACCTGCACTGTTGCCTGTTTATGCCCAAAGCACTGCGCCCCAAAATACTCAAAATATTGCGTCGCTATTTCATTGCAGAAGACCGCGAAGAGCTGGGTAAAAACCTGACAGCGCGCTTTAAGGTGGAGTACATCAAACCCAGCAAGGGGACGGCCACTTCCTACGCAGCCAAATACATCAGCAAAAATATTGACGGTTACGCACTGGAGGGGGAAATCGACCACGAAACCGGCCGCCCGCTGGCAGAAACCGCCCGCCGCGCCATGGCGTGGGCATCCACTCATCGTATCCGGCAATACCAGTTTGTGGGGACACCACCGGTCACCCCCTATCGTGAACTGCGCAAACTCAGTAACCGGATGGAAGCGCAACTGAAACACGCCCGCCGGTGGAAGCCCGGACAATCTTTGTTAACCGATACCGCGATGGACAGGGTGATGGCCGCAGCCGATGCCGGGTGTTTTGCCAGCTACATCAAGGCACAGGGAGGCGTTCTTATTCCCCGCAAGGATTACACCGTCGCACTGGCCTATGAGCTTGCCGACAAACCCAATGCTTACGGTGAAGTCACCCCCAAAATCTTTGGTATCTGGTCACCCAATAAAGGGGAAGACACCAAAATCTGTACGCGGCAAAAGACCTTCACTATCCGCAAAAAAGAGAAGCCAAAAACCGTCGACCTTATGGAGAAGTTAGGCACCCCATGCGGCACCGCCGCACCTTGGAGTCCTGTCAATAACTCGACAGAGGAGAAAAAACAGCCAGAAAATGACGAAAACTGCACCACACAAAAAACCGGTGAAGAACAGGAAATCACCGACTTCAACACCATTACCCCCAAACAGCGCCGCGCATTGCTCAAGCGATTGCGACAAATTCCGCCGATTTGCACCAAAGCCCCAGTTACCACCGCACCAGACGAATTACTGGCCGCCCAACGTGCGCAGGAAAAACGCCATCAGGCTGCCGAACGCCGTCAGCACAGGCTGCGCCTGCTCAATACCCATCTGGAAGATATCGGGGAAAACCTGCCCCCACTGGCGCGCACCATTCTGGCCGATGGCGGCAGCTATTACACCACCACACGCTGCTATCGCCTGACCGAACGCGGGGAACTGCTTTGCCTGCCCTATCGTCCACGCCCGGATAACCAGCAAAAAGCGGCACTGTTCAATGAACGCGTCTCACGCATCAATCAGATACTGGCACAGCACAACACTGCACCGCTGTCACAGGAAGGTTCACTGGCGGAGAAAATAGCCAGACATAACGCTTTACTGCAAAAACACACCCAGGCACCGCTGGCTATTCAGCCAGCAACCACGAAACCAACACCGGAGGAAAAACAGCAGGCCCGAAACGTGGAGCACTTTGCCCAGAAAATGCGCCACCTGTTTCGGCAACTCAAAGCTAAACAGAACTGCACTGACTCATGCTTGATCTGATACTTTTGTTAAATGAGTAAGAATTACTGAGCTTGCATATCAGTATATTGTTGCTTGGCAGAACACAAAACCAAGAAAAACCCTTTGAGTTATAGACATATAAACGTTAGCTTGGCATTAGTTAAAATGGCAAAAGAAGGCAGAGAAATGTTCGATTTGGAGAAACTGCACCTTCTACTAAATTATTGTATTTCTGAGGGTAAGCAATGAGCCTAGAAGATAAATTGTCTGGATGGACAGGTCCTTCGAGTAGCACCGAACAGGATAAACAGGATAGAACGGAGCGAATGATTCGCGAAGCAATTTATTCACACGCGCCATTCAACAATTGCTCATTAAAAGTTTATGCAAAAGGGTCTTACGCCAATAATACTAATGTGCGTTCAGACAGTGATGTGGATATAGCTGTTGAATGTACAGAGGTTCTGTATTGGGAGAAAACAGAAGAAAGTATTCATACGCCAGGTGAACCATATAAAGGAATTTGGACCCCAGCAAAATTGAGAACCGAGCTTATAACTGCGATGGAAACAAAGTTTTCCGGTCAAGTTGATTCTTCGGGGTCAACAGCGATACAGATTAATTCTAGCTCAGCTCGCGTAGATGCTGATGTTGTTCCATGTTTTAGTTATAAATATTACATGGAAAATGAAACAAGAGACGGAACAAAAATATTCAAAACTGACGGCAATAACATTGTTAACTACCCTGCCCAGCAATTGAAAAACGGAATAGCAAAGAACAATCGAACTAATTATGCCTACAAAAGGGGGGCACGCCTGTTAAAACGTATTGAAAATGTGATGACGAAAGATGAAACATTTCGCGAATTGCCATCCTTTTTTATGGAGTGCTTAGCTTATAACTGCCCAGATATTGTGTTTGCTCATTCAACATGGACAAAATGCCTCCGTGCTATGCTTATCCATATTTGGGAGAACCTTCAAGGTGATGAGCCAACTTCTGAGCGTTGGGTGGAAGTGAATGAATGTTTTTACCTTTTTCACTCAAATCAAAAATGGGCTCGCAAAGATGGCCGCGAGTTTGCTAAAGCAGCGTGGAACTACTTGGAATTCAAGTAATGCGTAATGTGACATTTAAAAATTCGCTATACCTGCTAGTCGCATTTTCTGCAGTCGCTTGGTTTTCTCTCGCCTATGTTAATGAGCTAGACCTGTCCAAGATAAAAGATTTTTTGGGACTTATACCAAAGGTGGTGAGTATTGACCTTTTGATGGTTGCTGTGTTCGCAAAATGGGGATGGAAACTTAAGATATTTAGAGGCTGGCTCGTTCCTTTTCCAAACTTGAGTGGAAGCTGGGTAGGTTTTATATATTCAGATTGGAAAAACCCGCAAACTGGAGAAAAACCACCACCTATACCCGTAATGCTAACTGTGAACCAATCTTTCTTCCACATTAGCTGCATGATGCGAACGAGTGAAATGGAAAGCTCTTCGTATTCTGAGGGTTTTCTTATCGACCCTGAACGACAAATTAAAGACGTAGCATACTCTTATGCAAGCAAGCCTAGGCTAAGTTTAAATGAGAGAAGCATTCCCCATGATGGAACCGTGGTGTTCAAAATCATTGAGAGCCCGAAACTGAAGTTAGTAGGTAGATATTGGACGGAAAGGTTAACAAAAGGGGAAATAGTTCTTCAATATCATTCAAAAGAAATGCTTGAAGAGCTGCCTGAAAATTTGGGTGAACATCCCGTGACGGAAAGTGAAAATCGACGCTAGCAAGATGTTGCTGAAGGATGATTTTCTGCAGGTTACAATGTTTATCGTAAAATAAAAGTTATATATATTAATTTGGAGAAATAAGTTGACTGAGTTAGCTGAAGTAGAAATTAAGTACAGGTTTCCTCTTTTCTCAAAACCTTCCTCTTTAGTTAATTTAAAAAATTGTAATATCAGATATTTGGGCGTTCTGGGACTATGTTATAAAAAAGACGAGCAATGATCGCAAAGGGGAGGATTTTTTAAGGTCACTTCTCGAACAGGCAAAACACCTTTATCATAGTGTGTTAATCACTGGGGAGCAGGTTAGGCGTATACAGGTCGTTTCGGTGACAATACTTAACATCTGACACCGACACACCGAATAACCGGTAACCATATTTTAGAGGTTGACCTGACATCGGTTTGCAGAAAAGCTGTACGGACTATCTTTCTCGCTGATGTCCCTCAGGGACAGGGATAACTCATGTTTAATTTTATCGTTGTAGGCGGCTCGTTTAATTTCTTTCAGATGAAAGAAGGACGGGAGAGTTTTCCTATTTCCCGCCTGTTTGAATCTACAGCAGAGGATATCAGGAATAAGTTGCTGCCGCTGACGTCTGAAACGTTACAGTATATAGCTACCCTGCCGGTTATATTCATGACCGAGCCTGAACAGGACGATGAGCGTACTGCGGACTATTCCGACGTCAGGATTGGTTCAATTACTGATCTTAAGATTACTAAGGAAAAGAACGAAACCGTTCTCGACTTTAAATTTAAAATCAGCAAAGATTTTGCACGTTGTAGACTCGCCAATGAAAAGGAATATTCCAGCATCCTCCAGCTAGGTGGGTTTGGTCTCCATCGCACCCACTGGTCCGTTAAGAAGCTTGAATTGTTAGATGCCCTACGAGTGATGGGTATAAATAATAATGTTCACGGGTTGCCTTCCGGAGACATAAACCCACCTGATAAGCATTACGAACAGGAAAGCATTTCAGACGTCAGTACATACCTCAACAGAGTGCTAGAGCATGAATTCGGGAAGGACGAAGAAGTCTTTTACCGTGGACACTCCGATTACCGGTATGAGCTTACTCCATCGTTATACCGTAAAAATGCACACGGGAACTTTCGCTACCGCCAGCACGAGTCTGAGATGATCACAGAACTGCTAACGGTTCAACCCGCCGAGTTCATGAGTGACCGGTATATGCTCGATAAACTGGTTAGAATGCAGCACTACGGCCTGCCAACCCGATTGCTGGACGTCACCACGAACCCGCTTATTGCACTCTATTTTGCCTGCTCAAATATAAAGTTTGAGAACGGTGCAGAGGTGGAGGGAAACGTCATCATTATGACAACTCGAAAAAGCCAGATAAAGTTCTTTGATTCTGATACGGTCAGTTGCATAGCTAATCTGTCACGTCTACCTGAACACCTGAAAAAAACTCTGAACTTCACCCTTGAGCAAGAGGAGTTCAACGGAACCGGTTCCTGCGCGCAGCTACTACATCTGATTAAGGATGAAAAATCCTACTTCAAGCACGTCATAGAACCAGCGGATCTGCAGCGACTTATCGTGGTCAAGGGAAGAATGACAAATCCTCGAATTAACTCGCAGTCCGGCGCATTTCTGATATTTGGGGAAGATGCTGTTCTTCCTGAAACTGGATACAGCGAACTCAAAGTCAAAAAATTCCGCATTCATAATAAAAAAGCCCTGATGGAGCAGTTGGCTCGTTTTGGAATAAACGAAAGCACTGTTTACCCAGGCATTGAAAAAGCGGCCGGTGAAATCGCCAAGAAATATGATACGCTCAGCAACACTGCACGATAACTTCCGCCCGACACGCATTACCCGCAACATGGTAAGCAGAATATCGTCAGGTCAAATGAATAAAACCCCGCCCCATCGGCGGGCTTGACTATTGCGCCTGTAGTAATTCCAGCGCCAACTGTTTTTCCTCTGGCCGCATACGCTCAATAAAAAATTTCAGCATGCCATTCTGTAGGCCGCTGGGAACCAGTGTGTGTGAGTAAGCCAGATTCATTACCCATGTATGCCCACACTCAAGGCGCGTGCAGCGGTAGTAAACATCAGCATAGTCGTCAGTTTTCCAGGCGGTCTTCTCAATGATGGCTTGCGCACCACAGCAATGACACCGCGCTTTTTGTTTGCGCACTATCCACCTCTTACAAGCTCGCTTCCTGTGAGGGGATTTTATCCAATTTTTTGCCATCTTTGTGCATTACTCTGCTGATTCATCGAATCCCAGTTCAAATACCACACGCCCCAACCGCCCAATATCCGGGTCGCTATTTATCCCCTCCATAATCAACCGGCGCAACGGGATGACCTCATCTTTATAATAGGCTTCGCGGGATTTTAGCGGGTCACCGAGTCCACCGGTATTGGCGGGAATAATACCAGCCAACCCCGGTGGAAAACGGTGGGCTACAAGCTGATCCTGAGCACTGATATTTTTGATATTCAGAAACTCATCTTTCGTGCCACTGTCCCCAATAGGGATAACTTTCACCCCTTCTTTATCCCCGCCGGGAATATTGATAAACATCGATTTGAAATTTCCCGCCCCTTTTGAGCCTTCGATTTTCTTGCGAAATGCCTCTTCAAGGTCTGGGGTCATATCCGGGTCAGTGGTGTAAAGGATGTACCCAAGGTGTGCGCCATTTTTGAAATACTTACGACGAAAGCGGGTGGCATCCACATTCAGCATGGCCGACTCCATGCCGTGAATATAGTCCGGCACCCCATAGACCTGCTGTTGCGGGTCATAAATGGCGACAAAAATGACCTCATCAGGCGTGTAGGTGAGGTCTTCCAGAGCAGACTGCACAATGACGGTACCGCCATCACCGTTACGCCTGAGATACAGCGACGGCAGTGTGTGGAGTCGCACCACCTGCCCCAGCCTGTTTCGCACTTTCAGTAACCCCATATCACCAAATATCAGCAGGTTGGTGACCGCAGCGGCCATCGCCGCATGAGTCATGCCGCCGCCGCCACGAAAACCCTGCACTATCATATTGACGCGCGCCCGCAGCACTGCGCCATGGTACGGAGCAATATTGGCCAGCACCGCAAGGTCAGTTCGCTCAATGGGCGGCATATAATAGCCGTTATACCCATTCCAGAGCGTGCCGTAATAACAACCCCACGCGGCGACGGGCTCAGGATCACCAAACTCAATAAGGGTTGTCCGGCTGGAACTGGTATGCTTATTTTCAGTGAACTGGACAGGATATTTTCTTTTCTTAGTCATCAGCAAAAATCCATGTCGATTTACGTTTGTTTTGGTAGTTCAGCGGCTCATTACTCAACGCGTGGGCGATAGCAAAAAACACATCCGCATGCCCCGTTTCCTCGCTACGCTCTGCGGTGAAAGTGACTTTATTACCGCTGTTGGTGGTTTCCTGACGAATGGCGAGGAAAGAGGCGGGAATATCGGTAGCTTCTTCGTCCCATTCAATGCGGTTGGCGTAAATCACATCCAGCATTTTCATGACCAGACGATTTTTAGACTCCACGCTGTAGTGAATGGCCACCGTTTCACGATGCGCAAAGCCTTGCACCAGCTCAAAGACGCCATAGCCAAGCCCTGTCACATCAATGCCGATATAGGTCATGTTGTAACGCGCCTTGATACTACGGATACGCTCAGCCATAAACTGGAATGACATGCTGCGCCAGTGGTGCTTTTCCAGCACCCGGAAACGTTCAGCCGCCACCAGTGGCGGTGCGACCACCACAAAAGTGGCATTATCATTTGAGCGCGCAGGGTCAAACCCGCCCCACACCTCCCGATTACCAAACGGCATGGGTTCGTCAGGGTGAAAATCCTCCCACGTCCGAATATCCACCCCACAACGCATCAAATCGCCGAACTTAAAGACACTCTCTTTATCATCCACAAATACGCACATAAACAGCATATTGAATGCGCTTTCGTTGTAACGTTCGCGCAGCTCATTGATATCAGCCAGATTGAAACCACCGGCAATGGCATCCTCCAGTGTCACGACATAACGCCACTGGCCATCCGGGCATTCGCGGCCACCGTCCCGCATCTCATCAAACGAGGGGAACACCACATCTTTTCGTTTGGTATCCCCTTTACGCCACTCATCACCTGACCAGAACGGATAGCCCTGATGGGTTTTAGCTGACGGTGTGGAAAAATAGGTAATACGCCAGTGCTTATGCGTGGCCATCCCGGAAGCCACTTCATTAAGGCGACGAAAATTCGGGATCCACAGGTATTCGTCGATATAGAGGTGACCGCTGTTTGATTGTGCGGTGTTGCTGTTTGTGGCCAGAAAATAAAGCTCGGCCAAATTACTTAATTTGATCGGATTGCCCTTGATGGGAATGCCAAATTCCGTCTGGGCTATTTTGACAATATAGGTGCGAAAGACTTCTGCCTGACGCTTGGAGGCCGATAAAAATATCTGTGTGTCGCCACTTAATACCGCATCTTCAAATGCTTCAAATGCGAAATAATACGTGGCCCCGATCTGACGAGATTTAAGCAGATTACGCACACGCCGAAACTTATTGTTCCGCAAGTGTTGTTGGTAGCTGAAGAGTTTTTGGATAAAGGGCTCAAAACTTTCTGCCGCCAGCCCTGAGACATCATTTGCCTTGCGAGGGCGCGCTTTCTGCTCCCCTTTTTCACCTCGAACGGTGTGACCAGAACCAGACGTACCGGCCTCTGTCCGCTCAATCTCCGCCATGCGTTCAGTGTGTTTATTTCTCACCGACATCAGTTTGACGTGGTGCCCAATCAGGCGGTCGAGTTCGTCACGCTCCTCCTGAGTTTTAAGGTCACGCTCCAGCAGCACTTTACAGCGCCGGGCTATCACCTCCTCCACGCCTTCCGTGCTGAGCTGCGTGTACCATTCAAATTTGGTCGCCCAATAATAAATAATGCGCGGACTGTTTAATCCGAGTTTTTTCTGTATCTCTTTGGGGGTATGCCTTTTCAGGTACAGCGATTTTGCAGCGGCAATCACCTCATCTGAATAAGCCATAAATAACCTCTACTGTATGATTCCCCTCTCATTCTCAGCAAAGGTTTGAGTAAAAACGAACGGCAGATTTCGGCTATTTTCGGATATTGCCCGATATCCGAAAGTACCCGAAACCCAACGGATGACGCCGTTTTTATCCCGCCGTTAAATAACGCCAGATGTTTTTATCAGTGGATTAATTCAGATGGCGAAACAGAAAACAGACTGGGTGGTGGTGGCGACTTCGGGGCCCACCATTGATGGTCGGGAAATTGACCCAAAGTGGCTGACAGATGCTGCCGAGGTTTACAACCCGGATGAACGTACCGCCATGCTCTGGCCGTTTCATGCCGATTCCGCGTGGCGCGCCTTCACTAACAACTACGGTCTCATTGATGCCCTGAAAGCAGAGAAAGTGGGTGACAAAGTGCAGCTTAAAGCCCGCCTGATCCCCAATCGTTTTCTGCTGGAAGCCAACAAGGCCGGGCAAAAACTCTTTACCTCCATTGAAGTGAAGGAAAATTACATGGGCACAGGCAAATTCTTTTTGTCTGGCATTGCCGTGACTGATACACCCGCCAGCATTAACACGACTCGCCTGCAATTTTCGCAAGGCGAAGTCCTCCATATGGGCAATACGGAAGAGCTGAATTTCACCCTGCAATCTGACGACGAACAGGCAAAACGCAGATTTTTCTCTCGTTTCTTTTCATCTGCTCCCCACGAACAGGAAAACGACAACAGCATGAACGAAAAACAATTTAACCAGTTGATGGATGCCATCAACCAAACCAGCGAACGTCTGGACAAAATGGAAGAAAAAGTCGCGCAGTTCAGTGAACAGAAAGAACCGGAAAGCGCTGGCGACAACACGCCGGAAAGCAACACCACTGACAATAGCGATAAGGACACTAAAACCTTCACGCTGACGACGGAACAAGGCGAAAAACTGTTTTCCACGATAAACGCCATTGCTGGCAAGGTCGACAAAATGGAAGCGGCGTTCACTGAACTGACTCAGGATGCCACACAACTCCCCGGCAACAACCCGGCGGGCGGCGAAACCTTTAACTTGGTGTAATGAGGGGAGTACACAATGAACATGACACCAGAAGCGCAGAAGCTGGTTAATCAATATATCGGCGCACTACAAAAAGCATTCAGTGACTGCCAGGTATCTCAAGACAGGTATTACTCGCTGACAGAACCCAAAACCACCGCCCTGCGCAAAGCGATGCTGGAAAGCGTGGAACTGCTGGGGTTCCTGAGCTGCCTTGACGTTCCCCACCCGCAGGGGCAGGTCGTTATCGTGGGCGAGTCCACGCTGCGTACTGGTCGCGTCAAAAGCGGACGCTTTACAAAGGGCTCCGGCATCAGTGGTAACGAATTTAAACTGGCAGAAACCGACTCCTGTTGCGTGATCACCTGGGAACAACTTGCCATCTGGGCAAATGCGGGCAGCCCACAGGAATTCTTTAACCTGATGAACTCCGCCGCTGTCACCAACTTTGCGCTGGACATGCTGCGCATCGGCTTCAACGGTAAGAAAGCGGCAGAAAACTCTGACCCGGAAACAAACCCGAACGGCGAAGATGTCAATATCGGCTGGCATGAAATCGCCAGACAGTGGGGCGAACAGGAAGGTAACACCTCCCGCATTCTGACGGACGCCGTCACCTTGGGTGAAGGGGGGGATTATCTGGGACTGGATGCCATGGCCGCCGACCTGATCCGCACCTGCATTCCGGTGCAGTACCACAATGACCCGCGTCTTACCGTACTGGTGGGTGCTGACCTTGTGGCCGCTGAAGAGCTGCGCCTCTACAACAAGGAAGACAGACCCACCGAGAAGGTGGCCGCACAGCTACTAACCAAAAATATCGCGGGTCGCAAAGCCATTATTCCACCGTTCATGCCGGGCAAGCGCATGGTGGTGACGATGCTGCCCAATCTGCAAATTCTGACGCTGAAAGGCTCTCGTCGCCGCAAGGCCGAGGATGTGGGCGACCGCAAACAGTTCGAAAACAGCTACTGGCGCTATGAAGGCTATGCCTTGGGTGATCCGAATCTGTACGCTGCCGTAGATGAGTCTGCGGTCACTATTGCTACCGACAAAACGAAAGCAACACCAAAAAATGCCCCCGCGCAGAAAGCTGCGCCAAAAAATGACGCAGAACAGGAATAAATCATGACGCCCATGCAACGCCAGCAAGCCCGTCAACTCGCCGAGCGACGTGCCGCCCAATTGGCTGAGGCACCGGTGGCGGGGACAACGCAAGAGAGCCAGCACATCAAACTGCTGGCGCTGGGTAACGACCTGAAACAGCTGCATGGCATGGAGCTGATAGCCGACAAACAGGCATTCAAACGAGAAGTGTTACTCCCGCGCTGGATGCCCCACGCACAGGCCTATCTGGATGGCGAGCGCGTGTATCAGAACCCCGTGTTGGTGTACTGCATCATCTGGCTGCTTGATACCGGCCAGTTTGAGCTGGCGTTGCAGTGGGCGGATATCGCGATTGCTCAGGGGCAAAAAACCCCCGATGGCTTTAAAAGCGAACTGCAGTCGTTTGTTGCCCACTTCATTCTGGACTGGGCGGAAACCGAAGCGGAGCGCGGACACAGCACAGAGCCCTACTTCTCACAACTGTTTGAAAAGGTACGGGATACGTGGCGACTTAACGAACGACTGACCGCGCGTTACTACCGTTTTGCGGGCTTACAACTGCTGCGCGGCGAAGATGGCAAGGCGCTGGCCAGCGCGGTGAATGACCCGGATAAGCTGATGCAGGCCGACCAGTTACTGGAGCGGGCCGAATGGCTGCACCCGAAAATTCAGGTCAAAACACAGCGTCAGCGTATTGCGGCACGACTGCGCGCCTTGCAGGCAGAGTAACAGAACACCAACAACCGGGTGGGCGTGGTGGAGGCATACCGGCAATAACGCCGCGATGGCTACAGAAACCAGACAGCCCACCTTTCTCTGGCGGAATAACGATGTTTGACGGAAAAACCCTTCACTACCAGCAGGCCATCATTCAGAACGATGGGTTCTGGCCGGATATTGACGCGGGCGACTTTGAAAAAAATCGCACCATTCCTGCGGTAACGTCACACGATACGGTACTGAATGCGCTGCTGTGTGCTATCGCAGAAATCAATGTCGAGCTGGCATCACGACAGGCCTATTTTCGGGAGCAAGGCTACCTGTCGGCCAATGATATTCCGGGTTATCGCGTATTGCGCCCCACACCACGCAGCGAAAGCGAACACGATATGCCCACACACGGCCATATTGCCGCGCTGTACATCAAAGCCGTTTACGCCCGCGCCAAAGCAGACCTGATACCGGAAGCCGCCAGCGTGGGCAGACGAGATACCCAGCCCCAAATAGAAGCTGCCGAAAGCCGCCGCAGCTTGCTGGCCGAGTCTGCCATGGCAATACGTGCATTAATGATGCGTCCGCGCGCCTCTGTTTGCCTGATTGACTGAGGTGAGCATCGTGACACAACTGTCTCAACTGACTGACTTTATTGAGGCCAATCTGCCACAACGCGCACTGGTACCGTTCACCAGCGATATGGATGATATTTCGCTGCTCCCCTGCATCAAGGTGCTCGGACACGGCCAATTGTGTACGCAGGTCAGAAAATATACCGCCTTTTTAAGGTGGGATGCGTGGCCATACCGGGAGTTAGATCCGGATTTACTTTTCTCACTGGTGGAAAGCTGGCTGGCAGACAGCGCAGGCGAACTACGCGAAAAGCTGGCCCCCGATGCCCCTGCTATTGATGTTGAGGTGGATGACGAAAACGCGGTGGCATGGGTTGAAATCAGCCTCCCGTTGGTTGACCCCATCGTGCTGATAGAGGACGAAAACGGCCCTATCCCTCGTGGCGGCAAACGCTACCGGCTGGGTAAACCCGATATCTGGGTCGCGCAGGCGCACCGTATTCACTTAGGAGTAGCCTCATGAACCACCCCTGTATCCGTGAAGCCCAGCTCCAGCAAGTGCTGCGCGCGGTCAGGGATGCCGAGCTCACCCCGACCAAAGCACAGAAGTTGCTGGTTCGCATAGCAAAATATGGCCTTATTCCGGCAGCAAAACGCCATGTGAAGGCGCAACAAACGCCCGAAGGCGTCAAATGGGCTCCACGTAAAAAAACCGGAAAACAAAAGGGAAAGCGCAAAGCGCAGATGCTCGTCGGCATGCCCAAGCTACTAGCCATTAAAAACGACAAAGCCAACAAAAGCGTCAGGCTTTATTTTAAGTCTGGCAACTATGCCACCCGCACACATGGCGGCCTCGTGGCATGGGCGCAACAACACGGCACGCGCATCACCATGAAAGCCAGCAGCCTGCAACGGCGGTATCGCAGTGACGCCTTGCGTAAAAAGCCCGCCACATCAGGACAGGCAGAGCGCCTGCTCTCACTGGGGTTTCGCGCCCCTATTGGGGCGGTAAGCAAGAAAACCGGACACAGAGGGCGCAGAAAACCTTCCAAAAAATGGATTATCGAACACATGAACATGGCACAGGCCGGGCTGGTGATTGACATCCTGAAAGGCAAGAGCAAGCGCAGCACATGGGAAATCGTGCTCCCTTCCCGCGCTTTTTTGGGGGCCAGTGGTGAGGAGTTCGCCCGCATTCTGGAGACCCAGCTCCGCAACCTGAACTATGGCACTAATACGTAACAAAAACATCAGGAGGTCGCCATGACATGGCCGTCCGTCACTATCAATCAATACAACACGTACAGCAGTACCCCCAAGAGCATTGAAAATACGCTGCTGTTTGTGGGTATGGCACATGCCAGTCACGGCAAGGTGCTCCCCATCAATGCCAACAGCAATCTGGATACCCTGCTGGGCAGTGAAGACAGCGCCCTGAAAAGCAACATTCAAGCCGCCCTGCTGAACGCGGGACAAAACGCATTCTGCTACGCCTGCGTATTACCCAAAACCCCCAAGGGAGCCAAAGACAGCCCTCAGGCTGCCGCCCCCGCATGGGTGGAAGCCATCACTCGCGCACAGGAAACCCTGTCGGTTGAAGGGGTGGTACTGGTCGAACCGGTCAGCTCGCAGGATGACATTCTCGCCGCCCAAGCCCTGCGCCAGACCCTCATTAATCAGCGGCAGCGCTGGGTGTGGTTTCTGCTGGCGGTGGCCGGTAACACCGGCACACAGACATGGGCGGAATACATTCAAACCCTGACCGAACTGCAAAAAGGGATAGTCGCCCCACAGGTGATGCTGGTGCCGGAGGTGTTTGGTTATGACATCGGCGTGCTGGCTGGCCGCCTGTGTAATGCGGCTGTCACCATTGCCGACAGCCCCGCCCGCGTGGCCACCGGTGCGCTCGTCGGGCTAAAAAGCAGCGAAAAGCCACAGGACAGTGCCAAACAACCGATAGATTTGGCCACCCTGCAAGCCCTCGCCACCGTCCGTTACAGCGTCCCGATGTGGTACGCCGACTATGACGGTCTGTACTGGGCTGATGGCGTCACTCTTGAGGTAGATGGCGGTGACTATAACGTCATTGAGCATGTGCGGGTGGCCGACAAGGTGGCGCGCCGCGTGCGCCTGATGGCCATTCCCAAGATTGCCAACCGGACACTCAACAGCACACCGGGCAGCATTGCCGCGCACGAAACACTGTTTGCCGAACCGCTGCGCACCATGGCGAAGTCCACCCAGATTAACGGGGTCACCTTTCCCGGCGAAGTCAAACCGCCGAAAAAGGAGGATATCACCATCACCTGGCAGGACACCAAAACCGTCAGCATCAACATTATCGTGCGTCCGTATGCCTGCCCGAAAACCATCAGGGTGGGCATTCAGTTAGACCACGCACTGGAGGATAACGCATGACATCACGTGTAAACGGCATGGCATTTGATGTGTTTGTCGGTGGACTGGATATCCACGTCAAAAGCATCTCGCTCGACATCAGTGATGAAAGCACCGTCGCCAAAACACGCGGCATTCCCGACGGCAAACTGCGGGGGCCGGTCAGTGGCGAGGGCGAAATCGAGATGACCACCCGCAGCTTCAACCAGTTAAGCGAAATCGCCGCACGGGCAGGCTCATGGCGCAACCTGCCCACCATGGATTTTGTCTTTTATGCCAACACCGGCAGCGAAGAAATCAAGGTGGAAGCTTTTGGTTGTGAGTTGGTGCTCTCCAACCTGTTGAGCATCGATACCGACAGCGCCGACAACACTACCCACAAACTCAAATATTTTGTGGCCAGCCCCGACTTTGTGCGCATTAACGGGGTACGGGTGCTCTCCGAAGATGATGTGCGCGGCCTGATGGGGTGACCGATGCTTCACGACCACGAACGCACCCTTATCACACTGGCGCTGGTCGGGGCAGTCGCTGCCATGAGCAAGGCACTGGCCAGTGCCGAGCCACTGACACTGCGCCTGTTTATCGGGCGCACACTGGCCGGTAGCGTGCTCTCCATATCGGCCGCCGCATTACTGGTGCAGTTTCCCGACCTGTCACCACTGGCCGTGGCCGGTGTCGGGGCCACACTGGGCATTGCAGGTTACCAGTGCGTCGAAATGTGCCTGCGCCGTTTTTTGCAAAAATACAGTAAAGGGCCGTCACGCCATGAATAAACATCAACTTCATCGTCTGTTACGCCTTGCCTACTGGCTATGGCAATGCATCAGCAAAAACAGAAAAAAAGGAGGCTTCTGATGAAACTGTCCACCAAACAACAACAGTTCACCACTATGGTGGCGCGTCTTATCACTTACGCCAGTGAGCAGGGCTACGGCCTCACTTTTGGCGAGGCCTGGCGCACACCGGAGCAGGCCAGACTCAACGCACAAAAAGGCACCGGCATTGCCAACAGCCTGCACTGCCAGCGACTGGCCGTCGATTTTAATCTGTTTATTGACGGGGAATACCAGACCCGCACCGAAGCCTATCGCCCGCTGGGCGAGTTCTGGGAATCCATTGGCGGCGCATGGGGCGGGCGCTTCAAACGCCCGGACGGCAACCACTTCAGTCTGGCGCATAACGGCGTTCGCTAACCCCATATTGTTAACCCATTAACCGGAGACATCATCATGAGCGAGAAAAACACCCAGACCGATACCCTTATCACGCTGCAAATCGGGGAGCATGAGTTGAGCTTTGCCCCCACTACCAAAGACTACAACGACCTGCAAAACGACTTTATGCCGGACAACAAAATCGCGCCGTTAAAAAACTACCTGCGCCGTATTGTCATCAAAGAGCACCGCGAATTACTCAACGAACTGCTGGAAAAACCGGGTATGCCTGCCAACATTGCCACAGCGGTCAACAATGAGTTTGTGCCGGATGTGGAGATCATCGTAAAAAAATAAAAACGCATCTGGGTGCCATTGCCCGCAATGAGTTCACCCAGTTGCTGATATTGCGACGCCACTACCTACCGGGCGAAGACGACTCCCCGCAGTCTCTGGCCTGTGCGGCGTGGCTGGATAATCGTTACTGGGAAAACATGAGCGCGGCCATCAACAACGGCATTGTCCGCGCCTTTAAAGGTTCCACATGACCCAACAGCGCCTTGAACTGCTCCTCGAACTCACCGACAAACTGACTAAACCGCTGCGTGCCGCCGGTCGGCAGGTGCAGTCTTACGCCAACACCAGCCGGGCAGCCTTTAAAAGTATTGCTGTAGGGGGCGCAGGTTTATGGGCCGTGGGTGCAGCCATCAAGGGGGCGCTGCAACCCGCCATCGAGATGGACAGAGCACTGGGCGAGGTCAAATCGTTGGGGGTAGCCGAGGCAGGGCTGCGAAAACTCCAGCACGCCGCCATTGACTTCACCATGGAATATGGTGGTGCAGCGGAAGACTTTGTGCGGGCTTCCTATGATATCCAGTCGGCTATTGCCGGTCTGACAGATAACGAGCTGGCCCGATTCACCACCGCCTCCGCCACAGTCGCGGCCGCCACCAAATCCAGCAGCCAGACCATCACCGCCTATATGGGCACCCTGTACGGCATCTTTAAAGATCAAGCCGATGCCATGGGTAAAGGAAAGTGGGTTGAGCAACTTGCCGGCCAGACCGCTACCGCCGTGCAGATGTTCAAGACCACCGGCGACCAGATGTCAGCCGCCTTTACCACGCTGGGTGCGAGTGCTAAATCGGCGGGCATCGACGCTGCCGAGCAGTTTGCCGTGCTAGGACAGTTACAAGCCACCATGAGCGGCAGTGAAGCCGGTACCAAGTACAAATCCTTCCTTGCTTCGGTAGGGAAAGCCCAGAAAACGCTGGGGCTGAATTTTGTCAACAAAGACGGCACCATGAAAAGCGTCACCGAGATCATGCACCTCATTCAGGGCAAATTTGGCGACCTCTCCAAAGTGGCAGACTCTGACCTGCTGAAAAAAGCGTTTGGCTCAGATGAAGCTGTTGCCATGATCAAACTGCTGAATGCTGATATTGGTGGGCTGAAAAAGAATATCGCCACTCTGGGTAAGGTCGGAGGCATGGATAAAGCTGTTGAAATGGCGAAAGCCATGGCCGACCCATGGGAGCAGGCGCTCGCCGTCATTAACGGCATCCGTATTGAGATTGGTACACAGCTACTGCCGGTACTCTACCCCTTCATTAACCAGACGAATGAAGGAGGCAAGTCCTTTGTCGAATGGTTACGCCTTTATCCCAATATCACCCGCGCCATAGGTTTACTGGCCGGGGCGTTGATTGCGCTGGCCGCCGTGGGGGCCATCACCAATATCGTGGTGGGGGTGGCTAAATTTGTCTGGGCGGGTCTCAGGCTGGCATGGCTTGCAGCCACCGCCCCTTTGCGTCTGCTTATTCTGTTAAAACGCACCCTGATTTTTACCATAACGGTATTAAATGCCGCCGTCAGGCTGACGCGCGCTCTCTATCTGGCACTGGCTATCGCCATGAATGCCCTGAATATCAAGGCCAAACTGGAGCTGGTGCTGTTAGGCCTGAGACGGGCCGGATTGTGGTTATACAGCGCCGCACTGGCCGCCGCAGCCATCGCAACCAAAATCTACGCCGCCGCCACCACCGGTGCCGCCGTGGCCACGCAACTTCTGTTCAGCCCTATTACACTCATCATTCTGGCACTGGCGGCACTGGGGGTAGGGATTTACTACCTCATCACACGCTGGAATGAAATCAAGACCGCCCTGATGGATACCGCCGCCTTTAAGTGGGTGGCCGGTGTCATTGGTCAGCTGGGTGTCTGGCTGGGCGAGGTCTGGCAGGGGATCCGTCAGGGGTGGGCAAACACGGTGAATTATTTCTCCACCCACTCGCCGCTGGAGATTTTTAAAGATCTCGTCAATCTGATTGGCGGGTTATTTAACCAGTTATGGTCTTCCGTCGCGGGCATGTTCAACAGCATGCTGAAATGGATGATAGAAAAAATCAATCTGATACCGGGGATCAGCATTGACGCACCGGATATTCCCGCTCCCACAACACTGGCATCTGGTGAAAACACCTCACCAAAACAAAGCGTTCCGCTGCTCACCGGTGGCAACACCCTCACTGCCGGACAGGGTGGCCTTGCCACCCAGATACAGAACAACAGCGAACGCAAAACCACGATTGATAACTCAACACACAACCTCACGGTGAATATTCAGGATGCGTCCCCCACCAACCTGCAGGAATGGATGGAGCTCAATGCCTACTGATAAACCACTTTATATCGACCTGCTTATCACCGGGCGTAACTTCACCCTCAACAGCGCCAACGAGCCGGTGATGTGCAACAACCGCCAGAGCATTGCGCAGGACTGCCAGCACGCCATTATCGAAAGCGGGCTGACCACACGCCTGCTGGCGGAAAAAAGCCCCACATTGCGCGCCGACATCATGATGCAAATGGTGCTGCTTATCGAAGATGACGAACGCATTACACCGGGTACCGTCAGTGTTACCGAAGAGTCGCCCCTCTCCGGTCGTCTACTGATACGGGCTGACACCGAAGATTTTCACGACGCCCCGCTCACTTTTGAGGTTTTACTGCATGATTAACGGCAAACCACAAGTCGATTATGAACGCATTCTGGCCGACCACGGTATGCCTGTCACACAGGAACAGGCACGCGCCGAATTTGATCTCGTCGCCAAAGACGAGGGCATTATCACCAACACATCCCGCATGTCACCGTTCTGGCGACTGGTGACCACCATCACCACCACCCCGGTCATGTGGTTAAAGGATGCTCTCGTCAAGGTGGTCATGAAAAACCTGTTTCTGGCCAGTGCCGAAGGGGTATTTGTGGATGTGTTTGCCTGGGCGGTCAACCTGCAACGCAAGGCGGCCACACCAGCAGGCGGCACCATTCGTTTTACCAAACAGGATATTGCACTGGCCGTCACCGTACCGGCAGGTACCCAAATCCAGACCGAACGTATCAATGGCGTGATTTATACCCTGACCACCCTGAGCGATACGCTCATCCCGGCAGGTGTATTGAGCCAGAGCATTGCCGTGACCGCCGAGCATGCCGGTGCAGGCTTTAATCTCGCGCCGGGCTATTACCGCATTCTGCCCACCGCCATTGAGGGGATTGCCTCGGTGGAAAATGACGAGAACTGGCTGGCCACGCCGGGTGCCAATGAAGAGAGTGACGACGAACTGCGCGATCGTATTCGCAACCAGTTCAATCTGGCCGGAGCCTATCATATCGACGCCGTCTACCGTGGTCTGATGGCCCGCGTGGCTGGGATAAGTGCCGACCGCATCTATTTTGAACACGATGCACCACGCGGCCCCGGCACCGCCAATGCCTATATTCTGCTGGACACCGGCATTGCTTCCGCCCCCTTTGTGGACACCATCAATGACCACATCATGGTGCAGGGGTACCACGGCCATGGCGATGATTTGCGCGCCTTTGCCCTGCCGGAAACCCGTCATGATCTGACGGTGACCCTCTACCTTTATGCCAGCCTGAACCTGAACGACGAGGACACCCTGACCCTGTGCCGTAACGTGGGCAATCTGGTGCGCTGCGCCTTTCGGGAAAATAGTGATTACGAGGTACAAAAAACATGGCCCTACAGCCGCTTCAGCATGTCCCGTTTGGGGGAGGAAATTCACCAACACTTTCATGAGGTGGAGTCGGTGATTTTTTCCCTCTCCGACATTCAAAGTGGGCTGGCTGTGCCACGTCTTAACCAGTTGCGTGTGGAGGTGGCACCATGAACCTCCCCAAACTCCCGGATATCACGCTGCCCACATGGATGAACGAGGGGGAACCCCTGACACTGGCTCACGCCTCCCACCATTACTGGGAAAGGGTCTACCGCTGGCTGACATGGCCACTGGCACAGATTGACGTGGACACCTGCGCCGAGTCACTGCTCAACCTGCTGGCCTATCAGCGCAATATCACCCGATTTAAGGGCGAACCCATCGCCCTCTTTCGCCTGCGCGTGAAATACGCCTTTATCAATGCACAGGATGCCGGGGAACGGGCAGGTTTTGAGCGCATCTTTAAGCGTCTCAATATCGGGGATGTCCAGACACTGGAGCGTCAACTGCAACATGACTGGGATGTCATTTCGTTACGCATCAATGATGCCCAGCTCAGTGAAAACAACGCCCTGATGATGCAGCTTATCCGCCAGTATGGTCGTACCTGCCGCCGCTATTTTTTTCAGGTGGTGAACCAGAAGACTCTGCATGTCACGGCGGGGGAGTTTGGCGGTGAGTACCGCTATCACACAGCCCTAACTACCCTGACACCCGACACAATTTATCTCAATGCTCACTTGCAAGGCGGGCATTATGACGCTTCGGTGGAACATTACACGCTACAAGACGAGAACCGCCCATGACCACCATCATTACCCAACACTATGAGCAGTGGTGCGCCAACCAAATCATCAGCGGGCAGCCTGCCCGGCCAGATACCGTTGTCTTTGCCCACATCCCCGATCAGGATGACAACGCCGATATTCCGCGAGATGAAACGCTCCCGGAAGCGGCCTGCATACAATATCAGATGCCCGTCACCCAATACGGCCTTATCGCCCCCAATGCGGTCGCCTTCTCGGTGATACTGGACACCACCGTCGGGGATTTTGATTACAACTGGATTGGTCTGCTGCACGCCCCCAGCCAGACCCTGTGCATGATTGCGCACACCCCTCTTCAGCAAAAAATCAAAACCGCCGACGGGGTGCAAGGCAACAACCTAACCCGTACCTTTGTGATGGAATTTGACGGCGCAGCTGCCGCCATGCAGGTCGATGTGGCCGCTGATGTCTGGCAAATTGACTTTACCGCCCGGCTGGCAGGGATGGACGAAACTCGCCGCCTCATGGCGCAGGATTACTACGGTGAAACCGCCTTTTTCGGGGAGGGCTTTCGGGTCAGCCATCAAGACCGGCAGGCCACCATTGCCGCCGGGGTGGGCTATGTCCACGGGTTGCGCGTGCAACTGGATACCCCTTACACCCTAAGCGCCGCGCCGGGAGATACTCTCTGGATAGACGCCTGCTGGCAGGGCACGGTCACCGGTGCATGGCACACGGCATTTACCCTCATCGCCAGCGCCAAACCTCTCACCACTTACCTTGATGAGGCGGGTTTTACCCACTATCTCGCCCCGCTGGCCCATATTGCCGCAGACAGCACCCAAGACCTGCGTCCGGCCACGCCCGACGAACAGCAACACAACGCACTGGCGGAACACGAAAAATCCCGCAACCACCCCGACGCCAGCCTGACGGAAAAGGGTTTTGCACAATACAGCAACGCCACCGACAGCGACGCCGAAGACCGGGCAGCCACCCCCAAAGCGGTCAAAACGGCCTGTGAGTTAGCCAATGCCGCCAACCAAAACGCCAATACGCGACTGCAAAAAAATCAGAACGGCGCTGATATTCCCGATAAACCACGTTTTGTCGATAACCTTGGCTTGCGAGATACCGTCAATAAAGCGACAGGTGCACTGCAAAAAAGCCAGAACGGCGCTGATATACCTGATAAGAGCCGCTTTACGCGCAACATAAACGTATTTACCCAGACTGAAAGCGACGCTCGTTACTTAAAAACAGCGGATAACTTGCCTGTCGGTATCCCTCTGCCTTGGCCTTTGGCTACACCGCCAGCAGGCTGGCTGGTTTGTCATGGTCAGGCATTTAATAAGACACAGTTCCCGCAACTGGCAAAAGCCTATCCGAATGGCGTATTACCTGATTTGCGCGGCCTGTTTATTCGTGGCTGGGACAATGGACGCAACCTTGATGGAGGTCGTGCATTGCTCAGTTTTCAAGGGGATGCCATCAGGAACATTACTGGGTATTACGTTCAAAGGTTGGCCGGTAACTCATATTGGAATGGCTGTGGGGGCGCGTTCTATCAGGAAGGTAATGCTTTTGGACACCATGCCAATAATAGTGGTGATAATGGAGCAACAACCAAGAGATTTGATGCGTCCCGCGTAGTGCCTACTGCCCATGAAAACCGTCCCGTCAATATGGCATTTAACTACATTGTGAGGGCAGCATAACCATGACTTTTAAAATGTCTGACAAAGCGCAGATTGTCACTGTCTTTAATTATCACTATGAAACCAAAGAGTTTACCGGAGAAACGGATGAATATATTGCTCCTTATACTGGTATTCCCGGCTCCAGCACCCTTATAGCCCCTTTGCCGACTAAAGCAGGGTATGCGGTTGTGTTTAATGAAGACGCCCAACAGTGGGAATATACCGAAGATTATCGCGGTACAGATGCATACGACACACAGACGGGGTATTCACGCCCGGTCATTGCTCTGGGGCCATTACCTGAAGGTTTTACATCACTGGCACCAACCAGCCAATTTGACCGCTGGGACGGCTCACAGTGGGTGAAAGACGAAAACGCCGAGAAAAAGCACCATCTGGCCGAAGCAGAGCAGAAGAAACGGGCTTTGCTCAACGAAGCAAGCGCCAAAATCCAAACCCTTCAGGACAGTATTGAGCTGGGGCTGGGCACGGAAACCACCGAGGCCAAATTACTGGTATGGCGCAGATATCGCGTTTTGCTTGACCGGGTGGACATCTCGACAGCCCCCAACATCATGTGGCTAGCAAAACCCGAATAAATAACCATCAGACCATTTGAGACAACGATCCATGAGTGTTTTCCTGACCCAAGCCTTTGAGCAATGGATGGCCCAGTGCGCCATCAACAATCTCCCCGCTCGTCCGGACACCCTCGCCTTTGCCCGAATGGGGCGGGAGCCGTCGCGGGATGACACCTTGCCACCACCGGAAAATATCACCCATACGGTGAGCGAACTTAAATATGGGCACCTGAATTCCAATGCCATCGTCTGTAGTGCTGTCATTGATGCGGATGTGCCGGATTTTACTTATGACTGGATTTGTCTTATCCATCAGGCCAGCCGCACCTTGTGTGGCGTCATTAAAACTCCGGAGCGACACAAAGTGGCCGGTGAAACCCTTATCCGCAACTTTGTGCTCATCTACAACGGAATAGCGCAGGCCGCACATATCACCACGCCACCGGAAAGCTGGCAGTTGGACATCAATGCCTGGCTACGCGCCGGGGCTGCCCGTACCACTCAGACCTTGCAGGATTTTTACGGGCATCATGTTTTTATCAATGACTGCGCACGCATCTTGATGCGTGACAACCAAGCCCGCTGCACCCAAGGGGTGGTCTACATTGCCGGTATGCGCATTGAAATACAGGAGGCCCCCCTCCCTGCACTGAAAGAGAACGACTGCCTTTATATCCGTGCATGGCTTGATGGTCATACCCCTCACGGTACCCCCATCACCGGCTATCAGTTGGAGCACGGTTTCACTGTGCCCGATGATGATGACATTAACCACTTTGCGCCCATCGCTCGCCTGACCAACGCCAACAACTGGGAGGATTTGCGCATCACCACCTACCGCTTTCAGGAGGTTATCGAAACAACCGCCAAGCACACCCTTTCAGCAATACAAGCCGCACAAGCCGCACAGCAGGCGGCTGAGCGGAGCGAACAGGCCACTCAGGCTACCCTGAAAACCGCCAACAACCTGTCTGAAATCGCCGATGTCGGAACGGATGCGCAGCAACAGGCGCGAACTCATCTTGGGTTGGGTCATGCAGCAACCATGAACGTTCAGTCGGATATCTATGACCGCACAGAGGGACGGCTGGCGTTACCGGGGGCTTTGGGGTTTGGCGGATACTTTCGTCGGACGAAGTACTTCAGTGGCAATAACGGGCCTGCAGAATTTATGGCATGGGTAAGGGAAACACCACCCGGACGGTATTATGTTTCTCAGTTTGCGGGCAGCCAACAAATTATACCGGGCGTGGTTTTTTCGGGAATGATTGAAATCATTATTCCGTCCACAGTAGGTCACAATGAAGACCAGAGGCAAAAAGGGAAGCTCATCCTGTTTAGCGGGGTTAATGGCGACCTTTATCTTAACCGGTTACATACCAATAGTATCAGCGCCGATGGCTTTATCGGTTGGGAAAATCTCAAGTTAAAAATCAGTGATTTTACTAACGCATTGTGTTCAACCACCGGTAATTCGTGGAGGTCACCGGGTGTCGGCGGCCTAATTTTTGCGGCTTACTGTGGTGATTCAGATGATGACAATAACCGTAACCTTGCCAGAGGAAAAGGTGTTTCAGGTTCGCGATTGGGAATGTTATCAATTTCAGCAAAATGTAGCACATCAGGTTCTTACACCTCCACGCCACAGTTTATTGTTACATCGCCAAACTCACACCCACAAGCAGGAAGTTTTATTGCACTTTCAGGTAGTACCCTGATAACACTCAGCAAAACGGAAGCCTTTGTTGGACTATTCATACGCATAGCGTGAGGTCAAATGGACATTAAAAACATTATCAATCCTCGCTATCTGGAAAGTGGGGCAATTGATTGCGAAGTTCAATTTGCAGGAATGGAGGAATACTTGTCCTATACTGCCACTCCCGACGATACCACCGAAACGGGACAGACCATTTGGCGGGCACTGATCAGGGGAGATTATGGCAATATTGCCCCTTTTGAAGTCACCCCCGCAATATTACAGGCCGCCAGAGAGAAAAAATGGCAGGAAATCAACGCATGGCGACTGGAACAGGAGGCACAAAGCATCACCTTTGAATACGCAGGCCGGACATGGAATGCAGACCAACAGTCGATGGCGCGTTTATCACCTGTAGTTGCTGTTGCTAACACAAACTCGCGTGATGTGATGCCGTGGGGTGATGCCAATAATGAATCAGTGCCACTGAGTATGGAACAACTCAAGGGACTCAGTGAGGCAATGGCATTGGCCCTGATGGAGCGCAACAACAGGATTTATCAGCGACAACGGAACATGAAAGACGCCCTTACCCCACTCACTGATTTGCAACAGATACGAAAGTTTAAGGTGGATTAAATGACACGACGTCCAGATCAGTGGCGAGTAGCCACACTGCGCCCTGTTGCCCTCAATCTCACCTGCTCGCACCTTTGCCTGCATCCATGGTCAGGCGGCGCAGGCAACGTCACGCCATCAGGGCGCTACCTGAGCCCGCCCAATGCCGTGGCTGCCTTACCCCCTTATCTGAACGGGGTTAAGGGTCAACAAGAGATGGTGGCCATACTGTTTTGCGCCCCGTCACTGGACGCCTTTCTGACACTGGCAGGCCAATTTGCTGACGCCTTTCCGTTGCCGGAAATCAGGCGCATGAGCCGAATGGCCCGCACACAACTGTCACTGGCCACCACCCGAATGCAACGCCCGGCTCGCGCCAGCAACGGACTCCCACCCCCCACTACGTTGTCGGTAGACACCGCGCGTCACCTCACCCGCACCGCACAAATCGCGCAAGCCACCCAAAGTGGCACCGGGGGCATTAATCAACTGACCGCCGCACTGAGCCAGTTTAAACAGGCACGCGCACAGGCCCTTGCTGCCATCACGCAGGGCAGCCAGTCATTACAGCAACACTATTGCCCGGTCTGGGCATTTTGCAGTACCGGCGATATTCAGACCGCCCGCACGGACATACAGGAAAACATCCCTCACCCAGAGCAGGTGTTCTCTGCCCTCGCGCTGTTTATTGGCCCTGACCTGTCCGCGTTGCGAGGAGCATTAACATGACACAAATCATCGTGCTCGCCCTCGATGGCGAGGCTATTTTGCTGCGTAACATTGCCGTCAGCGTCACCCTGCGCCTGCCCGACAAAGACATGTCGGGACAGTCAACCAGCACCAGCAGCGCCCAGCAAGGCACCAAGGCCAAGGAAATGCGCGTCTCCGGCATCATCGATTTTAAAGACGAGGCAATCCTGACACGCATTTTTCAACTGGCCGAAGCCACCGACAGCCACGGCGGAAAAAAGCGTTACCGCATCGCCAACGCCACCGCACAGGCCATCAACATGCGACAGGGGGTCTTCTCCGGCGGCGTGGATGTCACCGAACAACAGGGGAAAATGCACTGGCAAATCACCTTCACTCTGAAAGAGAAACTGAGTGTTCCCGAAAAAGCCGATGCCCGCAGCGGGACACAAAAAACCGTCACCGCCCAACAACAAACCCAGAACGGCAGCGAAACCGCCCCTGAAAAAATCAACACACAGGAAGGTTTTTGGAAGCTCATCAATGACGGTGCCGGACACGTACTGGATGGGCTCGGCATCGGCAGCGTGAAGGAGGAGAAAACATGAAACTTATCCAGCGCTGCCTTATCAATGGAAAAGCAGCCGAAGTGGCCGACCTGAGTTTAGTGCTGGCACTCAATGCCGCCGGGCGCGGCTTTGTCACGCTCACCCAACAGCCCCCGGAAACTCGCCTCGCCAGTGCCATGGTACAGATTGACCTTGGCCGCAATGGTGAGGCATGGCGCTATTTTTCAGGGTATGTGGAACGTGACCAACCCGCTGAGAATGGCGCTCGCCGTCTGTTTATCCGCGAAGCCGCCGCCATTCTGGATTTTGATTTTCCCTGCGCTTTTCAGCACCCCACCCTCAGAGATGTTCTGGATAATCTCAGCCAGCAGAGCGGCATCAACTTTGTCTCTCATGACGCCGCGTACATGCATACGCCCATTCCACACTTCACCCACAGCGGCAGTGGAACTCAACTCCTCAACCATCTGGGTCGCAGTTTTTCCATTCCGGATTATGTGTGGCACCCCATGCCGGATGGCTCGGTCTTTGTCGGCAGCGCCAAAGACTCACGCTTTGCCAGCCTCACCCTGCCAGACATCCCCACGCAATATACCCTCAGACAAAGCGGGGGAAACAGCGTCACCCTGATGTTTATGGAGACCGTGCGCCCCGGCATCAATCTTCCCGCAGGGCGGATCACGCGCGTGGCACTCAATAATCAGGAAATGACCCTGACGTGGGAACGGCTCGACACAAACGGCAACCCGATATCCAAATCGCCGTTACGTCGCCAGATCGAGGAGCAGTTCCCGGAACTGGCTGACGGCACCCTGCGCACCCGACTGGCACGCGTTGTAGCCCCGACCGAACCGGCCACCCTTGGCGATGCCGCCGACCCTTTCCGCCCCAAATACGCGGTAGACGTGCAACTGCTGGATGAAAACGGCAACGATAAAGCTGGAACCCCGACCTATGCCGCCGTCCCGCTCCCCGTCCCGATGGCGGGCGCAGAGGCGGGCTGTTTCGCCTACCCGGAAGCCGGAACACTGGTGGAGATATCCCATATTGAGGGCCGTCCGGACAAGCCCACCATCAGACAGGTGCTGCCCTCCGGACTGAACCTGCCCGACATCAAGCCCGGCGAACAACTGCAACAGCAGCGTGCAGAGGTGTTTCAACGCGTCACCACCGAGGGAAGTTGGCACCGGGAAACCGACCAGCAGATAAAAGAACAATCGGCACAACGTCACATCACCAGCGACACCGAAGAACGCACCACCACCGTACGTGCCACCACGGTACAGGCCACCGACACCACCACCGTACTGGGCACCAGTACTCTGATGGCCGGACACATCACCCAACTGTCAGACGGTGACTACAACATCGCCGCCCAGAACCAGATACTGCTCAAAGCCCAGACCCTGTTGGCCGAACTTCAGAGTGCCGAACTGAACCTGAGCGGAGACTGGTCAGAAAAAATGGGGGGACATCGACGCACCCAGGCGGGAGCGGGACTGGAGCTTGTCGCGCCCAGTATTTTTATCGGCCGAGGCGGCGCACGCACAAAATCAGGTCTGAACCTGCTCACCCTGTTGATTGAGATTTTGGATTTGGTGCAACAACTGGCCAGCCACGCAGCCAGTCACACTCACAGCAACACAGGGACACCCACCAACAGCGGAGCACTCGCTGCCGATGCCACACAGGCCAGTGCCCTTAAAGCCAAATACCGCGACCTCATCGCCTGACGTAAAACGCCCCTATCCCACCACACACAGCGCATGGTTTTGGCCATGCGTTTTTATTACCAGACACAAGAAATCCCCGCCATGACCCACTGAGCGCGCACAGGCACGTAAAACGCACACGTAAATTATCCACCCACGGAAACCGAGCCACTCCCTCCAACCCTCGGGTTTCGCAAAGTTTTTACTTTTCAGTTTTCTTTTGTGCAAAAACAGCGTCCAGACAGCGCCGGCACTGGGCGGAACCTCAGGTTCTAAAATTTCACCCATTGAAATTTTTTGCAATTCTGGCGCGGTTAAGAAGATCGCGACAAAGTGTAATGAGAAGACATTTTATTGATAAATAAAGGGTTTTCATACTTTACGTGAGCGTATGATGATCTCGATTGGATCTCAGGCCAAAAGACGATAACCCACAAACCCAGATTTGACGCGGCCTGCGAACAATCACACACAAAAATAAAACTGAAAAAAGGATCACTGCACAGCGGAAAAAGTTATCGCTGACCATGAGCAAAAAACAAAAAGCCGGTGCATAAGCACCGGCCACTCAGTCGAAAAGCAAGCAAGTATGACAAGTCTCAACCACAAGGAGACGTATATTCTATAAAACAGATTTTAAGGACTCAAGACCAGAGAGAGGGTGTTGTTATTGCAACGAAAAAACGGGCTAAGGTAGAATGCACGCGGGTGCCTTCGGCCAATGGCTGGAAGGTTTACCTGAAGGCCAGAAAGACGAAGGCCCCGGAAAACATTGCTGTTTAACCGAGGCCTAACTCTTTCACCCTAGCAAGTGAAAGGTTAGCGCTTCTCCAAAAAGGAGACAAGTGCTATGTCGCAAAAACTGCTAAAAACCGCCATGATTTGCATTACGGCGGTACTCATCATCTGGATGATACGCCACTCACTTTGTGAGGTGCACATCAAGTTGGGAGGCGCAGAGATTGCGGCATTCTTACAGTGTAAACAACAGGCACTGTAAGAAACCGCAGCGGGGGAGTAATCCCCCGCTATTCGGTTGCTTTGGGTTACGTCCGAAAGGCACCCGGCTATAAAAACTCAACTCCATACAAAGCCAAAGCCCGCAGCCTAATGCCGTGGGCTTTTCTTTTTGCCAGTAACCGCAATATAGACAAAGCAGATCGATACAATAAAATCGATCGTCAAAATCGATCGATTTGATATCATATAAGCGCAGTACAGTAACAACGATAGAGGTGCCGCGAATGCCGCAGAATGTACGATGCAAGCACTGCAACAAACTACTCGCACGCGCCTCATTTGAATATATCGAAGTAAAATGTCCGCGCTGCAAAACACTTAATCAAATTACATTGAGCGCCACAGAGCACCCCACCAAAGCAAGAGGTTATGTTCGTGGGGAACAGCACATTACAACTACCGCCAGGTAAACTTAAACACATCAAAGTTCGCCAGATTGGCAATGCTACGCTTTACTGCGGGAATGCACTGGAAATACTCCCTTTCATCAAGTCGGGCAGTGTCGATGCTCTCATCACCGACCCACCCTATAGCTCAGGTGCGACACACAAAAGTGGCCGCACGACGACTACCCCAACCAGCAAATATCTGAACGAAGAAAACAAACGTTTTGAAGAGTTTGATGGCGAAAATATGGATGCTCGCTCTTGGGTGCTCTGGTGTTCGTTATGGATGTCACACGCCTGCAAAGCGGTTAAGGCCGGAGGTTATTCGTTAGTATTTACCGACTGGCGACAATTGCCCGCCGCAACAGATGTTTTTCAAGCCAGCGGCTTTGTCTGGCGTGGAATAGTGGCATGGAACAAAGGACGGGGCTCACGAACACCGCATACCGGGTACTTTCGCCACCAGTGCGAATACATCGTCTGGGGTAGCAAGGGAAAGCTGAAAAGTTCACCAAACGGCCCATTCGATGGTTGTCTCACCTTTCCGGTTATCCCGTCGAAAAAGCTGCACCCAACAGCCAAACCCGAAGAACTGATGGCGGAATTGGTAAAAACAGCCAACCCCAATGGCATCATACTGGATCCATTCATGGGGTCAGGCACAACGGGAGTCGCAGCCTTAAAGACAGGTTGTCAATTTATCGGCATTGAATCTAATGAGCATTACTTTGAAGTGGCCGCGCAACGGCTTCAGAGTACCCTGCTCCCATAAAATAAATGCATTTTGTGCCACCGCGAGGTGATGCCAAGTGGTTTATCGGGAGCATCAGCAGAAAAGCAAATAAGGCGACGAGCATCAAACCCGCAACCTTTAAAGTATTTCGCTATCGAACAGAAGACAAAGCCCACAACATTAGAGTTGTGGGCTTTTTTACGTTCAAAGATGGACGTTATCTGGACAGCCCAAAACAAAAAACCTTTGTTTTCAGTAAATTAAACTTCTATTAAAAGCGCCTCGCGGCGCTTTTTTATTTGTCGAGATAGCACATTTATCAGTTAGCGGAATCGATACTGTCCAAATCGCCCTGAATAGCTTGAGCATTAGGGTTAACTTCCGGTTTCAATTGCCCGCCATTCGCCAGGAAATCATAGCGTTGGAAGTAGGCTTCACGCACCATTAGATAAGGGTCGGAGGAATTACGCAGCAAACCATCGGAATCCAATAGCTGCGCACGAGTTTCTACCCCTTCCAGTACCCATTTACCCGCTGACATCCAGAAGGTCAGGTAACTCAGCACCGGATAGACGTAATCAACCGCATCGCCCCCATCTTCACGGAGGGTAAAGCTGCCATAGGCCGGTAATACCACATAGGGGCCATAACCGACATTATAATGCCCTAAGGTGCTACCAAAACGGTGCGGCACTTCTTTCGCCAGTTTCGGGTTCGCCATACCGGCGACGTCAATTAAGCCGCCCATCCCCAAAAGAGTGTTCAAGAAGAACCGGTTAAAGTGCTTCATAGCATTGTATGGATCACCAACTAAGAAGCTGTTGACCATGCTGGCCGGCTCTTCAAGGTTCCCCAAGAAGTTACTCATCCCATTACGGGCGGGTTGTGGCACGTAATCACGCCAAACCACCGCCACCGGCCGCACGACATAAGGGTCGAGAACCTCATAGTTAAAATTGAACATTGCCCGGTTAAAACCTTCCAGTGGATCGGAGCGGCCCTGCTCCATGTGATCCGACGAGCTACTGGCACACCCGACTAAAAGCACGGTTGCAAAAGCCAGCCCAATCAGGCGGTAGTTCATATTTTTCTCCATGAAATTCTTACCAACCCCTTATATTTAAGGGATTTGTTTATTTATTTGAACATTAATAGTTTGGCGTTGCCCCTTCGCAGCGAAATCCTGCACGCCGCTTTCACCAAACCAGTCACCTGACTGCGAATTCACAGTGCCGTCCAGTGAAATACGGACACGCACTTTCACCTGTTGCAATGAAGAGAGCAACCGCTCCGGCATCATTGCATTGCTATCATTGAGTGTTACTGATAGCGGAAATCGACTCAAAGGCAGCTGTTTTACCGCGACCGGGACTGGGTTTGAACCATCCGTTACCGAGATAATCAGTGCACCCTGCTGGGGCAATTTCTGAGCCGCCTCTGGTGACAATGAGACCGCTATTTCCAGTGTAGCTGTTTCCTGCCCGGCCTGTGATTTCGCTTGCGCAATACTGCGTTTTATAACTTCTGTGCGAGAATCACCCGCAGGCAGCAATTTTAGCATAACTTCCCACGCGCCAATGGCTTGTTTAAAATCGCCCTGCTCAAAAGCATTAAAAGCTAATAAACTCATCGCGCGTAAGTTGGTGTGATCCTGTCCAACCAGGGTGCGGAGCATCTTGGTTGCCAGTTGATTATCCTGCGGATCATTGGAACGAGTCAGCACTTCAGCATAGCCGAACCTGACGTCATCATTATCGGGCGCAAGTTGATAAGCTTTAGCAAAAGCTTGCGTGGCGGTCGTGGCGTTATTCAGTGCCATGCCCACTCGGCCCAGCATCATCCAATCATTCACATTACGCGTATCTTGTTGCAGCGAGGTGCGTAATCCCAGCCCCAAACGGGCGACTTCCTCCATCGTCAGGGGCTCAGCCCGCTCATTAGCCACTCTGGCCCGTAATTCGGGCATTTGTGCTTCAACCTGATGCCACGCTTGCACTTGCGGCAAGCCACCGGTTTTCAGATATAGCCCGACCGAAACCACCACCAAAATCACCACACCCGGCAGTAAAACCCAGCGGTTGATCGGGCTGACATTTTCAGTAGATTCTGGTGGAATATCTGTCAGCAGGTTTTGTTGCAACTCCTGAATCAATTCAGGCCGCTGCTCCAGCACCCCTTGGGCTTCATCCTCAGCCAACTCAGATAACCGATCTTGGTAAATCGCTTTATTCAGTTCATCTCGGGTGGTCACCGGTGAATTCGTCTCTGGTCGCAGCGCCGGAATCACCAACAAAGCACCCGCGACCGCCAGCAAAATAATCACTATCAGCCAAAAAGCCATTATGGTTGTTTCCTGTTCGTCTTTTTGTGTTGAGCCGAGATCTGTTTTTTAACAGTAGCTTCTTGTTCAGCCAGCAAAGTCTGTAACCGCTGTTGCTCTTGCGGCGAAAGCGCGGCGTCTTTCTCCACCCGCCGCCGGGCGCGCAGCACCACAATGATTGCGCCTATCAGTACAAACAATGCCGGGCCGACCCACAAAATCAAGGTTGCAGGGGTTACAGGTGGCTCATAGGTAACAAAATTGCCGTATCGGGCCACCATATAATCAATGATTTGCGGTTTGGAATTGCCCTGTTGCATCAGTTCATACACCTTGCCGCGCATATCAGCGGCAATGGTGGCATTGGAATCAGCAATACTGTTGTTTTGGCATTTAGGGCAGCGCAGCTGCTCGGTTAACTCGCGATACTGCTGTTCCTGCTCCACCGAGCTAAAAGTGTAAGTATCAATGGCTGCAAAAGCATTGGTCGCAAAAATACTCCAGCTCAATATCAAGCCGAGTGCCAAGTTGAAAAATCTCATGCGCCCCCCTGATACTTTTTATACAGCGGCAGAATTTCCTGCTGCCAGACGCGATCATTGAGGTCACCGGCATGGCGATAACGAATGATACCTTGCCCATCAATCAAGAAAGTTTCCGGTGCGCCATAAACCCCCAAATCCAGCCCCAGCATGCCATCGCCATCATACAAACTCAGCGCGTAAGGATTACCCAGAGCATTGAGCCACTGGACGGCTTTGGCCCGGTCATCTTTATAGTTCAACCCCACCACCCGGATCCCCTGCGCAGCCAGCTTATTCAGATATTCATGCTCGGCACGGCAAGTCGGGCACCAAGTCGCCCACACATTGAGTAGCATCGGTTTGCCATCATGCAATACCGACTGATCAAAGGTTTCCCCTGTTTTTTCAAGGGATTCCAGTTTAAACGTCGGCACCGGTTTGCCAATCAGCGCCGACTCCAGCATCGTGGGGTCATCGCCATTAGCATTGCGGGTCAGTTGCACCAGAAAAGCCACCACCAACAGCAAAAATAGCACCAGCGGAATGAACATCAGCTTATTGAATGAAGATTGAGATTTCATTATTCAGCCTCCGTTGCCGCGCCGCGTTTTAATTTTTTACTCATCCGATAGCGGGGATCAAACATACAGAAAATACCGCCGATGGCCATAAACACCCCGCCATACCAAATCCAGCGGACAAATGGCTTGTAATACAAGCGCACCGCCCATGAACCGTCATCCAGCTCTTCACCTAACGCAGCATACAGATCGCGCGTCAAGCCGCCATCAATAGCCGCTTCCGTCATCATTGAGCGGGCCACACTGTAATAGCGCTTTTCGGCATGTAAGGTGGCTTCGGGTTTGCCATTGCGGGTGACATCAATAATGCCGACACCGCCGGTATAGTTCGGCCCTTTAATGTCGTGAACATCGCGGAATACAAAGTGATAATCGTGGATATCGATGCTATCACCGGCTTTCATGCGCACATCGCGCTCGACACTGTAATTCTGGCTGAAGGCGATCCCAATCACGGTCACGGCCACCCCAAGGTGCCCTAGCACCATCCCCCAATGGCTGCGGGAAAGGTGGCTCAGACCGCGCCAGAAGCCATGACGGTGAGTGGCGCGCTCATGCAATTCCATCACAGTGAGAATAATTACCCAGATAGCCATCATCAGCCCGACCACAGTCATACCGGCGATAGTATCTTGCAGCAACCACGGCACCAATATTGACAGCAGCAAGGTAACCACCAGCGCAACACCCAAGCGCTTATAAAGCTTGCTCGGCTCATCGCGACGCCAGCGAACCAAGGGGCCAATCCCCATTAATAGCGCCATCGGGGCCATCAACCAGGTAAACATGGTATTAAAGAAAGGTTCGCCAATGGAGATACTGCCCAATCCAAGCTGTTTGTGGACTAATGGCAGCAAAGTGCCGAGCAAGACCACCAACATCGCCGCAATGAGCAGCACGTTATTACCCAGCAGGAAAGTCTCGCGCGAGAACACTTCATGTTGAGTCCGGCTGCGAACTTGTGCACCTTTCACCGCATACAAGAGTAAGGAGCCGCCGATGACAATCACTAAATACGCCAAAATAAACATACCGCGCGCGGGGTCAGAAGCAAAAGAATGCACCGAAACCAACACGCCGGAGCGCACCAGGAATGTCCCCATCAAGCACAAAGAAAACGCGGTAATGGCCAGTAATACCGTCCAGGCCTTGAATGTTCCGCGCTTCTCGGTGACAGCCAATGAATGAATCAGCGCCGTGCCAGCCAACCATGGCATAAAGGAAGCATTTTCTACCGGATCCCAAAACCACCAGCCGCCCCAGCCCAGTTCATAATAAGCCCAAGCCGAGCCCAGCACGATCCCCATGGTCAGGAAGACCCATGCGGCCTGAGTCCACGGGCGTGACCAGCGAGCCCAGGCGCTATCCAGCCGCCCCGCCATTAAAGAAGCAATAGCAAAAGCAAATGCCACCGAGAAACCGACATACCCCATATAGAGCAATGGCGGATGGAAAATCAGCCCGACATCTTGCAATAGCGGGTTTAAATCGTTGCCATCAATCGGGAAGTCCGGCAAGGTGCGGTTAAAGGGGTTCGAGGTCAGAATAATAAACAGCAGGAAGCCGCCCGTAATCATCCCCAACACCGACAACACACGGGCAACGGCATCATCCGGCATCGAGCGGCTAAACAGCGCCACCGCCAATGACCAACAACTGAGCAGCAATACCCACAGCAGTAGTGACCCTTCGTGCGCGCCCCAGGTTGCGGCAATGCGGAAATAGACCGGCAGATGTGAATTCGAGTTGGCTGCTACATAAGAGACGGTGAAATCATTCACCACAAACGCATATACCAAACAGAGAAATGAAAGCGCAATAGTGGCAAACATACCGTAGGTCAATGGCCTACCGGTTGCCATCATGCGCGCATCTTGACGCGCGGCCCCCCATTGCGGATACAAACTCAGCAATAGCGAGAGAGCCAGTGCCAGACATAATAAGAAACCACCTATTTCAGGAATCATGAAGCATTGCCCTCACTCGCGGCGCTGTTATAGGCCTCTGCCGGGCGGGTATGATTTTCTTTCATCGCCTCTTTGACTTCCGGTGGGGTATATTTTTCATCATGTTTTGCCAAGACTTCTTTGGCATTGATAGTGTTATTTTCAGCAAAGACCCCTTGTGCCACCACGCCCTGCCCCTCACGGAACAAATCAGGCAAGATGCCGGTGTAAGTCACGGTGACAGCACCGCGGGCATCATAAACTTTGAAACTCATTTCCAACGTTTTGTCATCGCGCTTCACCGACCCCGGCATCACCATGCCGCCAATACGCAAGCGCTGACCGATTTCCGGCTTCTCATGACGCTCGCCCTTGCCCTGCAAAATTTCACCTGGGGTATAAAACAAATCGATATTAGCCCGCAGCGCATACAGCACCAAAGTGGTGGTCAAACCGATGCCGATCAGCACCACAATCGCCAAATAGAGCCGACTTTTTCTACGTGGATTCACTGTATTTTCTCCTGCGAATGGGCCACATTTTTGGCTTGCTGAGTCGGGGTCTGATTTGCCTGGCGAATACGTTGCTCTCTCGCCTCACGGCGCTGAATATCCGCTAATAACTGTTTGTGCTGCCATAGGGTATGTGCCCACAGGCCCAACAGTGACAGTAAAGTCGCGGCTACCGCCAGCCAGACATAAAAGGCATAACCGCCCATGGCAAAAAATGCCGCCCAAGAATGAAAGGCTGGATTCATACACGAGGCTCCTTACGCAACAAAGCGGCAACCCAAGGGCGATGGCGCTCTTGCTGCAAAATCAGATTGCGCAAGCGCATTAATGTCAGAGTGATAAAGAAGAAGAGATAGCCAAAAATGGCCCAACGCAAGGGTGAGCGCATACTTGGGTCAATACTTTGCTGCATGTTGGTCGACCCCTGATGCAAAGTGTTCCACCATACGACAGAGAAATGAATAATGGGGATATTGACCACGCCGACCAGCACTAAAATACCGGCTGCCCGCCCGGCCAATTTGCGGTCGTCGAAGGCGTTATACAGGGCGATCACCCCCAGATAAAGGAACAATAGCACCAACTCAGAAGTCAGCCGTGCATCCCAGATCCACCAAGTCCCCCACATGGGTTTACCCCAGGCCGAACCGGTGACCAAAGCAATAAAGGTAAACACCGCGCCCACCGGGGCCATAGCCGCAACCAGGTTATCGGACATTTTCATTTGCCAGATCAAACCGACAAAGGCTGCGATAGCCATCGACATATAAATGCCCATCGACCAAATTGCTGCAGGAACATGCAAGTACATGATACGGAAGCTATTACCTTGCTGGTAATCCGATGGAGCGAAACCAAATCCCCACACCCACCCCACCATCAGGCAGACAGCAGCCCCAGTTGCCAGCCATGGAGTAAATCGGCCACACAGTTGATAGATGCGCTCGGGTTTAGCGAATTGATGAAACCATTTCCACATTTTTCATTGCTCACATTAAAATTGGACGGGTATCACCCTCTTGGTAATACCGGTGCAGGGTACGGCGCACAATCTGCTCTGACTGGCGTTGGCTACCGCGCTTAAGCTTCTGAAAATCGGCACTCTTTTATTTTTACACATCTTTTCTGACAAACAACCTGCTTACAGCCCGCCCTAAACAGCTAGTGCACACTTACTCTCAATGCAGCGGCGGTAGCAAAAGGCGCCAGTGTCACGCTTCCTGCTAACATCGCCCCCAAAATCGCCAGATAGCCATCAATAGGCAGCGACATGGACGCGGCATCAATGGCCGCAGTGGCAAATATCAATACCGGGATATACAACGGCAACACCAATAAACTCAGCAGAACCCCGCCTTTGCGTAATCCCACCGTCAGCGCGACACCAATGGCCCCGATAAAACTTAAGGTCGGCGTCCCCAGTAGCAACGTAAGCGCCATCGCAATGGCGGTATTGCTGTCGAGGGAAAGCAACAACGCGACCAGCGGCGATAAAATCAGTAAAGGTAGCCCGGTAACAACCCAGTGAGCACACACTTTGCCTAACACCGTGAGTGCCAGCGGGCTGGGTAACAACAGAAACTGCTCAAGAGAACCATCATAGAAATCATCACGGAACAGCCGTTCCAGTGATAATAATGATGCCAATAATGCTGCGACCCAGACAATACCAGGGGCAATGCGCGCCAATAATTGTGGTTCTGGGCCAATGCCCAGTGGAAACAAAGTGATAACAATCAGAAAAAACCAGAGCGGATTAACAATTTCTGCGCCTTTTCTGAAGGCTATTTTCAATTCACGGCGCAACACGCTAATAAACATTAATTCTCCTGCGTGTTGGTTAAACGGATTTTACGCACCTGCTGCCCGACACCATCCAAATCCTGATGGGTGGTGAGCAGCACCATGCCCCCTTTGGCGGCATGTTTCACAAACAGAGCCAACAAAGTGCTCACGCCCTGCTTATCTATCGCAGTCAATGGTTCATCCAAAATCCATAACGGCGCCTGACTCAACCACAAACGGGCTAAAGCCACCCGCCGCTGCTGGCCGGCGGACAACTGCGATACCGGTAAATCTTCATATCCCACCAGCCCAACTTGAGACAATGACTGCCAGATTGCAGCGCTATCAACCGGTTGAAAAACCGACTGATAAAATGCCAAATTCTCAAAAGGGGTCAGTACAGACTTAATTCCTGTCTGATGGCCTAAAAATAATAAATCCTGATGATAGCGGGCGCGGTCGCGGCGGATGTTTTCTCCCCGCCATTTAACCTGTCCTTCGTCGGCATCGGCCAATCCCGCCAGAATACGCAACAGGCTGGTTTTACCCGCCCCGTTTTGCCCCTCCACCTGCACAATTTCCCCCGCAGCCACGCAAAAATTGAGCTGTTGGAATAAGCTCCTTTCATCTCGGATGCAGCTCAAATCTTTAGCTTCCAGCATGAAAAATGGTCTTCCACTGTAGGATTGTCAGTTCAGGAAAACCGAATGATAACATAAGGCTTAATCCTTACGTAGCGTAGGTCTAACGCTATCCCTACCCTTATAGAGGTATTATTCGGCATTAAGATCAAATTTCTGTAGAAAAAACCGACAACATTAAAGCTGGGTAACTTTTTATTTTCGTACTCATCACCCAAAAAAATCGCCAACAATCATTTACAACTATGCTTATTAGTCAGCTATTTATTTTCTTTATCAACTGGGAATTCGCTATGAGTAATGAAAAACAGCCTCAGGATAAGGGTGATTTAAAAGCGGAAAATGATGGGCAGCATGAAGTGCAGGAAATAGAAGTGAATGAAAAGAATCTCCCCTCCAAAGCCGCAGCTATTCATGAAATTATTCGAGTCGACGGCGAAAAAGAGTTAGAGCGCGACAGCTTTGCACTGCTATGGTCGGCGGTCGCTGCGGGGCTTTCGATGGGAGCATCCCTGATTGCCAAAGGCATTTTTCACGCAAAATTGCCGGATACTCCGGCCAGTTTTCTGCTGGAAAATATCGGTTATACCTTTGGTTTTATTATTGTCATTATGGCCCGCCAACAACTCTTTACTGAGAATACCGTCACGCCGGTGCTGCCAATAATGCAAAAACCCAGCCGCCAAAACTTCATCCTGCTATTTCGGCTCTGGGGTTTGGTGTTATTGGGCAATCTGATTGGCACAGGGATAGCGGCTTATTCCTTTATTCATATGCCAATATTTGACGATGCCACGCGTGCGGCATTTGTCAGTATTGCTCAAGGAGTAATGGAGAGTTCTCCGGGGGAGATGTTTGCTAAAGGAATATTTTCTGGCTGGATCATTGCCACGCTGGTGTGGATGATGCCCTCCGCTGGGGCCGCCAAAATAGGGGTTATTTTCCTGATGACCTATTTAGTGGCTTTATGTGACCTAACCCATATTGTGGTCGGCTCGGTGGAGATCTTCTATTTGGTATTTAACGGTTCAATACCCTGGCAGCAATTTATTTATCCTTTCGCCCTCCCGACACTAGCGGGTAATATTATCGGCGGCACCTTCATTTTTGCCCTGATAAGTCATGCGCAGATCCGTAGTGATATGACCCATAAACCTAAAAAAAGTGACAAGGTAGACAAGAGCGCATCTTCACCCCATGAATAGCAACGCCGATTTAGCTCCTCTGGGCTATCGGTTTTAGGTCAGCAATATCACTTATTCACTATAAATTGGTGATAGAGTAACCAAACGCACAGCTAACTGCTTATTATCTGGGTCAAAATGCGTATAATGCTCCGGCAGTATACTTCATCGGCAGCCACCCTGCCGCTGGCCGGGTCCCCGTAGTTAAACGGATATAACAAGCCCCTCCTAAGGGCTAGTTACTGGTTCGATTCCAGTCGGGGACACCATTAGCACTTCTCAGCACATCCCACAAAGTCCATAAAACCCTGTTAAAACAATGATAAATAGACATTTTGGGTCTAAAGAAATCCACGTTCACCGGGCTAAAGCCCAAGATAAAGCTTATACCTTGAATGATGATAATGACCTATCCCTATTGATAAAATCCAATAGATCCAAGATCTACTAAGCATCTGAAAAAGCTTCTTAAATCCCTAGCATTGATAACGCTCAGCGCCTGGGTCACCAGTATTCACCGCCTCGCGTACCCAACTGGTAACGAAATACCACCCTGCTCAGCAATAACCTCCTGTATGGCTGGCGTATGTCTGCAGCAGTCTTCTGTCAGTTCACTGCCAAGTTATATGCTAATTATGAATAATAAAGTGATTTTATATTCTTTTTAACCGAACAGAAGAACCCGTAAGATAATTGACGATTAAGCAAGTTTGCGTGGATTGAAGCAAGAGTTGCTCGCCGCAAGGGGTGAGTGTTTCACTGACGGATAAAGGCCAGTTGCCATATGATCGTTCTTTCGAATGTATCCAAAATTTTTAATAGCAACAGTGGGCAGGTGCTTGCGGTAGATGCCGTGAATCTGCAAATTCAAACTGGGCAAATTTATGGCATTGTTGGCTACAGTGGTGCAGGGAAAAGCACCTTAATTCGTTTATTTAATGGGCTAGAGCAGCCTACATCAGGATCTATTCTGATCGCCGGTAATGATATCAGTAGCGCAAAAGGTAATGCGTTGCGGCAGGCACGTTTAAATATCAGCATGGTATTTCAGCACTTTAATTTACTGTGGTCACGGACAGTCAGTGAGAATATTGCATTTTCACTGGAGATTGCCGGTGCAAGCAAAACCCAAATCAAAAACAGAGTCGCAGAATTAATTGCATTAGTTGGTTTACAAGGACGGGAAAATGCCTATCCCTCACAATTAAGTGGTGGGCATAATAACGAAGGCGATGCCGTGGTAATTAATGCAAACTACGCGATTGATGCCGGTTTAAATCCAACTAAAGATCCTATTGCAGTTGAAAGTGGCGAAGACAATCCATATGCCAATATCATTACTGTGCATAAAGATGATGTCAATAAACCTGAGATTAAAGCACTGGTCAATGTCTTACACTCAAAAGAAATTCAGGACTTTATCCGTGAGAAATATCAGGGTGCAGTAATCCCGGTTAATCAATAAATTTGTCCCGTCCTGCAATATCCATCGATATTGCAGGAACCTTTTCTCCATCGTTTACGATAAGTGTTAATGAAGTTTATCCCTCCGCTATTAACTATGCCTTTCCCTCTACTATTTTTTCTTACTGTTATTGTCTGATTTATAGCTTTGAAGCTGTTCACGACACTGGCTACCGATACCAATAAATACCACCATTGGCAAAAAAATAAGCCATGACAAACCTACCCTTTAATGTGATAAAATGTGTAAAATGGATAAACATCAATACAGTAGTCTGTAATTTATCACTTTTTTATATTTATTGATTTTAATTTCAAGAGGTTAGCGTGATGGGTTTACCAAATTGTCCGAAATGCAGTTCCGAATATACATGGCAGGAAGGGGAAAAACTAAATTGCCCAGAATGTGGTCATGAGTGGTCGGAAAATAGCGATTCCGCAACAGCCGATGAAGGCTTGGTAGTGCGTGATGCCAATGGTAATTTACTGGCTGACGGTGATGCGGTAACTGTCGTTAAAGACCTAAAAGTAAAAGGTAGCTCTTCAACCCTGAAAATCGGAACCAAAGTGAAAAGCATCCGCTTGGTTGAAGGTGACCACAATATCGATTGTAAAATTGATGGATTCGGCCCGATGAAGCTGAAATCTGAGTTTGTGAAGAAAAGCTAATAGCTTAATCCGCTACTTCCCCTTGCCCAGTGCAGTTCTGCGGAGCAAGGGGCTTTTATAGCACCGGTTATTACTGCGGCTTACTTTCCTGCTTAAGAAAATCAGTCAGGAAATATTGCGCATTGCCCTCATTAGAAAGCGATTCACTATACATAATAGGATGGTCGCCTTTCTCGCCAGGTAAATATAATTTGCCTAAATTATTGTTATTAATGATCAACACTACAATTTTCTTCCCATTAACATTGACACTATAGTCACTGCGCTCTTCTTTCTTCTCAACATCCATAATTTGAATTTTCTTATCCCAATCATGGTCGGCATTTGTTATCTGTACTAATGCCTTATTTTCAGAGCGAGGGCCATAACGCAATGTCCAGACTTCAATACCTTCATTGCCTTGCCAGGCCTTAACAGAATCAGCAACCTCAGGGCGAACAGGTTCGACAGCGAAACTTTTAGCGGATACCGCACATAACAAAGTAAGAAAGAAAAGTTTTTTAAACATCCAATAGTCCTTTTGTGTTAATTGAAAACGACAATCCTAATATCGTCGAAATACCTATATCTATCTGCAAATGGCTGCAAAATAAAAATTTAATTTTATACTAACCAGAGAAATTGTACTCAAGGTTTTATTAAAAACCATAAAAACAGAGACAATTCTTGATCACTATCTTCAAGTGCAATCGATATATAGAGTTTTACATAACGAACATGGGATAATGTGCCCATTGCATAATATATGCGAGTAAAAAGGAGATTCAGAGTGTTTTTATATATGTTTTATCTCGGTGGCAATGCTAAAAAGTCCAATATTGAGGTTCACGATATCCAATTTGTGGCCGCTCAAAAACCGGAAGACGCCTGGCCAGCTTTGAGGGAAGCTTGGTTCGGTGACCCAGATAAAGTCCATATTGATGGATATGCGCGCATCACTTGGGCCGATGGCTATGCAATCACCCTTTCTGATACGCCCCCCATTGGCAGCAATAAGCTATTTTTTGTCAATGTCGGCGCTTACCACCCTTCAGCGCTTGCGGAGTTACACGCTTTCGACCTGTTTGTGGCGAGTAATGCCCAACAAGCCAAAGCAAAAGGACTGGCAACACTGCTTAATGGTGCGCAACAGCAGCATAAAGACAATCTTAAGGAGGTCGATGACTACCTGCTACTGGACAAGGTTGATAACCTTTATGTACATCTAACTCCGTTAGAAAATGGCGAGCACTTCAGGCCAGAATGGCAAGGTTATCAACCTATTGGCATTTGATCATCACTTTCAGTATTAGTCTAAAACGGAATGGCGACTGGAAAATTGTTGTTATGGTTCTGTTCTCTTGCACCGTCCCATTCCGCCTCTCACCTAAAAATCCCCCTCAGCCATTCTGATGAAAAAATCATTTAGATATATCTTTTTTACCGCCCCTCTTGCTAATTTCGATATATCGATCTAGATTAGATATATCGAAATTGTTTCGATATATCTAAAGGAGATTCATTATGTTTGGTTTTTCAAAACGTGGTCATCACTGTGGTGGAGAGCACCATGAAGGGCACCACCGTTGTGACGAAAGAATGTATCGCGGTGGTCGCCACCATATGGCGGCGGAAGCAATCGAAGCCGCCAGAGGCGGCAGACGTGGCCGTGGTGAAAAAATGCATCGCCTGTTTGAACATGGTGATTTACGGGTTGTTCTGCTGGCACTGCTTGATAAAAAACCCAGCCATGGCTATGAACTGATCAAAGCTATCGAAGAGGCATCCTCAGGCCTATATGTTCCAAGCCCAGGAGTTATCTATCCGACACTGACATTGTTAGAAGAACAGGATTTTGTTACCCCAGTTGCAACCGGTAATGGCCGTAAAAGCTACCAGATCACAGATTCTGGGAAAGCTGAATTACAACAAAATCAACAGATGGTTGATGTTATTTTTTCACGATTGGCACAAGTAAATCGCCGGCCTGAAGGCAATATGGCTGAAGGTATTTCCGATGCAATGCACCGTTTACGCCACATTCTGCGCAGTAGTATGATGCGCTCAGATGTAACGCCAGCACAGGTTGAACATATTAATGCAGCATTATTGACGGCAGTAGAAACTATTGAAAAAGTGTTAGAATCCAAGGGTGCAGAGACTCAAGAGCCGGAGAAAAACTAATGCCGGGATATCGTTATCGCATCACCATTGAGCCGCTGACTGACCGCAAAGGTGAAGCCATAGATAAAGCCCCGGTAACATTCGAAGCCGAGAATCACGATGAGATCCTCGGCATCATCGAACGGTTACAGGCGCGTAAAGACTTGGATTTTGGTCAAGAGAAAACAGCCGCGTTTGCATTAGGTCTGAAGCTGTTTTCGGAAACGATGATGGAGAATCGCAAGCATCCGATATTTACCCCATTGCGGACTGCATTTATGGATTTCATGATCAACTTGAAGAAAGGCTCGATTCGCGATCGTAGCGAGTAACACATCAAAAACTAACAATAAAAATACTGCTGTATTCGAATAAAATTCATTGCCGGGAATATAAGTCATAGACCTCGTTCCCGGCGAATTATTTAACTCAAATCCGCACCATTACTGGCAATAACTTTTTTATACCAATAGAAGGATTTCTTTTTCTTACGCGCTAAAGAACCCTTTCCAAAATCGTCGCGATCAACATAGATAAAACCATAACGCTTGCTCATTTCCCCGGTAGAGGCGGAAACCAGATCAATGCACCCCCATGAGGTATATCCGATGACTGGAATACCATCATCAATAGCTTCACCCATGGCCTTAATATGTTCACGTAAATAACTAATACGGTAATCGTCTTCAATTTCACCTTGCGGATTAATTTCATCTTTAGCACCCAGCCCATTTTCAACTAAGAAAAGTGGTTTCTGGTAGCGGTCATACATCATATTCATGGTGATGCGTAACCCTAATGGATCAATACCCCACCCCCATTCACTGGCCTGAATATGTGGATTTTTCAAGGATTTCACAATATTAGCTGCGCTGCTGTTACGTTCATTCATATCCGCCGAAGCACAGCGCGAGGCGTAATAGCTAAAGGAGACGAAATCTACTTTATGTTTAAGAATATCGTCATCACCCACTTGGGTGGCAATTGAAATACCTTTCTCCCTGAAAAGGCGCTTAGTATAAGCGGGATAAGCCCCACGGGCTTGCACATCAATGAAAAATAAATTCTCGCGATCTTTTTCCAGCGCCGCCCAAACATCTTCGGGTTTACAGGTTCGGGGGTAAAAGTTCCCTCCTGCCAGCATGCAACCTACCTGATTTTGAGGATTGACCTCATGAGCAATTTTGGTCGCTAATGCGCTAGCGAGCAGTTCGTGATGGGCGGCTTGGTATTTAACTTGATCCTGATTTTCATTCGGCTCAAACACTAATCCCGCGCCAGAGAATGGACTATGGAGAAGAATATTAATTTCGTTAAACGTGAGCCAATACTTCACCAAACCATCGAAAGCTTCAAAACATGTCCGAGCATAGCGTGTGAAAAACTCAACCATTTTTCGGTTACGCCATGAGCCATATTCCGTCACCAGATGCAGGGGAACATCAAAATGACATAGTGTTACCAGCGGCTCAATATTGTGCTTTTTACATTCATTAAAGAGGTCGAGATAAAAGGCAATGCCCTCAGCGTTAGGTGCCACTTCATCACCATTGGGGTAAATCCGGCTCCATGCTATTGATGTGCGGAATACGGTAAACCCCATTTCGGCCATTAACGCAATATCCTCTTTATAGCGATGATAAAAATCAATTGCTTGATGGCTTGGATAAAACTCATCATCTCTTAAGGTAAAACGCTTTTCCTGCCCTAATTTTACGGCTAAACGATGGGGCCCATGAGGGATCATATCTACCGTCGCCAGCCCTTTTCCACCTTCAAAACAAGCACCTTCGGCCTGGTTTGCGGCTAAAGCGCCGCCCCATAAAAAACCGTCGGGAAATGTTGATACTGACATTCAATACCTCTTCATTTAGTTAATTTTTACTACACTGTGCGAAACAGCAGGGTCAGTAGAATGGGCACCGCCACCTAAGCTGTCTTCAACAGGAATATCTTCAAATCCCAGTAACAGTGTCGTGACGAACGAGATAACTATCGCCAGAACCATGACGCCAAACACCCATACAATGCTCATTGGATTAGCCGGATCAAAGAACTGAACACTGGTAAATAACCCAGGCGAAGCCATGGAATGACTAGCTAGCCCGCCGATTCCGGCAACCGCGCCGCAGATAAATCCACTGATAAGGCTGGCGATTAATGGGCGTTTAAGCCGCAATGCCACCCCATAAAGTGCCGGTTCCGAGATACCTGCCACAATCGCTGAAGCTGCAGCGGCCAACGCTGTTTGGCGCAACTCCGGATTTTTGGTGCGCCAGGCAACCGCCAGGGATGAGCCGCCCAATGAAAGATTTGCGCCAATTTCTGATGGCATCACCATGCCCTCTTTTCCTGTTTCGGCGATGGTCTGAATGATGGTTGGCGTAAAAACACGGTGCATGCCAGTCATGACCAATAATGGCCAAAGTGCTCCCATAATCGCTACGGAGAGCCAACCCAAATAATCATGAACGGTATAAACCAAAGAAGAAATGCCGCTACCAATCCATATTCCCAACGGCCCAATAAACATGATGGCAATAGGGGCTGAAATCAGCACAATTAGCATCGGTTTAAGGAAGTTTTTAGTCACCGCAGGTGTAATACGGTCAACCCACCGCTCAATATAAGACAGCAACCAAGTCATACAGAGTGCCGGGATCACCGTATAGGTGTACTTCACTGCGGTGACGGTTACGCCCATAAATTCAACATGTTGGCCTTGCGCGGCTTTTGCCATTAAATCAATAAAGGCCGGATGAACCAATACACCAGCAATAGCGATAGCCAGCGACATATTGGTTTTGAATTTTATCGCCGCAGAAGCAGCTACCATTACTGGCAGGAAGAAGAAAGCACCGTCACCAATAACATTAAGAATAATGAGAGTTGATGAGCCTTTCTCAAAGACGCCGGTCATATCCAGTATCATTGCCAGCAGTTTCACCATGGAACCGCCGATGATGGCAGGGATCAAAGGTGACATGGTGCCAATCAATGCATCCAGTATCCCTGCCCCTATCCGCTTTAAGGTGATTTTATTTTTCTGGGGCAGCGCATTTGCCGGTAATGCGCCTTCCGGGAGCAGTTTAATGACTTCGGCAAAGGCATAGCTCACATTATTACCAATAATAACCTGGCACTGATTTTCACTATGCACCACACCCAGCACACCCGTTATGGCTTTCAGCTTAGCCAAATCAACCGCACTCGCATCATTGAGTACAAAGCGTAAACGCGTCATACAATGAGTCACAGCCCCGATATTATTGGCACCACCAATAGCATCGACGATTTGCTGTGATACTGCGGCATAATTTTTTGACATGAGTAACAACTCCCCGTAATGGCATGCGCCGAGCTAAGTATCTTTTCTGCACTGAGATAATCCCATCGCTAAAAAACCATAATTAGCTATTAAATTCATATTGTTATAAGTCATTAATTGACAGGGAAAGTGTTGCCGCTAGTCATTTCCTGACACATAGGTAACCGGTTCCACATGAGAATCTTAAAATATGAAGTAAAATTCAATAGATAAATTTATTCTATTTTAATTCTGTGATGGTGATCGATATTAGAATCTCGCCAACGGGTGTGGTTCGCAGATACGGCCAAGTCACGAATGTCACTAACTCTTCTGCAATTTCAAGGGCGAAGAGTATAGAATGACAATAATTTCAACGAGTCAGGAAGGGCCTATGTCTACAATGCAAGAAGTGGCAAAGAAAGCCGGTGTTTCAAAAGCCACTGTTTCGCGTGTTTTGTCGGGCAAAGGTTATGTCAGTGATGCAACTAAAAATCAGGTCTTTAAAGCGATTGAAGAGACCGGATATCGACCAAACTTACTGGCGAGAAATCTGGCGACAAATAAATCTGAATGCATCGGATTGGTGGTAACCAATACTCTGTATAACGGCAGTTACTTTAATGAAATACTGTCTCAGGCGGCGCAAAAATTAGAAAATAATGGCCGTCAGTTGGTACTGGTTGATGGGAAACACAGTGCTGAAGAGGAACAAGAGGCTATTCAATTTCTGCTCGATTTACGCTGTGATGCCATAATCATTTATCCCCGGTTTTTAACTGTTGACGCTATGGATCTTATTATTGATAAATATAAACAGCCGATTATGGTGGTGAACAGAAAACTGCGAAAAAACTATAGCCATTGTATTTTTTGTGATCATAAAGGCTCGAGCTATAACGCAACTAAATATCTTATTGACCAGGGCCATCAGGATATCGCCTTTATTACTGGTTCACTTGATTCACCTACCGCAATTGAGCGCCTTTCCGGCTATAAGGCAGCATTAACTGAATTTTCGCTACCCGTTCAAGACAAACTTATCGTGCAAGGTAAATGGACACCAGCAAGTGGTGCCACTGCGATTGAGTCTTTATTAACCAGTCAGTTACCTTTCAGCGCAATTATCGCCAGTAATGATGATATGGCCATTGGTGCGATGAAGAAATTAAATGAAGCCGGTTTAAAAATCCCTGAGGATATTTCCATCATTGGGTTTGATAATATTCCTATTGCGCCTTTCCTACTTCCGCCATTATCCAGTATCAAAGACCCCGTCAGTGGCATGATAAATGAGGTCATTAATCGGCTAATATCCATGCTAGATGGCGGCTATTTATCAAATGAAAATATATTCCAATCTGAATTACTCATCAGAGATTCTGTCAGTAAAGGGCCTTTCTTTAACTCACTCAAAGCAAAATAGCGATTATTGATTATAATATGGCCGATAAAAAAGGAGCCAAAGGCTCCCCAGACTACTGACAAAGTCAAATAAAGGGGAAACGTGCCGTTGGGGTCGTAACGGCATAAGCCGTCGAAGCGCCCCTAGGTACGGTTAACCCTTTATTCACTGTACTATAAATAGCTTTGTCATTAACCTCAGGAGCCAAAGGCGCCTTCAAATAAAGCAACACACGTTATTTAACCCGAACACCTTCGACTGACAAAATCAGTTCAACTTCCTGTGAAGCCGGGCCTAAGTCAGTGGTGATATTAAAGTCTTTCAGCTTAATATTACCGTTAGCTTCAAAACCGGCGCGATAACCACCCCAGGGGTCATTACCCTGCCCGGTCAGTTTACTTTCCAAGGTCACTGGCTTAGTGACGCCATTTAATGTCAGATTACCGACCACGGTATAACCTTCGCCATTTTTCTTCACTTCGGTCGACTCAAATGTCGCCTGTGGGAATTTACTGACATTCAGGAATTCTTTACTGCGCAGATGTTTATCACGTTCAGCATGATTGGTATCAACGCTATTGGTATTGATCACCACATTGACTTTATCAGCCGCAGGATCTTTCTCATCAAAAGTGAAAGACCCATCGAAATCATTAAAACTGCCATATAACCAGCTATAGCCTAAGTGTTTAATCCGGAACTCGATAAAGGCGTGTTGACCTTCTTTATCAAATTTATATTCGGCGGCTACAGCGCTACCTGCAGTAAACATCAGTGCGCCTACAGTCAGGCCCAAGAGGGTCTTATTAAACATGCTTAATTCTCCATAATACAGTTGGTTAATCGGTGCTACGTCCCAGCATCCGTTTGAGGGTAATATCACCATCAATAACATGGTGTTTAATTGCGGCGAGTCCATGCAATAGTGAAAGTACTACAACAGCCCAAGCCAGATAAAGATGTACAATACCAGCGGTATCAGCTTGATCAGGTAAGCCCGTTAATGTGGCAGGAACAGCAAACCAGCCAAATACATTGATTGGTTGCCCATCAGCCGTCGAGATTAAATAACCGCTGAACATAATAGAAAATAAAATAATATATAAAACCAAATGCGCTAATAATGCACTGACGCGTGTAAAGCGGCTATAGCTTGACAATGGCTTTGGCGGTGGCGAAATAAAGCGCCAGATCACCCGAAATAACATCACGGCGAATAATATACAGCCAATACTCTTATGTATTTCTGGTGCCTGATGATACCAGCCATCATAGTACCCCAGAGTCACCATCCATAAACCAAGGGCAAACAGTGAATATACAGTTAATGCCACCAGCCAGTGGACACTAATAGTGATACGGCCGAACTGCTCCTTGGTATTTTTCCAAAGCATAATGATTCCCTTTTGCTCAATTTATAGAGCAATAGTCAAACATTATGAAATATAAAATCAACACTTATTTGACATAAGATATATTTTTATAACGGCAATCAGTTAATTTGGAACAGTTGAACATTACTCGGTCAATATAACTGTTGGACTTTACTTAACCTGACATAAGTACTCTGCAGCAACGGCAGCTTGGATATATATTTATTTTTAGATGAAAACAGCCTCCTTAATAAGAGACTATTTTTGAGGGGACGGCTATTGAGGAGACGGTTACTGAGGAGACTGTTGCAGTGTCCAGTTCAATACCTGCGAGACCAACTGATCACTTGCTAAGCCAAAGGCCGCTACCACTTCATTCATCTGCGCGCCTTTAATAGGCTGGCGAACTTCAAAATGACGAGTCGCCATAATTCTACGATCTGAAATTCTCACCAACCGGGCATCAAAACGGATCAGCACTTCACTGTTACCTGCTTGATATACGCCCTGAAATGCCGATAAGTCGCCGCTCAATTCTACATCAGCTTGAAGACTATCATCATCACTGCTGACGGCAGGAATTCGCCCATCCGTGCGGAATTCTTGAATCAGGCGATTACGCACCAAAATAGGGGCGGGATCAGTCCAGCGCGAATTTTTATAGACCGCGATTTCCTGCCCGTCGGGCTGAACAGCAATACGCGAACTATTGATAAACTGGTTGGTCGCCGGTTGTGAAACCCTCAGTGACCAATTCACGGTCTGCGCGCGCGGTGCATTTGCCGCTGGGGGCACTGGCAGCAGATAAACCTGTGATATCGGCGCAGTCGGTAAAATAGTGCAAGCTGACAACAATATAACCAGCATGGGTAACATCAACAGCCTGCTACGACGGCCTGCGGAGTGCATTATCTTCAGTGATATCATCGAGGCGTAAACTCCTGTGTTCTTTCACGACCACGCAGCAGAGCCGCAGGGTTTTCTTCTAAACGGGAAACGGCAGCACGTAATGTGGCTAATGTTCTGCGTAATTCATCAACGGCAGGCCCCAACTCATTCATCCCTTGCATACCATTATTGAGTGAAGTTTGATTTTCACTGACCAATTTATTGAGGATAATGCTGGTATTTTGCAACGATGCCATAGTCTTAGCGGCATCATTAACCAGCTGTTTACCTTGCCCGTCCATCAAGCCATTAGCACTGCGCAATAAGCGATTGGTTTGCGCCAGTGTCTCATTGGCCTGTTTGCTGGCCTGGGCTAACTGCTGCAGCATGGTGCGAATATCTTGGCGTTGGTCGGCTACAGTCTGGGTGACAAGTGCGAGATTATCCAGCGTGGTGATCAGCCGCTGCTGATTATCAGGGGCCAGTAGTTGGTTCAGCCGCATCAGCACTTCATTGGCATTACTCATGAAATTCTCACCATTCGCCAGTAATTGGCTCATCGGTGACGGCGTGGCGATAATAATAGGAATTTCACCATCTTTGCCCTCTAATAGCGGGCTTGACGGGGTGCTGCTGCTGAATTGAATGTTTGAGGTGCCGGTGATGCCCGCCACCGTCAGCCGGGCTTGAGTATCCTCGCGGATCGGCGTGGATGCTGACACGCGGATCCGCGCCCAAACCTTATTGGGGTCTTCACTGTCCAAACGCAGTTGGATCACTTCGCCGACCCGAATCCCGCTGTATTGCACAGTGCTCCCTTGAGACAACCCGCTTACCGGCTCATTGAAGACAATATCGTAGAGCTTGAACTGGCGGTTAGAGCCAGCATTTGTCAGCCACAGACAGAATAGCAACGCGGCGCTGACCACAATGAGAGTGAACAAACCAATGACAACATGGTGAGCACGGGTTTCCATTTACAACCTCTCTTCGCTATTAATCGCTGCCGCCGCTTGATAAGCAGCCCGCCCACGTGGGCCATGAAAATACGCTTGAATCCAGTCATCATCAGTTGCAGCCACCTTATCCAAGGTATCCACTACCAGCACTTTCTTTTGTGACAACACGGCCACACGATCACACAGGGTATAGAGCGTATCCAGGTCGTGAGTGACCAGAAATACCGTCAAATTCAGTGCATCGCGCAAGGTGCGGATCAAACTGTCAAACGCCGCCGCACCAATAGGATCAAGGCCTGCCGTCGGCTCGTCGAGAAACAGAATATCCGGGTCTAATGCCAACGCGCGGGCCAAAGCAACACGTTTGACCATCCCGCCCGACAGTGAAGCGGGATATTTACTGCCGGCCCCCGGTGGTAGCCCCGCCAATGCCAGCTTAACTTGCGCTAACCGCTCGGCCTCGCCACGTGGCAGGCCCGCATTTTCGATTAATGGCAAGGCCACGTTTTCTGTCACCGTCAGAGAACTGAATAATGCGCCGCGTTGAAACAATACACCAAATCGGCGTTCAACCTGAGAACGAGCCTGGCCCGATAATGTCATTAAATCCTGACCAAATACATGAATCTGCCCAGCGGTTGGACGGCGTAGCCCGACAATACTGCGTAACAACACCGACTTACCGGTACCTGACCCGCCAACAACACCAAGAACTTCGCCGCGCTGTACATCAAGATTGAGGTCTTGGTGCACACACTGCTGGCCAAAGCAGTTAACCAGATTACGAATTTGAATGATGGGTTCTTGCGTCATTTGGCTCACCAGCCCATTTCCATGAAAAATAGCGCCGCGACGGCATCAAGCAAAATCACCACAAAGATGGAATGCACCACACTGGTGGTGGTGTGCACCCCGACAGACTCAGCACTGCCGGTGACTTTGAACCCCTCCAGACAACCAATAATAGCAATCAGGAAGGCGAAAATAGGCGCTTTGCTTATCCCCACCAGAAAATGCTGCAATCCGTTACTGTTTTGCATAATCGAGAGAAACATGGTGGGAGAGATATCGAGTGTTAAAGCACACACCACCATGCCGCCGAAAATACCACACACCATGCCAATAAAGGTCAACATCGGTAATGAAACCAACAGCGCCAACACCCGTGGCAGCACCAATAGCTCCACCGGATTTAACCCCAATGTTTGGATGGCGTCGATTTCTTCATTGGCTTTCATCAGCCCGATTTCAGCGGTAAAGGCGCTGGCGGTGCGTCCTGCCATCAAAATGGCGGTGAGCAACACGGCAAACTCGCGCAGAAATGAAAACACCACTAAATCAACGGTGAAAATACCTGCACCAAAAGTGGTTAATACTGTCGCCCCGAGGAAAGCAATGACCGCTCCGACCAGAAAAGTCAGCAGCATAATGATAGGAACCGCATTCAGGCCAATTTGTTGAATATTGGCAATCAACGATGTCATACGCCAGCGCGAAGGCCGGAAAATCGTGCTAAATAAGGCCTCAAGTGTCAGGCCGACAAAACCCAGTAACGACTTGATATCTTGCCATAAATTATCCACCGACCGGCCGGTATTTGCCAATAACTCAAGCCAAAATGGCGGTAACTTTTCTGACGATGCAGCGGTTAAATCTGGCAACACCCGGCTCACTGTTTCCAGCAAAATGCGGCGTTCTTCCGGCAATTTAGGGGCGAGATCACGAAGGTTATTAATGCGCGACTCACCTAGCAGCAGGGCTAATAAGGTGGCACCGGCGGTATCCAAAGCGCCCAATTGGTTGAGATCAAAAACGACTGACGGGGGCGGATTGGTACGAAATTGCGCCACGACCGGTTCTAAATCGCGGTAATGTGCCAGCACCCAATCCCCTTTGACGAAGACCCGGACAGGTTGAGCAGAGCTGTCGATATCGAGTTGTGCTGTAAACGGCCGCGCGGTCATAGAGAAAGCCTTACTCTTTAGTGGAATACGGTTTTGATACTATTTAACTATAAAGCTATCAAAACTCACATCGCTACCTTAAATAGGTATATCACACACTTTACTCAGTGTAATAACTAAAGAGTAAGGACTGTTTACTTAACAGTCCTTAATTTCTGGCGGCTAATAGGTGGCATTGTCATGCGGCGCTTTTTCCCACTGCGACACACGCTGCCCCGGCATCGCAAACCACACAACGGCCGCAAGTAGAATCAGCAAAGCACTGGCGGTGCCCAAGACCAAACTGTGCGAAGCGGAGAAAGCGAGTTTGGCACTGTTGAGCAGAGCTTCATATCCACCAAGGTTATTGACCACCTGAATGGTTTCGCTAATGGAGGCACTGGCCTGCTCGACTAAACTCACCGGCAAGTCTTCTGGCAGCACAATTGAGGCGGTATAGGCTCGCGATAGCATCAAGCCAAAAATAGCCACCCCCAGCCCTGCGCCCAACTCATAAGCCATGCCCTCAACCGCCCCCGCCGCGCCGGCTTTTTCAGGGGGCGCGGCACTCATGATTGCCGCAGTAGAAGCCAATAGAGAAGCTTCAATACTAAAGCCGAGCAATATCATCCACCCCCATGCCAGATAAACCTGCGTGGCAAAATCTGTCCAGGCCAATCCCAGAAAACTCAATGAGCTCAATGCAATACCGGCACTGGCGACGGTGCGCAACCCCAGTTTGGCCACTAACCACCCCGATAGCGGCCCGCTCACTCCGCTGGCTATCATCAGTGGCAGCAAAAATATCCCGGCCTCAAGCGGAGTTTTCCCTAACACAAACTGCAATTCTTGCGTCAGAAGTAATTCAAACCCCACCAGGGTTATCATCGCTGTCATCGCCATGACCATACCCACGGCGATAACTCGCTGACTTATCAACCGAAAATCGATCATTGGAGCGGATGCGGATAATTGATGGCGCACAAAAGCAAATAACATCACGCCGCCTGCGAATGCTGTCAGTGCCGTCATCAACGGATCGCCGTTACCGCGCAACCCAGTCTTAGCGGCATAAACCAACATCAGGATCGCGCTCACCAATACCAATGCTGGCGCTAATTTCCACGTCTGTTCAGTGCGCATTGGCTGCTGCGGAATAACCACCAATGTAGCAATAACTACCGCAATAATAATGGGGATATTAATCAGGAAAACCGAGCCCCAATAGAAGTATTCCATTAACAGCCCACCGACCAGCGGCCCCATCGCCGCGCCCATGGTGCCGATAGCAACCCAAATCCCTAACGCTAAAGCCCTTTCGCGTTCATCGGTAAAGATATGGCGCACCGCAGACAATGTCGCGGGCAGAATCATCGCCGCGCCAATCGCCAAAAAGGCGCGCGCAGCAATCAACGCCGCCACCGAGGGCGCCAAAGCAGCGCCCAGAGAGGCCAAACCAAACAGTACCGACCCCAGTAAAGCCAGGCGTTTAAAACCGATGCGATCACCCAGCGCTCCCATCGGGAGCAATAAACAGGCCATCACCAGTGAGTAAATATCGATAATCCACAGTAACTCACTACCGGTGGCCGCCAAGGCGATCCCCAGCCGCGGTGCAGCCACATGAAGCACTGTTGCATCAATAGAAACAGGGAGATACATCAGAATAATAACGTAGAAAATTATCCACTTCTTAGACATAAAAAAGACTCAAATAAAGTTGAACACGCGTTCAATATCGCAATAATAGCGGAAAGTTGAACTAACGTCCAATTCATCACATAATGATGAAAACACTAATGAGTCGGATAAAGGAATCGCTTTGGCCTATTTGAATCGTGAAGAGCGCCATGACACCATTTTGCACGCGGCGATGCGTGTTGCCATAACCGAGGGGATGGCCGCCACGACCGTGCGCCGAGTCGCCAGTGAAGCGGGCGTGGCTGTCGGGCAAGTGCATCACCACTTTTCGTCAGTTTCACAGCTGCGGGCAGATGCATTTCTATTATTAGTGAAACAGTCTTTAGCCGCTTTCGTGATAAACAGCCAAAACTTACCGGCCTACGAGCGGGTGCTCTTGGTCTTAGGCTATCCGCAAGATGAAGCGGGCAAACGCGAAACCCGGTTATGGAATGAAATCTCGATACTCGCCGAGCGCGATGACCTGATTAAAGCGGCCTATGCCGCCTCAATGTCGGATTGGCATCAGGCCACTGTCGACGTGATTAATACCGGAATAGCCAATAATGAATTCCGCTCCGATATCAATGCCAGTGATATTGCATGGCGCTTGATTGGGCTGGTCTGTGGTCTGGATGGCTTGACGCAATTTACCGAGCTAGGGTTTTCCGACGCCGAGATACTGCGCCATCTGGCGGCCATGATGCAGACCGAGTTACTTAAAACCTCTTAACTTAACACCAGCCTCAGCCGGTATCTCACCACGGATTTTGCCGGAGATGCGGGCTATAATGGCTATTATATCCACCCATTCCCAAAGTCATTGGCGTTGCAGCACGATGGTGAAAACTTCTGCAACATCAAGGAAGAAAGGGATTTTTGAGAGCCAACTATGACTCAACAATCTACTGTCGCCGATGTTATCTATTACAACGGCACGATTTACACCGCTGATGCCAATAACCAGGTTTGCAGCGCCATTGCACTGGGCCAGGGTTATATTCTGGCAACTGGCGGTGATGAACTCATCCCCCAGTTTTCCTCCCCGAAAACCCAACTTATTGATCTGGCGGGCAAGTTTATGATGCCCGGCCTTATCGACAGTCATATGCACCCGTTTTGGGGTGGAAAACAGCTGATCGGTTGTAATCTTAATTATGCCGCGCTGAGTGTTGAGCAGACGTTGGATATCATCCAGCAGCATCTCGATAGTGACCCATTTAAGGGCGAAAATGACTGGCTGACGGTCCGCGCCTGGCAACGCCAGGCTATGACGCCCGTCGGGGCCGATATGAGCCGAGCCGCTCTCGATTCACTCAATACTCGTCGCCCGGTGGCTTTATTCTCAAATGACTGCCACACGCTGGCGGCCAATAGCCGCGCGCTTGAGCTGCTGGGAATTGACGAAAATACCCCCATCCCGCCGGACGGTAAAATAGCCCGCGATGCGAGCGGGAAACTCACCGGGATTTTAGAAGATGCGCCCGCCATGCGCGCCTTTGATAGCATTCCGTCCGCCACGCCAGAAAAGAATGTGCACATTGCCGCCCATGTGCAGCAAGTTTTGAATGCTCAGGGTGTCACAACAGTGATGGATACCCGCGTATTTGCCGAGCAATTAGTGGCTTTCCATCAGTTATATCAGCGCAATGAGCTAACTTTGCGGGTTCTGGGGGCCAAAGAAGTGACACCAGATAGCCTGCAAGGGCCGGAAGATGCTGCGCGGGTGGTACAGGAAGTAGTGGAGTTTGGTCGTCAGTGGGGAAGTGATAAGTGGACACCAGCTCCGGGATTTGCCGTCGATCACTTGAAACTGTTTATCGACGGAGTATTACAGCCACCCACCATGACCGCCGCCCTGTTGGAGCCTTATCGCGCCAACCACGGCACGGCAGAAAACCCAGACTGGCAGCCAACCGAGCACTATGGCGACCTCTATTTTACCGCGCCAGTGGTCAATGCGGTGATTCTGGAATGTGCCCGCGCGGGTCTTCATCCGCACACTCACACGGTAGGTGATGGCGCAATCGAAATGGTGCTGGACGCGGTAGAACAGATGCGCGCAGCCTTGCCGGGCAAAGATATCCGGCCGGGGTTAGCGCACAATGAGCTGGTGGCTCCCCATCAATATGACCGGTTTGCCCAATTGGGGGCCACTGCGGTGCTCTCTTTCCAATGGGCCGGTTTGCCGGGGGTGCTGATTGATGAAGAGCGCGAGATGCTGGGCGAAGCCCGTTTCCAGCATATGGAGCCCGCGGCGCGTTTCCTCGATGCGGGGGGGCGAATTGCTTATGGTAGTGACTGGCCGATTGATCGCTTAGATGAATGGTACAACCTGCAAATAGGGATGACCCGCCGTGCATGGCATCTTGACGGCAATCCCGCGGGCCCTCGGCTGGATAATGACCGTGACTTGACCCTGATTGAGACATTACGCTCCGCAACCATTGATGCAGCTTATATGATTGCTAAAGAGCAGTATATTGGCTCACTGGAAGCGGGCAAATTCGCCGACATTATCATTCTGAAAAATAACCTGTTTGAGCAGTCGCCAGAGACTATTTATCAAACTCAGGTAGAATCCACCTTGATCGGCGGTAAAGTAGTTTATCAGGCTACATAAATCGGCATTTACCTTCACCCGAGTCACTGGCACAAGCCTTTGATTCGGGTGATAAATACCTAAGATCCAGAGATAACCTCCATGGATAGGATGAGTCATAATCGTGACAAATAACAGGGCAATATCAACAAGAAAAGGTATTGGCTTTCAAACCTGTCACCCTTGTGTCAAAATCCGCTCCTTTACCTTTCTATACCCTAAATAATTCGAGTTGCAGGAAGGCGGTAACTGAGTAAGTCCCCAAGAGCTTATTGATTTTAAGGTCAATAGCAGTAAGTGACTGGGGGGGCGCGAAGGCGGCCAACGCACATGCAGCTTGAAGTATGACGGGTGTACCCTGCATAAAAATGCAGCTTAGCGGTGCTTGTACACACCAGGAGATGATACGGTAATGCCACAAAACATTCAGTTGCGCAGAGTGCTTAAAACCCCCGCGCTGGTCGCTTTCGGGCTCGCCTACATGGTGCCTTTGGGCGTATTTACCACCTACGGACAGGTGACTGTATTAAGTCAGGGGCATTTACCTATTGCCTACCTGGTGACTGTCGTCACCATTCTGTTTACCGCCCTCAGTTATTGCCGGATGACTAACGCCATGCCGTTATCAGGTTCGGCCTATTCTTACGTTCAGCGTAGTTTCGGTGGAAAAACCGGTTTTCTGGTGGGTTGGGCGCAAATTTTGGATTATCTGTTCCTGCCTATCCTTAACTATTTGGTTTTAGGTATTTTCTTGCACGAGGCATTCCCGGCGATCCCGGCTCCGGTATTTATACTTGGGTCTATCGTCAGTGTCAGCCTGCTGAATATTCTGGGTGTGCGGCTGCTTACCTCAGTGAATTTCTCACTGATCGCCGCACAGATGGTGTTTATCGTCCTGTTTATTGCGCTTTCTTTCAGTCAGGCGGATTTAAGCCCGGCGGCGTTAATGAAGCCACTGCTGGTCAATGCTGGCGATATGTCGGGGTTATTATCCGGCGCTGCGGTGCTTTGTCTGGCATTCCTCGGCTTTGATGCCATTGCCACCATGGCAGAAGAAGCCCACGATGCTAAGCGCACCCTACCACGCGCCATTCTGTTTACGGTGATAAGCGCTGGCGCTATCTTTATTGCGGTGTCTTATGCTGCTCATTTGGCTTACCCAGACTGGAAATCATTAATTCCTTATCAGGATACCGCCAGCCTGATTATCTCCGAGCATGTCGGCGGTAAGTGGATGTATAACTTCTTTATGGCCACTTACCTGACTGGCGTTTATGCCTCGGCGATGACGGCACAGACTAGCGTGTCGCGCATTTTCTATGCCATGGGCCGTGAAGGTGTACTGCCGCGCAAAGTGTTTTTCCATCTGCATCGCAAATTCCATACACCTTGGCGGGCCATTTTGTTCGTGGCAACCATCTCATTGCTGGCGCTATTCCTTGACCTGAACTTAGTGGTGTCGATGATAAGTTTTGGTGCGCTGGGCGCGTTCACTTTTGTTAATCTGAGTGTCGTAAAACATTTTATTTTCAATGAGAAACGTCGTGGTGCTTCAGCCATGTTCAAGTATGGGCTATTACCGATGATGGGGTTTGTGATGTCGGTATGGCTGTGGGTTCACCTTGAACAGCGTGCGCTGGAGGTGGGACTGCTGTGGTTACTGGCGGGCTTTATTTACCTGCTTTGGCTCACTCGCGGTTGGCGTCAGTCCCCGCCATCGGTTCATCCGGATGATATTTCCCATCTGATAGATTAGTGAAAAGGGCCACTTAATGTGGCCCTGGTTTGAGATAAATGACAAAACAATTGATAGCTCAGTGAGTGAATGGTTTACCGCACCTAGGGGCACTCCGGCGGCCTAAGCTGCTACGACCCCAACGGCACGATTCCCCTTCATTTGACGTTGTTCGCCGTCTGGTTTGTTATATCCGCTCAGTTCAGATTAACCTTTCCGCGCCCGGCTCACCGCTTCACCTAACTGCCACACCGCCATCGCATAATGAGTACTATGGTTGTAGCGTGTAATGGTATAAAAGTTGGGCAAACCATACCAATATTGATAACCGGTGCCAACATCCAGACGCAGCAAGCTGGCTTCCTGATAATCCCCCAGCGAACCGCTTGGGCTTAGCCCTGCGGCAGATAAAGCTGAGAGCGGATATTGGGTCTTAAAGCCATTATCGAGATTCGGCGCTTGCCCGTTTGCCGGTACTGCGACCACCGCTCCTTTCGTCCAGCCGTGTGCTTTAAAGTAATTTGCCACACTGCCGATAGCATCCACCGGATCCCACAAATTGATATGGCCATTACCATTGAAATCAACGGCATAATCTTTAAATGACGATGGCATAAATTGGCCATAGCCCATGGCTCCGGCATAAGACCCCCGTAAACTGAGCGGGTCATTGCCCTCGGCTCGCGCCATCAGTAAGAAGGTTTCCAACTCTCCGGAGAAATACTCGGCACGACGTGGATATGCAAAGGAGAGTGTTGCCAGCGCATCAATGATACGGGTCTTGCCCATCACCCTGCCCCAGCGAGTTTCAACACCGATAATGCCGACAATAATTTCTGGCGGAACGCCGTAGACCTCATAAGCGCGTTGCAGGGCATCTTCATATTGATTCCAGAAATTCACACCATTCTGCACATTATCCGGAGTAATAAATTGGTTACGGTAGCGGTTCCAGGCACCATTTGGCCCAGAAGGTCGGCCAGAGCTCGGCGCTTGCTTATCCATCAAGCGGATAACAAAATCCAGTTTTTTAGTTTGTGCTAACACATCATGCAGTTGCTGACGTTCAAAACCATGCTCACGCACCATTTTGTCAACAAAACGGGCGGTATCCGCATTATAAGCAAAATCACCATCTGGCACGTGGCCCACATGTTGCGGTTCAAGTAAAAAACCGCTTCGTGTCAGGCTATCTGACGGCGTCGCAGCAACAGGAGGCGTCGGCTTGCTGCTACAGGCGGAAAGCAAAATGAGTGGAAGAAGAATGACAGCTAAGTGACGCATCGTATATCCATAAACCATGCCAAAAAGTAATAGCTATGTTAAGTCATTGTCTGTAACGAACAAACAGGAATATGCGGGATACTCCGCAGTAATTGATCAAAGGTTCGCACACGCGACACCGCGCTTGAATAGAAAAAAACACACTAACCCCCTTGAACTATAAGGAATTATAACGTCATCCATGAAATATTTAGTAGCAAATAACACGAATGATTTTCACTATCATTTGTGTTGATTTTCTATACAATCGAGCTGTTTCGTGATCGCCAGACTCTTTCGTTTTCTTCTTTGACCTGTTTAAGGATATCTTTATGAAGTTACGTTTATCCTCTCTTGGCCCTGCCGCGCTTTTGGCTTCCTCACTGATGCTGGCGTTTTCCGCCAATGCAGCATCCAATGACGAAGGTATTGTGGTGTATAACGCCCAACACGAAAATCTGGTGAAATCCTGGGTTGATGGCTTTACCAAAGATACCGGTATTAAGGTAACCCTGCGAAATGGCGGGGACAGCGAGCTAGGTAATCAGTTAGTACAAGAAGGTGGTGCGTCGCCCGCAGACGTTTTCCTGACGGAAAACTCCCCTGCCATGGTGCTGGTCGATAATGCAAAATTGTTCGCGCCATTAGATGCGGCGACACAGGCTCAGGTGGCAAAGGAATATCGCCCTGAACATGGTCGTTGGACTGGTATTGCTGCCCGCAGCACTGTTTTTGTCTATAATCCGGAAAAAATCAGTGAATCCGAATTACCTAAGTCTATTATGGATTTGGCAAAACCTGAGTGGAAAGGCCGCTGGGCAGCATCACCTTCCGGGGCTGATTTCCAGGCAATTGTTAGCGCTATGCTGGAACTAAAAGGCGAAAAAGCCACATTGGAATGGTTAAAAGCCATGAAAGCCAATGCCACCGCCTACAAAGGCAATAGCACAGTGATGAAAGCAGTGAATGCCGGCCAGATTGATGGTGGGGTTATCTATCATTATTATCGTTTTGTTGATCAAGCTAAAACCGGTGAGAACAGTGGCAAGACTCAATTGCACTACTTCAAACATCAAGATCCGGGTGCATTTGTGAGTATCTCAGGCGGCGGTGTGTTGGCGTCTAGCAAGCATCCCAAAGAAGCTCAGGAATTCATGAAATGGATAACCAGTAAATCCGGTCAGGATATCTTGCGTACTAATAATGCTTTTGAATATGCCGTGGGGGTCGATGCCGCGTCTAACCCTAAATTAGTTCCGCTGAAAGATCTGGATGCGCCAAAAGTAGAACCCTCTAAACTGAACAGCAAGAAAGTGGTTGAATTGATGACAGAAGCTGGCTTGTTGTAATAAAGTCAACCTGCTGAAAATATGTACTTTTAGCCTGTCGTGTTCCTGACTCGACAGGCATTAACACGCCGAGTGCCTTGACGATTATGGCCAATATAAACCCCGATGTTATCCCAATGCCAGTGAGTCAATCAGCTCAAGTGCACTATAGCCACCGCCCCGGCAGTGGGATTGTGGCTATCGCCGTGATGCTTTCATTGCTATCCCTGTTGCCGTTGGGGTTTGTTGTTGGCATTGCCATTGATACTGGCTGGTCAACAGTAAAAGCGCTGGTTTTTCGCCCTCGCGTCGGGGAGTTGCTGCTTAACACCGCATTATTGGTGGCGATCACCTTACCGCTCTGCGCCATTATTGGTGTGGCGTTGGCGTGGCTCACTGAACGTACCGCTCTGCCCGGCAGGCGAATTTGGTCACTACTGGCTATTGCCCCACTGGCTGTTCCTGCTTTTGTGCAAAGTTATGCCTGGATCAGTCTGGTACCCTCAATGCATGGGCTTAGCGCGGGTGTATTTATCTCTGTTATTGCGTATTTCCCTTTTATTTATTTACCCGCCTCAGCGGTATTGCGTCGCCTTGATCCCGGTATTGAAGATGCCGCTGCCTCATTGGGTAGCACACCTACAGCAGTATTTTTCCGGGTGGTACTGCCCCAATTAAAATTAGCCGTCTGGGGGGGGGCGATACTGATTGCACTGCATTTATTAGCAGAATATGGGCTATACGCCATGATCCGTTTCGATACCTTTACTACTGCTATTTTTGATCAATTCCAATCCACGTTTAATGGCCCAGCAGCTAATATGTTAGCGGGCGTTCTGGCGTTATGCTGCCTGGGATTATTATTAATTGAAGCCACCAGCCGCGGATATAACCGCTACGCGCGCGTTGGTTCGGGTAGCGCGCGCAGACAAACCGCTTACTCAATGGGAACCGCCACCACCTTACTGTGCTTGCTATTACCACTGGCGATGACAATTCTCTCGCTCGGCGTCCCCTTTATCACTCTCACCCGCTGGCTCTATATTGGCGGCATTGATGTATGGTTGAATGCTGAACTACTGCCAGCATTGAAGCAAACCTTGGCATTGGCACTGAGCGGTGCCGTGATTATCACCCTATGCGCCATACCGATGGCCTGGTTATCCGTGCGCTATCCAGGCCGTTTACATCGGGTCATGGAGGGCTGTAATTATGTTACCAGTTCGCTGCCTGGCATTGTGGTCGCACTGGCACTGGTGACCATCACCATCCGCATTGCACGGCCACTGTATCAAACCGAATTCACTCTTTTACTGGCCTATTTATTGATGTTTACGCCACGCGCCTTAATCAGTTTACGGGCCGGTATTGCGACTGCGCCAGTTGAACTGGAAAACGTGGCGCGCAGTTTGGGGAAAACACCCACTCAAGCTATCTGGAGCACCACAATGCGCTTGGCAGCCCCCGGCGCTGCGGCTGGCGCGGCCTTAGTCTTTTTAGCTATCTCCAATGAACTGACCGCCACCTTGTTATTAGCCCCTAATGGCACCCGCACGCTGGCGACGGGGTTCTGGGCATTAACCAGTGAAATAGATTACGTTGCTGCATCACCTTACGCCCTGCTCATGGTGGCGCTCTCCCTGCCGCTCACCTGGCTTCTTTATTCTCAATCTCAACGTACGGCAGGATTATGAGCACGCTTGAACTTCAACAAATCGGTAAATCTTACCAATCGGTCAATGTATTAGACGGCATTGATTTACAGGTTACACCGGGTAGCCGCACTGCAATTGTCGGGCCCTCTGGCTCGGGTAAAACGACCTTACTGCGTATTATTGCTGGTTTCGAAACGCCGGATAGCGGCAAAGTAATTTTGCAGGGAAATCCCGTTTTTGACCGCTCAACTCACGTACCTGCTCATAAACGAGGGATTGGGTTTGTCCCACAAGATGGTGCATTGTTTCCCCATTTTACCGTAGCGGGTAATATCGCTTATGGCCTAAAAGGCAGTAAACAGGATAAAGCCCGGCGGGTTGATGAGTTAATGGAAATGGTGGCGCTGGATCGACGATTAGCGCAGCTTTGGCCCCATGAAATATCCGGTGGTCAGCAACAACGCGTCGCACTTGCCAGAGCATTAGCGCAAAGTCCGGTATTGATGTTATTGGACGAACCTTTCTCAGCACTGGATACCGCCTTGCGTGCCTCAACCCGCAAAGCAGTGGCTGAACTGCTGTCACAAGCCAATATTGCCTCCATTTTAGTTACCCACGACCAAAGCGAAGCGCTTTCTTTTGCCGATCAGGTAGCGGTGATGCGCGCGGGCAAACTGGCGCATGTTGGCCCACCGCAAGAGCTTTATCTCAGGCCGATTGATGAGCCGACCGCCACATTCCTGGGTGAAACGCTCATTCTTTCTGCTTATATTGAGGCCGGATGGGCCGATTGCGCACTAGGCCGGGTCAAAGTTGACGATGCAACGCGTCGTGGGCAAGCACGCATTATGCTACGTCCCGAGCAAGTGACCATCACACCGCTACCCGCAGCTCACCATTATCCAACTCACTGCCTGGCTAAAATTATCAGTATTGATTTTGCCGGTTTTATTTCGACACTCACTTTATCTATTGTTCAATTTGAGAAAATTGTAGAAATTAAAACCATCAGTCGCGAAGGGCTCCATGTTGGCTTAATGGTAGATTTAACAATAGTGGGTCAGGCCCATATTTTTGCTGAGTGACTGACGACGCATTTCTATTAACTGAACACAATTAATGCTCTGTTCGCCCCCACAGATTGCATTATGCTACTGAAATCACGACTATCGGAGCCGCACAGAATGGATGAAATGCACGTCATCATATTGACCATCGGCCTGTTTATACTCACATTTATCAATCCCGGCGCTAATTTGCTGATTGTGGTGCAAACCAGTCTCAGCTCTGGTAAGAATGCGGGTTTACTCACTGGGCTGGGTGTGGCCTTGGGGGATGCAATTTACTCGGGATTGGGGTTATTTGGCATGGCTGCGCTGATTGCTGAGGGCGGCGCATTATTCTCGGCAATTAAAATCGGCGGTGGTTTGTATCTGGTTTGGTATGCCTACAATATGCTGCGCCACCGTCAAGAACTGCATATGGGCATAGGTGCTGTCGCCACTGCGTCAGTGACACCTTGGTATGTGTTCTTCCGCCGTGGTCTATTGACGGATTTATCTAACCCGCAAACTGTGCTGTTTTTTATCAGTATTTTCTCGGTAACTCTCACCCCGACCACACCAGCATGGGCAAAAATGATCGCCTGGCTCGGCATTATTCTGGCCTCTGTCCTCTGGCGGTCATTGCTTAGTATGGCATTTTCACGCCCTGCAGCCCGTCGCGTATACAGTAAAATTCAGCACCTATTAAGTGGTATTATCGGGGTCGCCGTAGGGGCATTGGGACTGCGTTTGATTTATGAAGGTATCACCCGCCGCTGATAACCAAGTCGCTATTTCATTGCTATTACAACGGCCTCGCTTGAGGTCTTTTTTGTTCCAACCGCAACTGTCGATACTCCAGCACTGTCAGCACGATAACCACCACATCCAGCACCGTTATCAGGATCAAAAGCACCGAATGAGTAAAGGTATAACGATAGAGTTGATAGACAATAAACAAGCTAAAAATCACTATTGCCGCAGGGTAATAACCTAATTTTTTGCGCCATAATCCAATAATGACCCACAACTTAACAATGCCATGTATGAGTAAATAAAAAGCAGCAAAGTGCAGACTGCTGATGGAAAGGCTTTGTGCCGCATGCAACAAATAATTGGCAACTACATCGCCACGACCTTCGATAAACTCAACTTGTGTGAGGCGATGCAATATATTCAGTAAAAATTGGGGGGTAATAAAAAAGGTTAAAATACCCGCCACAATCTCCATGATAGCTAATATCGCTTTCAGCAGTAGGCTGACTTCAAAAACAGCATGGATATTTTTCTCTCCGAACAGGTTATTACGCTCAAATCGATTTTTCATATTCAACATTGCACTCATTCCCCGCGTGGTAACACTATGAAGAGTATCGATATAGGATAGCAGTTTACGCAGGACAGAGCTAAAAATCGTGATGCCGATTTCCTCTTCCGCCAGAAAACAAATAAGCTCATATCGTTAGCCATTATTATCATGATTCCCCTCATTGAAATTCATTTCACATAGGAAAAAATCATTAATAACCTGCAGCTATTTATTGAGAATTTTCTCAATATAATTAAGTAAAATTAAATAAACACGAAAACAGTAATATATTGCTTTCATTTGAGATTGATTCTTTATTACATAATCACATTAAACATATTAATTTTATGTATATAAAATAGTTAACATTTCGCATTAAATCATTAATAACCCTCGGCATGCTCACATAATTAAGGTCTCTATTTTCGTTATCCCGTCTTAATTGATTTATATCATATGAAAGTAACAAAATATTTCCTAAGGTGGGACATTCACACTCTATTTTATGCTTTATTTTCGTCAAAATAATGTCCTTCGCAAAGGAAATGTCGATGAATAACAATAAAAGACCTATCACTGGCTCACTGAGCCGCCGTGAATTTATTCAAACATCTGCCACAGTCACCGGGGCTGCGGCAATTGCCAGTTCAATCACCCTACCTTTTTCTGTGCAAGCCGCGCCAGAACAGGCGGCACCAGTCAACAAAGAAACCATTAAATACAGTGCTTGTCTGGTTAACTGTGGTAGCCGCTGCCCACTAAAAGTACACGTCAAAAATGGCGAAATTATTAAAATTGCTAATGAAGCTATTTACGATGACTCCACTTTTGGCGAGCATCAAATTCGACCCTGTTTACGTGGGCGTTCGGTCAGATGGAAAACATATAATCCTGACCGAGTCAAATATCCTATGTTGCGAGTGGGCAAACGCGGCGAAGGTAAATTCAAACGAATCAGTTGGGATGAGGCCACCACTATTGTGGCTGACAATCTAAAGAAAACCATTGCACAACACGGCAATGAAGCTATTTATTATCAATATGGCTCTGGCTCTACCGGGGCTAATTTACAAGGCCGTAATGCCTGTAAAAGAATGCTCAGTTTACTCGGCGGTTTTCTGGATCAGCACGGCACTTACTCCACGGCACAAATTAATACAGTAATGCCTTATATTTATGGTAATGCTGATGAAACCCTACTTGATGAAATTAAAAACTCAGATTTAGTGGTTATGTTCGGCCATAATTTAGCAGAAACACGCATGTCCGGCGGTGGACAATATATTGAAACAGTTCATGCGCTGGGGAAGAGTAAAGCTAAAGTCATCATTATTGACCCACGGATGACCGACAGTGTCACCACCCTCAATGCTGAGTGGATACCGATATTCCCCGGCACCGATGCCGCACTGGTCGCCGCATTGGGTTATGTATTAATTAAAGAGAATCTGACTGATGAAGATTTCCTGAAAGAATATTGCGTGGGATGGGATGCCAGTACATTACCCGCTTCAGCTCCGGCCAATAGTTCATATAAGGATTATATTTTAGGCTTGGGTATCGATGGGGTAGAAAAAACACCGCAATGGGCCAGTGAAATAACCGGTATTGCGCCAACCCGCATTATCCAGCTCGCACGCGAATTAGGAAATGCCCGCGCCGCCTGGATTTCCCAAGGTTGGGGCATTCAGCGCAGTGCCAATGGTGAACAAGCTGCACGCTCTATTATGATGTTACCGTTAATGACCGGGAATATCGGCAGGGCCGGAACCAATACCGGAGCCTGGGGCGGGAATGTCAAATATCCGGTGCCAGGATTCAGTATTCCCAATCCAGTAAAAACGGCTATTCCTTGCTTTATGTGGACAGACGCTATTTTCCGTGGCACAGAGATGACCGCTAAAAATGCCCATGTGAAGAATAAAGATAAACTCGATACCAATATTAAGTTTATGTGGAATTACGCCAGTAACGTGATTGGAAATCAGCATTCTGACCTGAATAAAACCCACCGTATCTTGCAAGACGAATCACTGTGCGAATTTATTTTAGTGTGGGAAAACCACATGACCCGCTCGGCTAAATACGCTGATTTATTATTACCCGATGTCACCTCGGTGGAATCAAATGATTTGATTGATAACTCCTATGCCAGCGGGGCTTATCACTATGTGACGCGGCTGCAAAACGCTATCGAACCGATGTGGGAATGTCGCCCGTCTTATGATGTTTTGGCCGAAATTGCCACGAAATGTGGCATTGGGGAGGCCTTTACCGAAGGGCATTCCCAGCAAGAATGGATTGAAATCAGTTATAACAAAATGCGTGAAAAGAACCCGGCGCTGCCGCCTTTTGAGCAAACCAACGACAAAGGAATTATTGACCGAATTTATGCCGACAGCAGTCAATATATCGCCTTAAAAGACTTCCGCGATGATCCGCAAAATAACCCATTGAAAACGCCATCCGGCAAAATTGAGATCTACTCTGAAGCGCTGGCCACACTGGAAAAAGAGTGGCAATTGACACCTGGAGATCGCATTACTGCCGTCGCCGAATATTGCCCAACATTTGAAGGTGTCAGTGATGTAGAAACGCTGAAAACCTACCCGCTACAAATGACGGGTTTCCATGTTAAAGGCCATTGCCACTCATCTTATTATAATGTCGCCATGTTGCGCGAAGCTGTGCCACACCAGTTTTGGATGAACCCTATTGATGCACTGGCCCGTGGCCTCCAATCCGGCGATATGGTCGAAATATTCAATGACCGGGGGCGGATACGCATCGCGGTCAAAATTACCGAGCGCGTTTTACCCGGAGTCATTACCGTGCCACAAGGAGCATGGCGCAATATCAACAAGGAGGGCATTGATGTGGGCGGTTGTATCAATACCTTGACGACCCAGCGTCCTTCGCCATTAGCGAAAGGTAACCCGCAACACACTAACCTCGTTGAAGTTAAACGCGCATAAGGAGTTGAGAAATGAAGCAATATGGTTTTTTTGTCGACTCCACCAAATGTACCGGGTGCAAAACCTGCCAAATCAGCTGCAAGGATGAGAAGAACTTGGATCTCGGGCCGAAACTCCGCCGGGTTTACGAATACGGCGGAGGAAGTTGGACGCAACAAGACAATATCTGGGTACAGAATGTCTTCAATTATTACCTGTCCATTTCCTGTAATCACTGTTCGTCACCGACTTGCGTCACCGGCTGCCCGACCGGTGCAATGCATAAACGTGAAGAAGACGGCTTAGTGGTAGTGAATCAGGACTTATGTGTGGGTTGCCGTTACTGTGAGATGCGCTGCCCCTATGGTGCACCGCAATTTGATGCCAAAAAGAAACTGATGACCAAATGTGATGGTTGCTATCAACGCGTTGCCGAAGGACATAAGCCGGTTTGTGTCGAATCTTGCCCGCAGCGAGCATTAGATTTCGATGAAATCACGGTATTACGTGATAAATACGGCGAAGAAAACGCGGTAGCGCCCCTGCCCCATGCCCATCTAACACAGCCTAATCTGGTTATCAGAAGCCATCGTGATGCCAAACCATCCGGTGATACATCAGGCCGCATCCAAAATCCGGCGGAGGTCTAAAATGCACGAATTACCTTTGGTATTCTTCACCGTACTGGGACAAACCGCCGTCGGGTTGTTTGCTTTAGTGTTCTTGAGTCACCAACTCGGCCTGACCACCGCACAGCAGCTCAAACAGGCGAATATTGTCGGCCTGATTCTGATGCTTGTGGGTTTAATCATTGGCGCGCTGCATGTTGGACAACCCCTACGCGCGATGAACATGTTACTCGGCGTCGGCCGCTCCCCCATGAGCAATGAAATACTGCTCAGCAGTCTGTTTGTGGCGATGGCTTGTGGCACGGTTTTTTTCTCCGCCATGGTGAAGAATTCCATGCTGGCCATGCTGTGTAATGTGGCAACAGTCATTTTTGGCTTAGCCTTTGCGTGGTCAATAACTCAAGTTTATCAATTGGCCACAGTACCTAACTGGGATACCTCATATACCTCATTACAGCTGTGGATGACAGTATTGGTCGGCGGCGGTGCTTTTGCCATCCTCACTGGCGCACGTCAGTTGGGCGCTACGGCCTTGTTAGTCGGCGCTATCGTGACGTTGGTGAATAAACCCGGCTACTTAAGTTTTCTGGGGCAAAGTTCGGTGGAACTCAGCAGCCAACAGGCTGTGTTTTGGGGAGTACAAGTCCTGTTGCTCACTTTGGGCATTTTTGTGGCCGCAGCCGCATTACTGAAAGACCGAATCCCCCGCACGACACTGGCGGTGAGTGCTTCAGCGCTGGTCATCGGCGAATTGGCTGGGCGCATTGCTTTCTATAATCTCTGGCAAGTCCCGATGTAATTTAACTCACTGATTTTTTTTTAATAACCGAGTAGCCGCCTTCCCCTGCGGCTACTCAAGACGAAAATGACCAGGCCAGGAGAGAGAAGATTTTGACGTTATTAAACACCACCTTGCCACGCATTCTCGGCGCATGTTTTTACTACTCCCCGCAGTCCGATACAGTGCGGCGTCTCTGGCCATTGCTGCCACAAATAAAAGATCTTTTCCCATGGCCCCATCCGGCCAATATTGTCCGCTGCTGCCAACAACTCCCTGATATTTCACCAGAACAATTGGCATATGACTTCTCGGTGCTATTTGAGGGGCAAGGCGAAATGCCCGCGCCACCCTGGGGATCAGTTTATCTGGATAAAGAAAATATTCTGATGGGTGCCAGCACCCTGCAATATCGTGAATTTCTGTCGACATTAGGGCTGGCAAGTCAGAGTGCTATTCATGAACCGGAAGACCAGTTTGGTTTAATGCTTTTGGCTTGGGTGCATCTCATTGAACAGCCACCTTCAGCCCAACAACAGCCCACTGACGCGGCAATAGTGCTGCTCACCGAGCACCTGCTACCCTGGGCCTACCGCTATCTTGAGTTGATCAAAAATGCGCGGGTCGAGTATCAGGTTTATCCGCTACTGGCTGAGATTACCGAGTGTTACCTGAAAACCCTGCAACTGAAATTGGGCTTATTCCCTCATCCCCATGAACTGTATCGGTGATAAAAAATCGATGAACAGAGATGAACGCTACTATAAAGCCTATATGGAAAGCAGGGTTATCAGCCGTCGGGGACTTTTTCGTGGCTTATTAAAAGGGGCTGTGGGCGAGTCGTCCCCTACCAATCACCCTCATCCGGTGATAAAAAACCCCTGCCAGAATACTTATATCTATTGTGATAGTTGCGCCGATTATTGTGAGAAACACGCGCTAATCTGGCAACCCAATCAACCTCCAACTTTAGTTGATGATTTGTGCGATGGCTGCGGTGAATGTGTGGTTAACTGCCCGGCAATGGCACTGGAGATGGCGCATCCCGCCCCTCAGTGAGATTAAAATTGTGCGGCCAGTTATCCAGCCGCACACCTATTGAAGCTATAAAAGGCCGATACTTTTCATATAATTAAGATAACGGGATAACAATGCTGCATCGGTGGGGGGATATTCTGGCCCCCCTGCCGCCGCCAATACCGCCTGAGTCTGACGGGCATCATATCGAGGTATATTGCTGAAGACTTCCCATACTGTAAGCTCCTCATACACCACTTCGGACAGCATAGGTAACAGTGGCATTAATGGGTTGGTATCCAAGTCAGGATCGTCATATAGCCTTTGTAACCACTGTTTATAAGATAATGGCGTCATGGTGTAACCACATTGTTCAAACAGTCCAAAAAATGCATTCAAGCTGATCGAATGCTCATCACTGGGAGGAATAAGATGATATATCTGGCCCAATCGACTGTTATCACTGGCAATACTCATTAAGGCGGCACTCGCGTAATCGACGGGAATCAGCTCTTTGCGATCACCGGGCAACAGGGGGTAAGCGCCAGTGTTGATGCACCCTTTGATCATCCGCCACATAAAATCTTCCGGATTACCCGCCCCAGTCACACTGTCTGTCATCATGAAACCGGGCCGGTAGACCGACAACGGAATACCCCGCATTTTGGCCTGCCACATGAGCCTTTCCGTCACCCATTTGCTCTGTATATACCCTAAGGTATATTTCATCCCCTCCCAATGGGGCATCAAATCGTCATCTTCATAAAAACGGGAGACCGGGAATAACAGGCCGGCTGGGCCAGTCGTCGCGATAGTGGAAACGTAATGCAGCGGCTTGGCTTTGCTATCTACGGCTAAGCGCAAGATATTGATAGCCCCTGAAACATTCACCGGACGATGTGTCTGATAAGGCTCAATAAAACTGATATGGGCGGCAATATGGAAGATAACATCACAATCCTTTGCCAGCCGTTGATAATTCAGCTTATCCAATCCTAATTGAGGTTGCGCTAAATCCCCCGCCAAGGCTGTGATACGTGAATAAAACGCCGGTTGCCACAGCCCATACTTCGTCATATTTTCTTTGATTCGCTGCATCGCCTCGTCATTATTCTGGCCCCGCACCAAGCAGATCACTTGGCGAACCTCAGCATGGAGTAATAAATCACGTAAGCAAAATGCCCCCATAAAGCCCGTCGCACCCGTCAAAAATACTCGCCCGGTGGTAGCAGTTAGCCATGGTTCGGGGGGGCGGGATAAGGGCTGAATATCCTCAGGAAGCTGGCTGTCGCTGAGTAACATGGCGCATATGTCATTTTCTATCACTTCGGTCGGTTGCTGGAGCAATCGGAGCAAATTATGGGGGGTTTGGGCATCATATAAATCCTGTATTGATAAACGCCGCCCAAACTGGCGCTTAATTTCCAGGACCAACCGAGCGGCCTGTAGTGATGTTCCTCCCAGAAGAAAGAATTCATCCTCCACAGTCGCCTGTGGCACATCGAGCACCTGCTGCCAAATCAGTAACAGTTCAGCCGCTTCTTTGGTCAGTGTTGAAGTATCAGTGGCAACTCGCGGTTTATCTATTTGGGTCAATAGCATAGATCGATCAGCTTTGCCGTTTTCATTAAGAGGAATAGCGTCCATGACCTGTAAGCGCGGCAACATATAAGGCGGAAGAGACTGTTTTAATCCGCTAAGTAATTCACTACTATCAAAATTTTCTGGCTGTTTAGGCACAATAAAAGCCGTCAAATAAGCTTCGCCCGCTTCTTTTTTAATGATGCAAACAACAGCAGCCAGCAGCAGATCGCTGTTAAGCAGTTGTGTTTCCACCTCCTCAACTTCAATCCGGTATCCCTGCAATTTAATCTGATTATCAGCACGCCCGGCATACATGATAGCGCCATCGGGCCGCTGCCAACCCAAATCGCCACTTCGATACCAGTGTCTGGGTTCCTCTTCGCCAGCCATTTTGATTAACAGAAATTTTTCCTGTGTCAATTCGGGGCGATTAACATACCCCCTGGCCAGCCCCTCCCCACCAATATAAATTTCGCCCTGAGTGCCTACGGGTACTGGCTGAAAATCACCATCCAGAATAAATACCTGTGTTTTATCAAGTGGTTTGCCAATGGGGATGCTCATCGCGTTCAGGTCGTCTGCTACGATAGCGTGGCAAAGTGTGATGGTGGTGCCTTCTGTCGGGCCATAACAATTAAGTATTATTTTCGGCCATGCATCAGGTGATAGTGATTTCAGCGCCTGCAAGTTAAATGCTTCACCCCCGACCAACAAATAATTAAGTGAACGAAAGACCGTTGGGCACTGCGGAGCCATAAAGTTAAATAATGATGTGGTCATAAATAGATAACTAACAGCATAATGTTGCAGAGTATGTTCAAGCTGTTTAGGGTCGAGCAGTGTCTCTTTGGCAATAATCACTAATGCGGCACCATTGAGCAGCGCCCCCCACACTTCCAGAAACGAACCATCAAACGCCGGGTTAGCGTGGCAGGCCACCCGATCGGTGGGGCTTATCCGCAGATAATGAGAATTGACCAACATACGCACCATGCCACGGGCTTCAATTTCAACCCCTTTTGGCTGCCCGGTGGTGCCTGAGGTAAATAAAATATGGCTACGATGCCGCAAACCCGCCCTCGCTCCCGGCAAGTCAACGTCAGAGTGTTCAGTGGATGGAGAAGATCCAAACCGGATAAAACGCGTCGATAACGCGCGTTCCGCCTTACAGCCATCGGTGATGGTCAGCTTCGCCCGTACCTCTTGCAACATAAAGTTGAGTCGCTCATCGGGAAGTGACGGATGAAGCGGAACACAAGTCCCTCCGGCCAGTAAAACCGCCAACTGGCAGATAATATGTTCGGCACCTGGCCCTAATAAAATAGCCACCGGTTCTTCTGGCTGCACCCCCAACTGACATAAATTCGTGGCCAATGACTGCGCCTGTTGCGCCAATTGTGTATAACTCAGCGTATATTCTGGGGTAATAATGGCCGGTCGGTCTGGATACTGTTTAACCTGCTGTAAAAAAAGAGCGGCCAATCCCAACGCGGCGGGCTCAGTCTGCATATTTGGCTGTTTCATATTCAAAATCCTTTAGACATTTTGGGGGGGATGAGCTCGGATTTTCCCGCAATAGTTTCAAGCTATACCTGATAAACGTTGCTGTCGGTGCAAAGCAAGGAGCTGAGAGCGGTCAGCTTTACCATTAGGATTTAAGGGAATGGCATCGGCAATATGTAGGCGGGGCAACATATAAGGCGGTAGGCGCTGTTTAAGCTCATTCAATAATTGTCTACTGGTGAAACTTGCGCGATCTTTGGGCACCACAAATGCCAGTAAATACCCTTCGTCACCCTCTTTTTTAACAGCACAAACAATCGCTTCCAGTAACCAACCGGTATTCAATAATTGTATTTCGACTTCTTCCGCCTCGATTCGGTATCCCTGCAATTTAATCTGATTGTCGATGCGCCCGGTATACATAAAAACGCCATCCGCGCGTTTCCAGCCTAAGTCACCCGTTTTATATAAACGCTTTGGGCCAGATTCACCGGCAATTTCAGTGACAATAAATTTCTCAGCCGTTAAATCAGGGCGATTAAGATATCCGCGAGCAACACCGTCACCGCCAACATAAAGTTCCCCTATTTCTCCAACAGCAGCCAATTGCAACTTTTCATCCAGAACAAAAACGTCTGTTTTATCAATGGGCTGACCTAACGGAATACTTTCAGCCGTCAAGTCATCGACACCAATCGGGTAATATAGGGTGTAAGTGGTATTTTCCGTCGGGCCATAGACGTTATAGATATTTTTAGCCCACTCCTCTACGGGCAAGGAGCGTAATGCTTCAAGATTAAAAGCTTCTCCGCCAATCATCAGATAACTGAGTGTGCGAAAAGCGCTTGGGCAGAGAGTGGTAATGAAATTAAATAACGAGGGGGTCACCAAAATAGAACTGACAGCATATTTTTGAAAAGTTAATTTTAATTGTTCCGGATTAAGTAACACATCGCGACTAATAATCACGATGGCCGCACCATTCAGTAATGCCCCCAAACTTCAAGTAAAATAGCGTCAAAGTCTGGTGCAGAAATACTCCCAAGCCGATCATCAGTCGCAATAGGAAGATAAGTGGCGTTGACGACCAGACGAATAATACCGCGTAGCTCAACCTCAACCGCTTTGGGTCTTCCCGTGGTGCCCGAGGTAAATAAAATATATCCACGGTGGCTCAGTGCTACTTTTTGCCCAGGGAAATCAGGATTATTCTGCTCACTGCGAGGATAGGATCCAAACAGAATAAACTGGGTTAATAATGGCCGCCCATCAGATAGCCGGTCCGTAATAGTGAAACTCGCCTGTACCTCCTGCAACATAAAATTCAAACGCTCATCAGGTGAGGTGACACTGAGGGGAACACAGCTGCCACCGGCCAGCAAAATAGCCACCTGACAAACCACTTGCTCAATACCGGATTTCAGTAAAGTCGCTACCGGGGTTTCATTTTTCACCCCCAGTTCAAGCAAGTAGGCCGCCAATGATTGCGCCTGGCGGGCGAGTTCAGCATAGCTAATGGTGCGCTCGGCAGTGATAACTGCGGGGTTATGCGGATATTGCTCAACTTGTTGTAAAAATAGATTTAATAATTCCGGGGTTCCAGACTCTTTAATAGTTTGAAATTCTGGATATATAAATGATTGACTCATTTCCATCAACTCCTAAGCCTATTTTTTGCACGCAGCCGCCCTATGCCGCATATTTTTTATTATGACGACACAATGACCGACTCTTGATGGCAGCCGCGATGATTTAAGGGGGATTTCTGTTATTTGTTAATTAGCATATCAATATTGACAGCTATTCTTCGGTCTTCTCTGGTCACCTGCCATTGGTCAATATCCAATAGCCACCATTCAGATATTGTGAGCTCATAAAATCGTCGAAGACCATTACCGGTAAATTCACTTAGCGGTGGCATCCACTCAGCCCGAATAGCTTCATCAGGAAAGTTATAGTGCGAGAAATAATCATAGAATTCCGCGCTTTCATCAGTAGGAATTTCACGAGAAATCCCAATAAATTGAGCGCCGTCCAATCCTGGCGGGGGAGCATCCTGTAAGTCGGTACGAAATACTGAACCACTGACCTGGGAATACTGGCGGATATTTTCAGAATGTCGTGACTGGCGCATTGAACACCAAATCACCCGTAATGGGGTAAAAGCCGGGACGTAATTCACCGTCGAGGCCCAAACCCTAGCGTCCAAAGAACGGCTGGCAAGAGTGAAAAAACGCGCACTGTGCAGTAAATAAAGGCTGCGTTCTACAGGTGACATATTAGCCTCGCCCTTGATTATCAGCTACTACACCACCTTTGATTCCATCAATAATTGCCGCATGAGGAACATGCAGATAATCACTGAGAGAAACGCCACTACTCGGTTCATTGATGGGGGCTGAAGCTGCCGCCAGGAAAGAGAATGGAAACCTGCACGTTCTAATGTCGCCATTAACGTTTCTGCTGACCAATAATGGGCGTCAATATTCACATTATAAGGGGGCTGGCAAATATGCAGATTAACAATACTGCCGTCTGTTCGCGGTTCTTTTTCTAACAGACGTAATCCATATGGGCGGTAATATTCGGGGTCAGAATGAAAGTCGGGATGAATTGGCAGGGTAATTAAGCGCCCGCCGGACTTTAAAAGCCGGGCCATAGTCTGACTCATACTCAACAATTTTTCTTTATCGGGGGCATAAGGCATCACATAGACTGCTAATACCAGATCAAATTCTGCGGTAAGACTGTCATCAAGAGCGGAGAGATAAGATATTCCCTGTGGTTGCTGTTTTTCCTTAAATTTGGCGTAATCGAGCATCCCTTCAGAAATATCATAACCGACAACACTCTCAGCCCCTTTGCTATGTAGCCAGCGGGATAGAAATCCGGGGCCGCAACCAAAATCTAATACTTTTAACCCCGACAAATCCCCTAACAATCCCCCAAGTGTTGGGATTTCAAGATATTGCCGATAAGGTGCCATAAACATTTTTTCATAGAGATCGGCATATTCATCAAAAGTTTTTTCATCAAAATTTGCCGCTATTTTTTGCTGTTTGTTGATGAATTTGGGGCTGTCATTTGGCTCAATGCTCATACTTCCTCACTACATGCGGATAAGTAAAAGTAACCGTCAATCCTCCAATAGCCGAACTATCAAGATGGCGACGTGTTCTATTCCCCAATGAAATGATATGACTTCCCAATCAATAGTTACTGTCATCCCTAGTTAAAAACATTAGTTTTGTTTAATATTCTTTGCAAGGTTGTTAACTAAATTATTATTAATTGTTAACTAGCCGCGTCGGTACAAGCAGGGGCAAAAGGCAAGGTTAAGTCAGCCAAATTAAATAGTTAAAAAGATTAGAATGTTTGAATACTTTTAATGCTATTTAATTTCCCCCTCCTTGTACCGGAATGGGCGCGGTCTGTTAGCAAACAGCCAATCTCCAGTAACAGGAAAGAGAAGCTGGCGACAGTAACACGTGAAATAAGTAACCCCGCATAGCTGATGCCAGTACAATGTCCGCATCTTGAAGTACTTTGTTCCCACAGGAGCTACACCGTGCACCATTACCCAGCCAGCTATACTCATGATGAAGCCAGCGGCGAATACCATATTCATTATCGCGACTTTCCAGAATCAGGTTCAGTGACTTACTCGGTCGACGACATAGAGTTAGAAGCTCAAGATGGCATTAAAAACGGCATTGCCGCACAGATAGAAGAGCAGTGCCCTGTCCCTGCCCCGTCAGCATTGCAATCGGGTGATATTGCTATTCACGTGCCGATTTTAGTGCGCCTGAAAGCGGAATTGCACAATGCTATGCTCACCACTCAAACCCGCAAAGCCGATATGGCGCGTAAACTGAGCCTGAATGCTGCTCAGATGGATCGCCTGCTGGATGTGTATTACGCCTCTAAGGTTGAAGCTTTGGAACAAGCCCTTTATTTACTGGGCTTTGAAGCAGATGTGGCAGTAAGAAAAATCTAAAAATTACGCTGATGCCCCTCTTATCGCTTAAATTTGAGTCAAGAGAGTAACAAATTGTTATTAGGCGATAATTTAAAAAAACGTTAATAGCTTCACACTTCAATACATTGACTAACATTCATTACTGTTTTTGTACAAAAACGTGATCTGATGCATAGAATTACAGTATTGAAAATCGCTCTCTATTAGGATTACATTAGCGCCATCGACTCGCAGCAGTGGCTGAGTGACTCAGTCTGGCGAGGTGGCTCCAAGGGGGAGTGGTCAATGAAATATTTCTTTATGGGTATCTCAATTATGTTGGTGGTTTGGGTTGGCACCTTCATGATAATGGTCGAATAATCATCGGCTAAGATATTCACAACCTGACATCGTATAAAGGGCGCATTTGCGCCCTTTATCATTTTAATGACAGCATCATTCACCCGGCATCATTCTGCGCAAAGTATCATCACGGCGAATATAATGATGATAAAGTGCCGCCAACGCATGCGCCCCAATCACAAAATAGCCTAAATTAGCAATTAACTCATGGGTTTGCTTGAGATAAACCCGCGCGTCATCATTGGGTGTCACCCACTGTGGGACTTGCCAGCCGAGCAAGAACCAGGTTTTCCCGCCATAGGCCTGCGCCAAAACACCCAATATTGGCAATGATAAAAACATCAGATACAGACACCAATGCAAAATATGCGCCCCTAATAGCTGCCAATCCGGTAATTTTGGCGTGATCGCCGGTGTCACATTTCGGTGCCGCAGCCAGAGCCGCACCAGCATGAGCAACCAGACAGAAATACCAAAATTAAAATGCAGATTTTTCACTAAGGTTCTTTCTTCATCAGGTACCGAGTCACTGAGTAGCATCGCCGCATAGGTCAAAATGATCATCAATAACGTTAGCCAATGTAAGATTATCTGAGGTAATGAATAGCGATGTCTCATAGCCGCACGCTCCACTGAAATAACTCAATTAATCATAAGTATGATGTAAATAGATGAAGAGAACATGAAGAAGGATGGGTAATAGTGAAGAAGTATTTTTATTCTGACTGAAGATCGAAACCACCAGCCAGAATAAGCGTATACGGCGCTAAAAATCGCTAGCAGGTTAAGCTGTTTCGCTCGGGGTCGACTTCCCCGGTTTCAGCAAACCATCAGCACGGAACATACTTTTAATCCCGCGCACTGCTTGGCGGATCCGGTCCTGATTCTCAATCAGAGCGAAACGGACGTGGGTATCACCATAATCTCCGAATCCAATCCCCGGTGAGACACAGACTTTGGCATCGGATAGCAAGCGCTTGGCGAATTCCAGCGAGCCTAAATGGGCGTAAGGTTCAGGAATTTTTGCCCAAACATACATTGATGCTTTTGGATTCTCGACCATCCAACCCGCTTCGTGTAACCCACGAACCAAGGCGTTACGACGTTGGCGGTATTGTTCGGCGATATCACGCACGCACTGTTGATCCCCCTCCAGCGCAGCAATGGCGGCTACCTGCAATGGGGTAAAGGTGCCGTAATCGTGATAGCTCTTAATGCGCGCCAATGCATTGACCAGCTCAGGGTTACCGACCATAAAACCAATGCGCCAACCCGCCATATTGTAACTTTTAGATAAGGTAAAGAATTCTACCGCAATGTCTTTCGCCCCCGGCACTTGCATGATTGATGGCGCTTTCCAGCCATCATATACAATGTCGGCATAGGCCAAATCATGTACCACCAGCACATCATATTGCTTCGCCAGTGCCACTACGCGTTCAAAAAAATCCAGCTCGACACATTGCGCCGTCGGGTTAGACGGGAAACCAAGGATCATCATTTTCGGTTTTGGAATGGTTTCACGAATAGCTCGTTCCAGTTCACCAAAGAAATCAATACCTTCGGTCAGTGGAACCGAACGGACTTGTGCGCCCGCAATTACCGCACCGTAGATATGAATAGGATAACTGGGATTAGGCACCAGCACGGTATCACCGTGATCCAATGTCGCCAGCATCAAATGCGCCAGCCCCTCTTTCGAGCCGATGGTGACAATGGCTTCACTTTCAGGGTCAATATCCACCTGATAACGATCCGCATACCAGCGAGAAATCGCCCTGCGCAAGCGTGGTATCCCGCGCGAAGTTGAATAGCCGTGGGTGTCTTCACGTTGTGCGACACTGCACATTTTCTCAACAATATGCGGCGGTGTCGGGCCATCCGGATTACCCATACTAAAATCAATAATGTCTTCACCACGGCGACGCGCCGCCATCTTCAACTCAGCAGTGATATTGAAAACATAAGGGGGAAGACGATCAATTCGGGTAAAACGACGTTTGGAAGGGGATTCAGCCATAATTTCCTCAAGGATACGTTAGCGCCCGGACCGTCCGAGCGACGCTGACCAGTAAATGGTCTATTGATGAACATATCCCAGTGCTGATTAACTGTCGATAGGCTGATAACAAATATCCAACTCATCGGAGTTCAACGGGATAGCTCAAATTCACTATCCAACAGCCCCAATACCCAGTCATCACACCATTGCCCATCAAGCTGAAAGTTATCACGCAAAGTGCCTTCCCATTGGAAACCACAGCTCTCCAGCGTTCGCCGCGAAGCATGATTGCCTACGGTGACAGTGGCCTTCATTTTATGGAATTGGCATTGTTGGAAACCAAATTCCAACACCGCCATCAGTGACTCTTTAGCAAACCCCTTACCATGATAAGAAGGCAAGATGGCATAGCCCACCTCGGCTTGCTGGAGCGGTAACCATTCCGCCAAAAAGCCCGTCAGCCCCATCGCCTGCCCACTTTCTTTTTCACGGATAACCAAACATAACCAGTGGTTAGAGGTTTTCTCCCACGGCATGACACGTGATTCAAAACGGGCGTGTATTTCGGCCATTTCCAGCGGGTCCGCAATATAACGCTGGACGTCCGGGTTTTGATGTAGCTGCAAAAATAGCGGCCAATCTTGTTCATTAAGGCTATCCAGAACCAACCTTGGCGTCCGCAAAGAGATGGAGGAGTGGCTAAACATAGGGATCACAGGCACTTTTTTTCCTTTAATTTAAATAGGTTAACTGTAAAGAGAACAGTGAAAATTAAAGAGGAAATTTTGCCAAAACCTCATCCCTTTATTCTTCTCTATTTTACTTAAATAATGTCACCTCAAGATAACAAAAAATAAACAAATGCTCAGTAAAACGCAAACTCCTTACCGCGACCTCAACCTACTACTATTGGAGAGTCAACATCATGGCTTCATTACAAATAGACGATATTCCCGCAGCCATCAAAGCGGTGAAGCAACAATTGCGCCAAGCGCTACCCAATTATCAGCAGGTTTTCCACGCCGTGGAAGAGAATATCCGCCAACAAGTCACTGAGATCCGCCGGAGTCTGGCTCAAGGCGAGAATCCGGTTCCTCGCATTCATGCCGATGATATTATCAATGGCAAAGTTACTGACGAACAAAAAGCACAAATCAAAAAACGCGGTTGTTGCGCCATTCTCGGGGTGTTCCCGACAGAGAAAGCCGCAGCATGGAACCGTGAGATCGGCAATTATCTGGATCGTAATAATTTTGTCGAGCGCCTGAAAAATGCTGCAGAAGATAACTACTTTGGCACTCTGGCAGCCAGCAAACCACAAATTTACGGCATTTATTGGTCAACACCGCAAGTTGAAGCTCGCCAAGATCCGCGCATGAATGCAGTACAGATATTCTTAAATAATCTGTGGCAAACCGAAAGCAATGGCAAGCAACACTTTGATGCTAACCAGGTCGTGACCTATGCTGACCGTACACGGCGTCGCCCGCCAAAATCCTCATCTCTGGGCCTATCGCCTCATGTGGATGGCGGCTCTATTGAGCGCTGGCTGGATGAAAATTTCCGCCATGTTTATCGCCACGTGTTTTCCGGTGAATGGCAACAATACGATCCCTTTGCTGCTGAAGGCCGCCCGGAAGTGCGAGAGTTCCCGTCACCGGCGGTGTGCTCTATGTTCCGAACATTCCAGGGATGGACGGCCCTGACACCACAACGCACCCACGCCGGGACGTTAAATGTCATTCCTATTGCCAATGCCATGGCCTACATCCTGTTACGTGCTTTGCAAGACGATGTGGCCGATGATGACTTGTGCGGTGCTGCTCCGGGGCGAGCTTTATCGGCCTCTGAACAGTGGCATCCTCTTTTAATGGAAGCTATTTCCCCTATTCCAGATCTGGAAGCCGGTGACACGGTATTTTGGCACTGCGACGTGATTCATTCGGTAGAAAACGAACATCACGGCGAGTTTGACAGCAATGTGATGTATATCGCCGCTGCACCATGGTGTGAAAAAAATGCCGCTTACTTGCCACGTCAGTTAGCGAGTTTTCTTGATGGCCGCTCACCACCAGACTTTGCTGCCGATGATTTCGAAGTCGATTTCACCGGCCGGGCCACTGCCGATAATTTGACCGCCATCGGCAGACAACAACTGGGGATGACAAAGTAGCCTGACAGTTTGCCGGCGTTTTTCTCTCCGGCAAACTGGCTCAATAGCACGGATAAAGTAGCAGTCGACCACTATTTTCCTTATAGTTAGCGGCTTATTCGCCTCAAGGTCTACCTGATGATTCTTGCCCCTCAGATCCCAGGTTGATGCCAACAGAAAATGTTGCCAAGAGAAAATAGTGTGCACCAGATATTTGAAATGCTACTGGCGGTATTTGATCGCGCCGCACTGATGTTAATTTGCTTGTTCTTCCTGACCCGCACCCGCCTATTTCGTCAGTTACTACAAAAAGAGAAACACACGCCGCTGGAATTAGCCGCCGTCACCGCGATCTTTTCGCTATTTGCTATTTTTGGCACCTATTCCGGCATTAACGTTGAAGGTTCTCTGGTTAATGTGCGGGTCATTGCCGTAATGTCCGGCGGTATTTTATTTGGCCCATGGGTCGGAATTATTACCGGGCTTATCGCGGGTTCTCATCGCTACTTAATTGATATTGATGGCATTACCTCGGTCCCCTGCTTAATTACCAGTATTATTGCGGGTTTAATGTCGGGTTATATCAACCTGAAAGTCAAAAAAGAGCGCCAATGGAGTATTGGCATTCTGGCCGGTATGATTTGTGAATCGCTGACCATGCTCTTAGTGGTGATATGGGCCAAACCGACGACACTGGGTATCGATATTGTGTCTAAAATCGCGATTCCGATGATTTTAGGGGCGGTCTGTATTGGGTTAATTGTGCTGCTGGTGCAGAGTGTCGAGGATGAAAAAGAAGTGATTGCTGCGCGACAGGCAAAATTGGCGCTGGATATTGCGAATAAAACCTTACCCTATTTTCGCAATATCAACGGCGAATCATTGCGCAGTGTATGTGAAATTATTCGCAATGATATCAAAGCTGATGCCGTCGCCATTACTGACACTCAACATATTTTGGCGTATGTCGGTGTCGGAGTAGAAACTTATAATATCGGTCATGAAACAATCAGCGATATCACCAAAGAAAGTATTCAGCGCGGTAAAATCACCATCCGTAATAATGATGAAGCCCACCGAACTCCCCAAATTCATTCCCTAATTATTATCCCGTTATGGGAAAAAGGCGAAGTCACGGGTTCGCTGAAAATCTATTATTGCCATGCTCATAAAATCACTTACTCACTCAAAGTGATGGCAGTGGGTTTATCGCAAATTATCTCAACCCAGATTGAAGTTTCGCGTATTGAACACCTGCGCGAAATGGCGAATAAAGCAGAAATGCGCGCGCTACAAAGTAAAATTAATCCACACTTTTTATTTAATGCGTTAAATGCCATTTCCTCGTCAATTCGTATTAATCCAGATACCGCGCGCCAATTGATCATTAATTTGTCTCGCTATTTGCGCTATAACCTTGAATTAAATGATGAACAAATTGATATTCGTAAAGAATTGCATCAAATTCAAGACTATATCGCCATCGAACAAGCGCGGTTCGGCAGTAAATTGACGGTGATTTATGATATTGATGATGACATTGCGCTAAAAATCCCCAGCTTATTGATCCAGCCGCTGGTGGAGAATGCTATCGTGCATGGTATTCAGCCATGCCGTGGTAAAGGGGTGGTGGTGATCGCGGTTAAAGACAGTGGCGACCAGATAAAAATTTCGGTGAAAGACACCGGCAACGGAATTAATCAGGAGACTATTGCACGCGTGGCTAATAATGAAATGCCCGGCAATAAAATCGGTTTACTGAATGTCCATCATCGAGTGAAATTACTCTATGGCGAAGGTTTGCAGATCCGTCGAATGGAGCCGGGCACTGAGATTTCTTTTTATATCAGCAAAAATGGCGGTAAAGTCCATGCAGAGCCCCGCATGTCAGCCGGAGTTTAATCCGTGAAAGCAATTATTGTCGAAGATGAGTTTCTGGCTCAGGAAGAATTAAGTTACCTTATCCGTCAGCACAGTAATATCACTATCGAAGCCACCTTTGAAGATGGATTGGATGTGCTTAAATACCTGCAAAATCATCAGGTTGACGCCATCTTTCTCGACATTAACATCCCATCGTTAGATGGCGTTCTACTGGCGCAAAACATCAGCAAATTCGCCCATAAACCTTACATTATCTTTATTACGGCTTATAAAGAGCATGCAGTAGAAGCCTTTGAAATTGAAGCTTTTGACTATATTTTAAAGCCTTATCACGAATCACGTATTGTCACTATGCTGCAAAAGTTGGAAGCCCTTCATAAGCGTGATCGCCAAAATAAAGAGCAAACCAATAGCACTAGTCACCGCCCTGCGGCTCATACTATCAATCTGATGAAAGATGAGCGCATCATCGTCACGGATATCAATGATATTTATTATGCAGCGGCGCAGGAGAAGGTGACTCTGGTTTACACGCGGCGCGCAGAATTCATTATGCCAATGAATATCACCGAGTTTTGCAGCCGCTTGCCCGAAGAGTACTTTTTCCGCTGTCACCGCTCTTATTGTGTGAATTTAGCCAAAATCCGCGAAATCGTACCTTGGTTTAACAATACCTATATTCTGCGACTCAGTGATTTGGACTTTGAAGTCCCGGTTAGCCGCAGCAAGATAAAAGAATTTAGGCAACTGATGCGCCTTTAAATGCATTTCATTCCTCTCTGAATGCAGCTCATTCCCCTTTCGATCTATAGCTATTAGCCCGCCCGTATACTGGTTTCATTCGGCGGGCTGATAACACCTAAATACCAGATGTTCGGTGCTCCATCAGCGCGTAATTTTTAGGTTCCGACGCTATTGCTCACAGCTATAACTCCAGCAATAGCCATATTCGGGCCGTATGCATTGATGTTTAAGGAGTCCGGCATGAGCAGTAAACCGGTAAATCGTTGGCTAATTGTGGTTGGTACCATCATCGTTCAGATGGGTTTAGGCACTATCTATACTTGGAGCTTATTTAATCAGCCGCTAGGGGAAAAGTTCAGTTGGTCATTGGGGGCTGTTGCCACCACCTTCTCTATCACCAGTTTCTCTCTGGCTATCGCCACGTTATTTGCAGGACGCCTGCAAGAACGCATTGGCATCCGTAAACTGACACTGATTTCCGGCATCATCCTCGGTTTGGGTTTGATTGCCAGCTCTTTTGCCACTTCGCTCGGGATGATTTATCTACTGGCGGGTATTGTGGTGGGCTTTGCTGACGGCACCGCCTACATCACCACTCTGTCGAATCTGATTAAATGGTTCCCAGAACGTAAAGGGTTGATTTCAGGTATTTCTGTCGGCGCATTTGGCACCGGTAGCCTGTTGTTCAAATACGTGAATGCCAGTTTGATTGCCAACCAGGGCGTTTCGCTGGCTTTCTTCTACTGGGGCATTATCGTGATGGTCTTGGTTGGAGCCGGTTCTTTCTTGTTGCGAGAAAAAATCGTCGCGCCACAAGCAGTTACCGGCTTGCAATCTGCGCGTGCGGGCCGTGACTTCAGTGTTAAAGAGATGCTGGCGGTCAAAGAGTCTTACTTCTTGTTTATCATCTTCTTCACCGCCTGTATGAGTGGTTTATATCTGATTGGTATCGTGAAAGATTTGGGCGTGCAACTGGCAGGGATGGATTTGGTCACCGCCGCCAATACCGTGTCTGCCATCGCTATTTTTAACACCGCCGGGCGTATTATTCTGGGGGCGCTATCCGATAAAGTGGGCCGCCTGCGGGTTATCAGCTTTACCTTGCTGGTGACCACCTTAGCGGTATCTGTGCTGAGTTTTGTCCCACTGACTCACGCCCTGTTCTTCTTGTGTGTCGGTGCTATTGCTTTCTGTTTTGGTGGCAATATCACGGTGTTCCCGGCGATTGTTGGCGACTTTTTCGGTTTGAAAAATCACAGCAAAAACTACGGGATTATCTATCAAGGGTTTGGTTTAGGCGCACTGGCGGGGTCATTTATTGCGGCACGTTTGGGTGGGTATCACGCGACCTTTATCGTCATTGCGGTGATGTCAGTGGTTTCTCTGTTGTTAACCCTGATTATCAAGCCGCCGAAAGGGGCTGCTACCGAGGCAGAAAACACATCAACGGCTTCATCTGGGGTCACCGCCAACAGTCATGCTTGATAGTCAATTTTGTTTAGCCATAAAAAAGCAGAGCCGTGACTCTGCTTTTTTGTTTTATCAGCATCAAGGATGCAGGGTATGCCCTAACTTCTGACGCAAATAAGCCCCTGCGCCCAGCAAACCGGGTTGCTGATGAGTAATCATATAGACTGGAATATCCTGCAAGAAATCTTTGAAGCGGCCTTTGTCTTCAAAAGCTCCGCGAAAACCGGAAGCTTTAAAAAATTCCATAAAGCGCGGCACAATACCGCCTGCAATATACACACCGCCAAAGGTACTGAGATTCAAAGCCAGGTTGCCGCCAAAGCGCCCCATAATGACGCAAAACAGGGATAATGCGCGGCGGCAGTCGGTGCAACTGTCAGCCAGAGCGCGTTCGGTGACATCTTTCGGGGCTAAATTCTCGGGCTGGCGGCCATCAGAAATCACAATGGCCCGGTATAAATTGACCAGTCCTGGCCCGGAAAGCACCCTCTCAGCGGAAACGTGGCCCAGCTCCTGACGCAATACCGCCAGAATCCGGTCTTCTTCTTCGCTATTCGGTGCAAAATCCACATGCCCGCCTTCACCCGGCAAGCTTATCCAGCGGCTATCCACATTCACTAAATGCGCCACCCCAAGCCCCGTCCCAGCACCGTATACCGCCACCGGTTTGCCCGGCTGTGGCGATGTGCCGCCAAATTGCAATACATCCTGCGGTGACAGCATTGGGATCGCCATTGATACCGCGGTGAAATCATTGATGATTTCTAAGTACTTTAACCCCAGATTTTGCTGCATTGTGGCGATAGAGAATGCCCACGTGTGATTGGTCATGGCTACCCAATCGCCAGTAATCGGGCAAGCAATGGCGATACAACCATGCTCTACAGTGACCTTATGCTCTGATAAATATTGTGTAATGACAGCTTCCAGACTGTCGTAATCTAAACCTGAATATGTTTTTGCTTGTGATATTTCGCCCGTCGCCACAGCGCAAAGCGCCAAACGGGCATTCGTGCCGCCAACATCACCCACCAGGGCATAGCTCGTCATCAGAAACTTCTCCGTTACAGATATTCTTAACTTCAATTATGCTCACTGTAAAATCAGGCTGGAGAAACAACAATCTCAATACTGGAAACCGTTTCGCTTTGGGATAAAGATCACATAAAAACGTTTCAGCAGCGGCTAATTGTTACTGCTGACGGTAAAAAACAATGGGGGATAAATCAAAATCAGTTTGAACCGCGCCCTTCGCCAGAAGCTGGTTTGAGTTCTACGGGCTGCCGTGAACGAATAATTCGCCCCCGCAAACTGTCATAGGCCCAGTTGTAAAATAGGGTGTAAGGCAGGAAGAACAGGAAGAAACCCACCTCCAGCATAAATGCCTGTAACAGAGAAACCCCCAATACACCGGCCGCAATCGGCAAGCCGATCAAGATAAACCCACTTTCAAAGCCCAATGCATGGAGTGCCCGCACACGTAGGGTCTTGGCGACACGACTAACCGGCCAGAAGGTGTCAAACAAGCTGTTGTAAATAATATTCCACAGCATCGCCACTGAAGAAAGAAGAATGGCCAATGTGCCCATTTGTAATATGGAGCGATCGAGTAACCATGCCCCGACTGGCGCACAAATAGCAACGGCAATGACCTCAAAACCGATAGCATGAATAACGCGCTCAAATAAAGATTTGCGATGAACTTGCATAAAACACCCACTTAATTAATCAATAACAGATTGTCGAAGGTGATTATCATCGATTTTTAAGATAGATTAAAAATAGAAACCATCGATAAAATAGATACTTTATGTATTATTCTCCCGAATCATTGATTGCGTTTGTCGAAGCTGCCGCTCTGGGCTCTTTCTCAGCGGCAGCCCGCAAGCTGCGCAAAAGCCAGTCGACCATCAGCACCGCTATTGCCAATTTGGAGGCGGACCTGGGTTTGACATTGTTTGACCGGCAAGCCCGTCTGCCCGTATTGACTGACCATGGGCGCCGTGTACTCGCCCATGCACAGGAAATTCTGGCCGCCAGTGAGCGGCTGGATAATCTTTCCATCCGTTTGGCCGGCCAGGTTGAGACTCGGCTGACGTTTGTATTGTCTGACACCTATCAACCGACCCATCATGAAAGTCTGTTACGCCGCTTTGAACAGCGTTATCCTGATATCGAGTTTGAGTGTTTAATTGCCGAAGATTTCGATGTAATTGACTTGCTACAAATCAGACGGGCGCATATCGGCGTCGTGGAAGTTCAGCATCATTATCCACCCGACATCGCCGCTAGCCGATTACCCGCACAGACTGAAATGGCCATTTTTGTCAACCCCGACCATCCGCTGGCGCAGTTACCCCATGTCCACCCCGAACAATTAGCCACCACCCGACAACTTCGCCTGAATACTTATAACCGAACCGAGCACAATCAGTCGCAAGGGCTAATGTGGTCAGCGCCGAGTTATTTGATGTTGCTGGAAATGGCAGAACAAGGCTTCGGTTGGGCTATTCTGCCGCGCTGGCTGGTTAAACAATATAGTCGTAAAAAACTGGTTGCTTTATCGACCATTGGCTGGCCCAAAACTATTTCAATTGATGCCGTTTGGTCGAAAAAAAGCCCACCAGGGCCGGCAGGCTATTGGTTGCTGGATCAATTGACCGGTAAGACAAATAACAGCCAGTGAGGTCAGACAGCGGCATTACGAGTCTGAAGAGATTTAGCTATGTTAATTAATAATTCAGGCGCATCCATTTGCGGCAATACCACCTCGATAAAAGCTAATTGTTGGCAATTTTCGAGTTCTGCCAGCACCTGTTGTAATTGATCGACCTGAGTGACTCGACGGCTAAAACTTGGTTTATTCAAAGCCAGTGCCTGCGGCAATTGCGTCCAATCCCATTCGGCAATATCGTTATAGCGCTGTTGCGGCCCATGAATGGCGCGCTCTACCGTATATCCTTGGTTGTTAAGCAGAAAAATAATCGGTGTTAATCCGTCGCGCAACATTGACCCTAACTCTTGGATGGTCAGTTGAGCAGCGCCATCACCCACCAACAATATCACCCGCCGCTGTGGTTGTGCCAGCTGAGCACCATAAGCGGCTGGCAAACTAAAACCAATTGAGCCCCACAATGATTGAGCTATAAACGTACATCCGGACGGTAACTTCAATGATGCCGCGCCAAAGCATGAAGTGCCCTGATCTGTCACCACGATATCGCCAGGCCGTAAAAACGACTGGATGTGAGACCAAAATGCCTGTTGATTAAGCCAACCATGCGGCACAATTTCTGAGGTTGGGAGAGTGGTAGAGGGGTGAGTGATAACGGGTTGCTGCCATTCATTCTGCAATGATTGACACAATGTATGTAACGCCTCCACCGCAGTCACCATCGGGATTTGGCTGAAAACTTTTCGCCCAATACATACCTGTTCCGGCTGAATATCAATACAGTTATCTTGAATTATATGCTGGCTGAATCCGGCAGTAATGGTATCGACAAACCATACCCCGACCATCACCAAAACATCAGCGTTTTCAATGCACTCTTTGACTTTAATGTCACTGACCGCACCGGCATAAGTGCCAAGAAACAGTGGATGTGTTTCATCTAATAATCCTTTGCCCATCAGTAATGTCGAATGTGGCAGATTCACTGCCGCCAGCCAGTTATTCAGTGATTGTCGGGCACCAAATCGGTCAGCTAGAAAATCGGCTAATAGCGCCACCCGATGTGCTGACTGTAACTTCTCACGGGCCGCAGCAATAAACGCCTGCAACGATGAGGGGGACAAGATAGGTTGGGAGAGAGCCAAAGCTTCCGGGTGGGTTACCACATCAGTCTGTGCCACATCACTAGGGAGTTGGAGATAAACCGGCCGTCGCTGATATAGCGCAGCCACCAGCAGGCGATCAATTTCGGTCACCGCATTTTCAGCCGTCAAACTGGTTTGTGCACAGCTAACTTCTTTCGCCATGCGCGAAAAATGGCTAAAATCGCCGTCACCGAATGAGTGATGTAGCAATTCTCCGGCCTTTTGCGCCCGTAGCGCCGGTGTGCCAACAATATGAATGACTGGCAGATATTCAGCATAACTGCCAGCAATACCATTGATAGCACTTAATTCCCCCACGCCTACCGTGGTCAGTAAGGCAGCAGCAGGCATGACACGAGCATACCCATCCGCAGCATAAGCCGCATTAAGCTCATTGGCGCACCCCATCCATTCAATACCGGGATGGCTAATAACATGATCCAAAAAGTGAAGAGTAAAATCTCCTGGAACACCAAACAGGTGCCGGATACCCACTTGTGCCAGTCGATCCAGTAAATAATCTGCGACTTTATAGTTGCTCGACATAACAATCACAACCTTAATACTTATAGTGTGAAATAAGTATTAAACAAAGCATAAATAAATCTAATATTTTTAAATTATTAATTAACTCGCACAGTGTAACTATTTGCTGACATTCCCTTTTCCCTGTACCGATTTTGTTATCAAATTCTATTATCAATAATCGACTCTGTGATCTTGCCAACTTACGCCATCAGTGGAAACGCATACATTATGGTGGCATTTACTTTCATCAATAAGGGGCATCATGGTCTATCAAGCAACTTCCTCCCGCTATCAGGAGATGGAATATCACCGTTGTGGCCGTAGTGGATTAATGCTCCCGGCTATTTCTCTTGGCCTATGGCATAACTTTGGCGATAGCACGCTGTATGAAAATAGCCGTAATCTGATTCATCGAGCTTTTGATCATGGCATTACCCATTTTGATTTAGCCAATAACTATGGCCCCCCTCCCGGTTCAGCCGAACTGAATTTCGGCCGGATCCTGCAACAAGACCTGCGCCCTTATCGCGATGAACTGATTATCTCATCCAAAGCAGGCTACACCATGTGGCCTGGCCCTTATGGGGATTGGGGATCCAAAAAATATCTGGTCGCGAGCATTAATCAAAGTTTGCAACGCATGGGTTTGGATTATGTTGATATTTTTTATCATCACCGCCCAGACCCTAATACCCCGCTGGAAGAGACCATGGCGGCGCTGGATTTACTAGTGCGCCAAGGCAAAGCACTGTATATCGGTTTGTCGAACTACCCTGCTGCACAAGCGCGTCAAGCCTGTGAAATTCTCGCGCAGCTCGGCACTCCTTGCCTGATTCACCAACCGAAATATTCTATGTTTGAGCGCTGGATTGAAGCCGAGCTACAAGATACGCTGGATGAATATGGTGTGGGATCTATTGCTTTTTCGCCATTGGCAGGCGGCTTATTAACTGACCGCTATCTGGCAGGAATTCCATTAGATTCGCGGGCAGCCAGTGACAGTAAGTTCCTGAATCCTGAACAGCTTTCAGCGGAGAAACTGGCTAAGGTTCGCCAATTAAATGAACTGGCGCTTGATCGCGGGCAGAAGCTATCGCAAATGTCCTTAGCTTGGGTATTACGTGGCGGGCGAGTGACATCAGCATTGATTGGGGCCAGTAAAATCAGCCAAATTGATGATGCCGTCGGCATGTTGGCAAATACCGAATTCAGTGACGCAGAAATAAAAGCTATTGAAGATATTTTAGTGTAAACGTTCTCTTTTTAATCACTAAACAGGGGGTTGTGCCCCCTGCACCCCGCTTAATTACCCCCACAGATAAATCCTAAATCCGTATTTTACAGTTTTATCCGAACCTCAGCGGCTGACTTCCTGTTTAAGATAACGCCATAGCCTATAAGGCAAGACAAGGATAAATAATGTTAAAGACGGCCATATTTAAATCAACAATGTTAAAGCTGAGTATTGTGAGGCCAAGAAGAATAAGGCCCCTGTTGCTGATAACAATATTAGCCTGGTTCCCTCTTATCCCCATGGCGAATGCCGAAAGCATTGAGTTGCTGCCCAGTATTTCTTTACACATTGGCGAACAAGATCGCAGTGGTAATTATTGGGATGGTTATGACTGGCGCGACCGCCAATGGTGGCAAAATCATCAAGGGCGAGATTTAGGTGAGCGTAATCGTCATGGCCATTACTGGGATGGTCACCGCTGGCAAGATAGAGATTGGTGGAAAAAGAACTATTATTACCGCGAAGGGCGCTACTGGAAATATGACAAACATCATGACAACCGCGGCAAAAAACATCATCGAAACCAAGGGCGCGATCATCACCATCATGACTAATGCTCATGCGGTCTCTCAGACGGGTTTATATTTTTAACCCGCCTGACGGATAGACTTAAAGCAGGCTCACCAGCAGATAGCCATTTAATCCAATCACGCACAAGACAACTAATTTACCCAAAATCTGAGTCAACTTTTTATCAACCAACTCCCCCATCAATTCTTTATTGCCGGTGAAGACCAATAACGGTACCAGTGCCAATGCAATGCCAAAGCTCAGTAAAACTTGGCTCATCACCAGTATTTTAGTCGCGTCCATCCCGATCATAATGACAATAAAAGACGGCAACATGGTGATCGCGCGACGTAGCCACATGGGAATATAAAAGTGCACAAATCCCTGCATTACCACTTGCCCAGCCATAGTGCCCACCACTGTCGACGACAAGCCTGCGGCCACCAAGCTCAAGCCGAAAACCGTGGCGGCAGCATTGCCTAACAGGGGTTGCAAGGTCAAATAGGCCTCTTCGATTTCGGCAACATGTTGATAGCCATTGAAATGAAAAGCCGCAGCAGCGGTTGCCATCATGGCCAAATTCACAAAACCCGCAATCGTCATGGCAATCGCCACATCAAATTTGGTTGAAGCGTAGCGCTCAGTTTTGGATTCTTTACCTTCCGTCTGTGTTAATGCTGAATGCAGGTAAATGACGTGCGGCATAATGGTCGCCCCCAGAACCCCGGCGGCTAAAAACACCGCGTTACTGTTAGGCAAGCTCGGAATAATCATCCCGCGCCCCAGAGCCGCCAGTTCGGGCTGAGAGAAAATCAGTTCAACAATATAAGATGCCGCGACAAATAATAGCAGCCCACCAATCACCATTTCGATTGGCTTTTGCCCGCGATTTTGCAGCATAAGAATAAGGAAAGTGGCGATGCCGGTCAGTACCGCGCCTTGTAGAAGCGTTACGCCCAGTAGCAATTTGAAGCCAATAGCGGCCCCGATAAACTCGGCCAAGTCTGTAGCCATCACGATAATCTCAGCCTGCACCCAGTAAGCCCATACCACTGGGCGCGGGAAACGATCACGGATATGCTCCGCCAGATTCTTACCGGTTGCGATCCCTAGTTTTGCTGAGAGCAGTTGGACTAACATCGCCATGACATTGGCCCATACCACAACCCACAGGAGGGTATAGCCAAAGCTGGCTCCGGCCTGAATGTTAGTTGCAAAGTTACCGGGGTCGATATAGGCAATGGCAGCAATAAAGGCAGGCCCCATCAGGGAGAGTTTTATCCTCCTTGAGTTGCGACGAGGTGTATCGACAGCACGGCTATTCAACATTCAGTATTACCCTTGGAAATTTACGGCTACTTTCTTCTCACTAATAATATCTAAATGATAATAATTATCAAGCGCATTTAGAGAGGTGAAACTTATCTCTCTGATAGCTAATACCGCATAATCTACCGTGCAGTAAGCGGCCGTGCTTGGTTTCTGAAAAATGGTGTTAAATACGGCATCGCAATTTCCGAGCTCGATCACTACAATTGTTCAAACTAGCATATTTACACTATTTCTGTAGCATATTATTAACATCCTATTTTTTGTGATCAACCCCGCTAATTTGTTTGCATTAATGAAAGTGAATTTCTATATTTGCGGACTGCATCTCGTTTTTAATGTAGCCGTTACATAAAATGTCCACCAAAACCTAGCCTGCCTCTAATTTGGAGCACACATGTCCCATATTCTACAGTTTGCGTTGGCCTTAGTCGTAGTGGCCATATTAGCTCTGGTGATCTGTAAGGATCGCAAAAGCATCCGCATTCGGTTTGTTGTTCAATTATTGGTTATTGAAGTGTTGCTGGCGTACTTCTTCCTCCATTCAGAAGTTGGATTAGGTTTTGTGAAAGGATTCGCGGGCTTCTTCGATAAATTACTGGGGTTCGCTGCTACCGGCACCGATTTTGTCTTCGGCAACATGGGGGATAAAGGCCTCGCATTCTTCTTCCTGAGAGTGCTGTGCCCTATCGTCTTTATTTCTGCTTTGATTGGTATTCTGCAATACATTAAAGTTCTGCCCGTCGTGATTCGTATTATTGGGACTTTATTGTCCAAAGTTAACGGCATGGGTAAGCTGGAATCATTCAACGCAGTCAGTTCACTGATTCTGGGCCAGTCTGAAAACTTCATCGCCTATAAAGATATTTTAGGCAAAATGTCTGAAAAACGCATGTACACCATGGCAGCAACGGCAATGTCGACAGTTTCTATGTCGATTGTCGGTGCTTATATGTCAATGCTGGACGCGAAATTCGTGGTCGCAGCGCTGGTGCTTAACATGTTCAGCACCTTTATCGTGTTGTCACTAATCAACCCGTATAAAGCTGAAGATGAAGAAGAGTTACAGCTGAGCAACTTGCATGAAGGTCAAAGCTTCTTTGAAATGCTGGGTGAATACATTCTGGCCGGTTTCAAAGTCGCCATTATCGTGGCAGCAATGTTGATTGGTTTCATTGCATTGATTGCTGCTATGAATGCTCTGTTTAGCCTGCTGTTTGGTATTAGTTTCCAAGGTATTTTGGGTTATGTCTTCTTCCCGTTTGCTTGGGTAATGGGCATTCCTGCGCATGAAGCCTTGCAAGTTGGTGGCATTATGGCAACCAAACTGGTTTCTAACGAATTTGTGGCCATGATGGACTTGCAGAAAGTGGCATCAGAATTGTCACCACGCAGTGTGGGTATTCTGTCTGTATTCCTGGTTTCATTCGCTAACTTTTCGTCTATCGGTATCGTCGCCGGTGCGATTAAAGGCCTGAATGAACATCAAGGTAATGTCGTTTCTCGTTTTGGCTTGAAGCTGCTGTACGGTTCTACGCTGGTCAGTGTGCTGTCTGCGTCTATCGCGGGCCTGGTACTCTAACTATCAGAAAAAAATCTCTAAAGAGGCGCTACGGCGCCTTTTTTTATGTCTGTAATTCGCTGCTGAAGTATTTACATGCGTGATGATGATTAGGAAGTTAACAGGCTGAAGATATGAGCAGATCAAAGCAGGCCCATGAGAATGTCATTTGGGCGTTGAGGAGAGTAACTGGGATACTTGATATAATGGTGGGTCGTGCGGGATGACTCGTCCTGCGGACTCGCCCTTCGGGTCAACGCTGCGCGTTGCTGTCTCGCTGCGCTCGGCTCGAACCTGAATGCAGGCTCTCACCCACACGATGCTGCGCAATATGGTATTTCTGAGTTTGGGGGAGTAACTGGGATACTTGATATAATGGTGGGTCGTGCGGGATGACTCGTCCTGCGGACTCGCCCTTCGGGTCAACGCTGCGCGTTGCTGTCTCGCTGCGCTCGGCTCGAACCTGAACGCAGGGTCTCACCCACACGATGCTGCGCAATATGGTATTTCTGAGTTTGGGGGAGTAACTGGGATACTTGATATAATGGTGGGTCGTGCGGGATTCGAACCTGCGACCAATTGATTAAAAGTCAACTGCTCTACCAACTGAGCTAACGACCCATTATATAATGCTGAAAGTATAGAAGTGGTGGGCGATACCAGATTCGAACTGATGACCCCCTCCGTGTAAAGGAGATGCTCTACCAACTGAGCTAATCGCCCACTTCTACTACTTGATACTTCGAAACACTGCTTCAAAACAATGAGCGATGAGTGGTGGGCGATACCAGATTCGAACTGATGACCCCCTCCGTGTAAAGGAGATGCTCTACCAACTGAGCTAATCGCCCTCATCTATCTCATTTAATGCTTTGTATTTCGTTTACTTTATAACACGTCGAGTTTGGTGGGCGATACCAGATTCGAACTGATGACCCCCTCCGTGTAAAGGAGATGCTCTACCAACTGAGCTAATCGCCCCGCCGTGTTGTTGGAGTCGCATTATAGGGATAGTTCGAAGTGAGTCAACGGTTTTTAAAACGAAAACAATCGTTCGCCGCAAATTTAAACAGGATGCGATATTTATCGCCGTTATGAACCTTGGCATACCGGTAACATCGTTGAGGAATTGTCTCAGGGTGGTAGAATGTCGCCTACTTTTTCGAATTTCGAGCAACAACCAGCTTGTGCTGGTCGGCGTAGCGTAATAAGGCATCGAATCTAATGAAAATCAAAACCCGTTTTGCACCCAGTCCTACCGGCTATCTTCACGTCGGTGGCGCACGTACCGCACTGTATTCCTGGTTGTTCACTCGCCACTTTGGTGGTGAATTTGTTTTGCGTATTGAAGATACCGATCTTGAGCGCTCAACTCAGGAAGCCATCGACGCCATTATGGACGGTATGAACTGGCTGAATCTGGATTGGGATGAAGGCCCGTATTTCCAAACCAAACGTTTCGATCGCTACAATGCCGTTATTGACCAAATGTTGGAAAACGGCACTGCATATAGATGCTATTGCTCCAGAGAACGTCTGGATGAATTGCGCGAAGCCCAAATGGCCAATGGTGAGAAGCCCCGCTATGATGGCCGCTGCCGTGATAGCCAATGCCCCCATGGTGCTGACGAACCTTCTGTGGTGCGTTTTCGTAACCCGCAGGAAGGCTCCGTTATTTTCGATGATAAAATCCGTGGCCCAATCGAATTCAGCAACCAAGAGCTGGATGATTTAATCATCCGCCGTACCGATGGTTCGCCGACGTATAACTTCTGCGTCGTGGTTGATGACTGGGATATGGAAATCACCCATGTTATCCGTGGTGAAGACCATATCAACAATACCCCGCGCCAGATTAATATTCTGAAAGCATTGGGCGCGCCAGTTCCTGAATATGCTCACGTTTCAATGATTCTGGGTGATGACGGCAAAAAGCTGTCTAAGCGCCATGGCGCGGTCGGTGTGATGCAATACCGCGATGATGGCTATTTGCCCGAAGCGCTGTTGAACTATCTGGTTCGCCTGGGCTGGTCTCATGGTGATCAGGAAATTTTCTCTGTTGCTGAAATGACCGAGTTATTCACACTGGACGCAGTCAGCAAATCTGCCAGTGCTTTCAATACTGAAAAACTGCAATGGTTGAATCATCACTATATCAATAGCTTGCCGCCAGAACAGGTTGCAGTTCACTTGTCATGGCAAGTTGAGCAGTTGGGTATTGATACGCGCAATGGTCCTGAGTTAGCCGAGATAGTTAAACTGCTGGGCGAGCGCTGTAAAACATTGAAAGAAATGGCCGAATCTTGCCGTTACTTCTATGAAGAGTTTGACGAGTTCGATGCAGACGCGGCGAAAAAACATTTGCGCCCGGTGGCCCGCCAGCCGCTGGAAGCGGTTAAAGCCAAACTTGCTGCTATCACCGAATGGACGACTGAAAACGTTCACAATGCCATTCAGGGCACCGCTGATGAGCTGGGTGTAGGTATGGGCAAAGTTGGCATGCCGCTGCGCGTTGCTGTCACTGGCGCAGGCCAATCACCGGGTATGGATGTGACTGTGCATGCTATCGGGCAGGCTCGCTCGCTAGCACGTATTGATAAAGCTCTGGCCTTTATTAGCGAACGTGAAGCTCAGCAATAAAATCGAGTATATTTATCAGGCGGCTAATTAAAGTCGCCTTTTTTATGCTGTTTGCTCACTGATTTGGCGGCTTTTTCAGCGCTTGGCGCCAGAAATCGAATTAGCCGTTGACACTGTTTCAGGGGTTTCATATCATGCGCCCCGTTCACACAATTTATTATGTGCGCATTGGGGCTATAGCTCAGCTGGGAGAGCGCTTGCATGGCATGCAAGAGGTCGACGGTTCGATCCCGTCTAGCTCCACCAAATTTCTTGTTTGATAAATTTTCAAACTTGATAAGTGGGTGGCATATAATTCAGTACGAACAACCACATTTGTGGGGCTATAGCTCAGCTGGGAGAGCGCTTGCATGGCATGCAAGAGGTCGACGGTTCGATCCCGTCTAGCTCCACCACTCTTTAAAAGACCGGCCTATGGCCGGTTTTTTGCTTTCTAAGCTTTGCTCTCGCTATTCTCCAATTTATCATTCCGCACTGTTATCCTGTTTTATCCAAACCTGTTTTTTCTTAAAATACATTGATTACAAAGGAAATTACTGATGAACCAACGGCAGCAAATCATTGAATGGTTACGTGCGGACCCCTATCGGATGCAAGCTTTATCTTTTGCCCGTGAACTCCGGTTAAACCAGTGGTGCCTGGCCGCAGGATTTGTCCGTAATCTCGTGTGGGATAAGCTGCATGGACACCCTTCCCCTACTCCACTGAATGATATTGACTTAGTCTATTTCGATGCGCAAAACACCCGCGAACAGCATGATTTACAGCTCGAAGAGCAACTTAATCACACCACAGCGGCACGGCGTCAATCATTCCCGTGGTCAGTCAAAAATCAAGCTAGAATGCACCGACGCAGTGGACGCCAACCTTACACCAGCACCGAAGATGCCATCAGCTATTGGGTTGAAGTGGAGACGGCCATTGGTGCCAGCCTTAAAGAAAATGGCGATATTGAGCTGGTCACCCCGTTCAGTTTGGATGCTTTGTTTAGTAAAACTATTACGCTGAACAGCAAAAATGGTGAAATCGAGACTTACTATCAGCGAGTTAATAGTAAAGGTTGGCAACAACATTGGCCTGAATTACGTTTGGTCGTTTAGCCACACAGAACGCACATTGGCGCTCAAAAAAAAACCAAGTGATAAGATTGTGTAAAACCGCTCTCAGAAATTAAAGGTTAATATCCCTTCGTCGATAAGCATTACTCCACTCACGTTATCTCAAGGAATAATGATGTCGAATACCATCTCTACAGCATCAGTCTCCGTAAGCACAAGCAGTAGCAGTAGCAGCTCATCAGACAACAGTAGTGCCGCACAGATTAAATCTATTAATCAAGAGATCCAAAAACTGACTGAGAAGTTGAGCACTTTAAAAGATTCTGATTTGACTGCTGATGAGTTGCAAAAGCAGCAACAGCAAATTCAGAGTCAAATTGCCGCACTACAAGCTGAAGTTGCGCGTATTCAAGCCAAAGAGGCGGAAAAAACCAAAGAAGGGGACAACAATACTGTCAGCGCACCGGCCGGTGATGGCGTCAACCGCCCTTCGGCACAAAACCAGATTGACGTTTATATTTAATGACTTTTATACCTTATAAAACAATATGATGGCGATGACGGGAATCCGTCTATCGCCATATCTAAGTACAATATATACCCAAGGTCATTATGTACCCAAGGTCATTGGTGTTACGGCAAGGCAGCAAGTGAGCAAACCCCGATGAGCTGATACCAATCAGTGATTCGGGTGAGTGAGTGCCACTAACGCCGCAGTAGCTTCAAGGACGAAGGGTAAGTGGCTTAACTAAACTATCCAGCCCTTCAATCTTGATGGCCAGAGTCATCTCCATCAGCATACCCAGCTTGCCGTGAGGAAACTCACCTTTGCGCGCAAACCAAAGTAGGTACTCTTCCGGAAGATCGATCAATACCCGCCCCTGATATTTGCCGAAGGGCATACGGGTATTGGCGATCTCAACTAGATTTTCTTTTTCCACATGTCCCTCCAACAGTGAGATTATTCACCGAGCAAACGGATCATTTCCGCTTCATCGATAACCGTAATCCCCAGCTCCTGTGCTTTCACCAATTTTGAACCGGCGGCTTCACCCGCAATCACCAGATCCGTTTTCTTGGAAACACTGCCACTCACTTTTGCCCCTAAAGCAGTCAAACGATCTTTCGCTTCGTCCCGTGAGAGAATGGTCAGCGAGCCAGTCAGCACCACGGTTTTACCGGCAAATGGACTGTCAATCTCTTCGGCAATAATTTGTTGAGGTTCTGGCCAACTGATCACTTTTTCCAGCGCTTCGATCACTTTCTGATTGTGTTCTTCACCGAGGAAGTTCAGTACATGTTTGGCCACTATTTCACCCACATCCGGCACACTTTTTAATGCTTCAATATCGGCCGCACGCAGATTAGTCAGGTTACGGAAATGGGCCGCTAAGTTAGCTGCGGTCGCCTCACCGACTTCGCGAATACCCAAAGCATAGAGGAAACGCGCAAAAGTGGTCTGTTTCGCTTTTTCTAGCGCCGCAATCAGATTTTGTGCCGACTTCGGCCCCATCCGATCGAGACCGGTGAGCTTGCCCGCGGTCAGGGTGAATAAATCAGCAGGGTTCTCAACATACTGTTTTTCCACCAGTTGCTCGATAATTTTGTCACCCATGCCTTCGACATCCAGCGCCCGACGAGAAACAAAATGCTTCAACGCCTCTTTGCGCTGCGCCGCACAGAATAACCCACCGGTACAGCGGGCGACCGCTTCGCCTTCCACCCGCTCGATATCCGAGCCGCACACCGGACAGTGTTCAGGGAAAGTGATCTCTTTGGCATCCTGCGGGCGCTGCTCCATCACTACGCCCACCACCTGCGGAATCACATCTCCGGCACGGCGGACAATCACGGTGTCGCCAATGCGTAAGCCTAAGCGCTCGATTTCATCGGCATTATGCAAAGTGGCATTGCTGACAATGACACCAGCCACTTGCACGGGTTCCAGACGAGCGACCGGGGTAATCGCCCCGGTGCGCCCCACCTGAAACTCCACTTCACGAACCTGAGTTATCTGCTCTTGTGCCGGGAATTTAAATGCAGTGGCCCAGCGCGGCGCGCGCGCAACAAAGCCCAGCTGTTCTTGCAAGTCAAGTGAATCAACTTTAATGACCACGCCATCAATATCAAAACCTAAACCGGCGCGGTCTTGCTCAACCTGGCGATAGAAAGTAATCACCTGCTCACTGCCGGTGCATAATTTGACTCGGTTACTGACCGGTAAGCCCCAGTGTTTAAATTGCATCAGACGCTGAATATGACTGCGGGGAAGTTCACCACCCTCCAATAAACCCACGCCATAGCAGAAGAAAGTTAAGGGCCGTTTAGCGGTGATACGCGGGTCAAGCTGGCGTAGTGAACCGGCAGCAGCATTACGCGGGTTGGCAAAAATTTTGCCCCCTTTGCGGCGCGCCTCGTCATTCAGTTGCTCGAAACCGGCCTGTGGCATAAAGACTTCGCCACGAACTTCAACCCGACGCGGGATATTATCCCCTTGTAAACGCAGCGGAATAGCACGGATAGTGCGCACATTGGCAGTAATATTTTCACCGGTCGTGCCATCACCACGAGTTGCTGCCCGCACCAGTTCGCCCTCTTCATACAATAGACTCACGGCTAAACCATCAAGCTTCAATTCACAGCAGAATGTCAGCGGCTCCGCGCTTTTCAGCCGGTCATGCACCCGTTTGTCGAAAGCCAAATAACTTTCTTCATCAAAGACATTATCGAGAGAGAGCATCGGGACTTCATGTTTAACCTGCTCAAATGCATCAAGCGGCGCCGCCCCCACCCGTTGAGTCGGTGAGTCATTGGTAATCAGTTCAGGATGTTGTGCTTCCAAATCGCGCAATTGCTGCATCAGGCGGTCGTATTCAGCATCAGGGATCTCTGGCGCATCCAGCACATGGTATTGATGCTCGTGATGGCGCAATGAGGTTCTTAGTTGATTAATTTGCTGAATTATCGATTCCATGGCTCACCATCAAAGATAAAAAACCCCCGGCATGCGGGGGTTCGGGTTAATTCGATTCATTGCGCGGCAACGTTATCAGGCGGTTGCGTTTGCATCCAATACTTCACGGATGCGGGCCTTGTACGTTTCCAGTTTTTGCGGGGTCATCATGCGGCGCTCATCATCCAACACCACACCGCCGACATCATCAGCAATACGTTGGGCTGATTGCAGCATCAGCTTAAAGTTTTGATGCGCATCGCCATAAGACGGCACCATCATAAACATGGAGACACCCGGCGTTGAGAAGTCAGACATAGTGTCAGGGTCAAAAGAACCCGGTTTCACCATATTTGCCAAGCTGAATAATACGGGGCCACTGCCGGCTGGGCTAAGATGGCGATGGAAAATCCCCATTTCACCAAACTGGAAACCAGACTGAAGCACACTTTGTAGTAGCACTTCGCCCCCCAGAGCACCCCCATGATGAGCCGCAACATGCAGCACCAAAACGGTTTCTTTCAACTTTTGCGGTTTCACTTCGGGAGCAGGAGCAACAGGCTCTGGTTGTGATTCCACAGGTTGCGGAGTCACCCGAGCGGCATCCACAGAGTGTGGTTCTGCGTGACGCGGTTGTGAGTCATGCTCCTCAACCGAGCCAAACAAAGGATCACGCTGTGATTCATGCGGTGGTTGCTCAGCAGACAGCCCACCCAAAAGAGGGTCGTCATAGTCTGTTTGAACAGAAGCAAAAGGTTTTTGGCGAGGCTCCGCCTTAACCTGCACCGGCTTGGGTTCAGTATGCTGAATCACCGGCAGTTCATCGTCGTCCTCATCAAGATGATTAAACGAAGGCTTCTCTTGTGGATGAGCCGTGCGGACGCGCACTTCTCCCACCCCTTCATCGAGAGTCTCGATCGGGGTTTCAACTCGTTCTTGTTTCGGACGTTTAACTGGGCGATCGCGAAAAATTGATGAGCGTTCTTTACGGCTGGTCCATAAACCATGCAATAACAACGCTATTATGGCGATCGCGCCAACAACGATTAATATCAGACGCAAATCCTGCATCATTACTATCTCTGTTGTTCCAATACATTGCCACCGCGGCAAACATTCACCCTTTAACTCTATTTCCCAACGTACACAAGTGCAAGTCCGTGCTCAATTTTCTTCAAAGAAAGATGATTATGCTAGATGTTTTGCTTATTTTTCGCACAATATGTGACTATGCAGTGGGAAATCATACCGATATGATACACCGGTCAACAAGCTTATAGAGAACTGAATGGCATGACGTATACGCAAAAAGCAGTAAAAAAGGTCAGTGGTATCCATTATTTTGCCCAAGGATGGCAGTTAATTTCCCGTCCGGGTATCCGGCGATTCGTGATTTTGCCCTTATTGGTGAATATTATGCTGATGGGAGGAGCTTTTTGGTGGCTATTCAATCGGATAGGTGACTGGGTTCCCCAATTGATGAGTTATGTCCCTGACTGGTTGCAGTGGCTCAGTTACCTACTGTGGCCTGTAATGGTGATTTCAGTGCTGCTGGTGTTCAGCTATCTGTTTAGTACCCTAGCCAATTTTATTGCGGCCCCCTTTAACGGTTTGTTGGCCGAACAGTTAGAAGCCAGCCTGACCGGTAAGCCGCTGCCGGACACGGGTATTATGGGTATCGTGAAAGATCTGCCACGGATTATGGCGCGTGAATGGCGTAAATTAGCCTATTACTTGCCACGGGCTTTGGTGCTATTACTGCTGTACTTCATTCCCGGCATCGGCCAAACCCTCGCCCCGGTTCTGTGGTTCCTGTTTAGCGCTTGGATGCTGTCTATACAATATTGTGATTATCCGTTTGATAACCATAAAGTGAGTTTTCAGCATATGCGCAGTGCTTTGCGTCAAAATAAGGTCGATAACCTGCAATTTGGTGCTTTAGTGAGTTTATTCACTATGATTCCCTTCCTTAATCTGGTGATTATGCCAGTAGCGGTCTGTGGTGCCACAGCAATGTGGGTTGAGCGTTACCGCGACCAATTCGTTCAACCATCACGATAATTTTGCAGGGGCGTGCTGGCCGCGCCCCTGTTACCGAGATTAAAAGTGATTTACTGAGATTAAAAGTTATTGGGATTAAAACTTATTTCCTAATAACATATCGATATACCAATTCCTTACTTCCATAGCCATACTGTTAGCGTATGCTTTGAACGATTCCTACATTTTCATAGAGTTAAAGGACGGGCTATGAGCAAGATATATGAAGACAACTCTTTAACAATCGGCCATACGCCGCTGGTTCGTCTGAACCGTATCGGTAACGGGCGCATTTTGGCGAAGGTTGAGTCACGCAATCCAAGTTTCAGTGTTAAATGCCGTATCGGCGCCAATATGATTTGGGACGCGGAAAATCGTGGCATTCTGACCAAAGACAAAGAACTGGTAGAACCGACCAGTGGTAATACCGGTATTGCATTAGCATTTGTTGCCGCCGCGCGCGGTTATAAATTAACTCTGACTATGCCCGAAACTATGAGCATTGAGCGCCGTAAACTGCTCAAAGCTCTGGGCGCTAACTTGGTGCTAACCGAAGGCGCCAAAGGGATGAAAGGGGCTATTGCTAAAGCAGAAGAAATTCAAGCAACCGATCCAGACCGCTATCTTATTTTGCAGCAATTCAGCAACCCAGCGAACCCAGAAATTCACGAAAAAACCACTGGCCCAGAAATCTGGGAAGATACTGATGGCGAAGTCGACGTCTTTATTGCGGGTGTCGGTACTGGTGGTACCCTGACCGGTGTCAGTCGCTACATTAAAAATACCAAAGGCAAAGCAATTACCACGGTGGCGGTTGAACCAACAGATTCTCCGGTAATTACTCAGGCATTGGCGGGTCAGGAAATCAAACCAGGGCCACACAAAATTCAGGGTATCGGCGCTGGCTTCATTCCCGGCAACCTCGATCTGAGCCTGGTTGACCGTGTGGCACTAGTCACCAATGACGAGGCTATCTCTATGGCTCGCCGTTTGATGGACGAAGAAGGTATTTTAGCCGGTATTTCTTCTGGTGCAGCCGTTGCGGCAGCGGTCAAGCTTTCTGAAGAAGATGGCTTTACTGATAAAACAATTGTGGTTATTCTTCCGTCCTCAGGTGAGCGCTATTTAAGCACGGCATTGTTCGCAGATTTGTTCACTGAACAAGAACTGCAACAGTAGTCAGTCCGTCGCACTAAATGCTAAAAAAGCACCCTAGTGGGTGCTTTTTTTGTGGCGTGCTTCAAAGTTTTTACTACATAAAGATTGATTTTACCCTCTGGGTTTAGTATTTAACCGGTCAATTATTTTGATACGCGAAATTAATCGTGTATTGAGCGCCTCTCTGGCTGAATCGATTTATCAATTATGCAACACAACAAAAAATGTCATCACTGAACGCTGATTGAAGACATAACGCAAAGAGAGCATTATTCTTAGAGTTGATAGTGATGATTTTAGATCTGGATTCAGGTTGCATCAGAAACTGTCTTTGTGACTTGTCACTGGTTGAGGCATAGTCATGCGCGAGTTGAATGATGAGTTATGCGCGCACTAATACAGGCTAAAGTTTGGCTTTTACACTAAACTTTAGCTCCACAACATAAATCCAATAAGTTGGGGAAATACAATGTTCCAGCAAGAAGTTACTATTACTGCACCAAACGGTCTGCATACCCGCCCTGCTGCCCAGTTCGTAAAAGAAGCAAAAGGCTTTGCGAGCGAAATTACTGTGATTTCTAACGGTAAAAGCGCCAGCGCCAAGAGCCTGTTCAAACTACAAACTCTGGGCCTGACCCAAGGGACTGTTGTTACGATCTCGGCTGAAGGCGAAGATGAGAAGAAAGCTGTTGAGCATCTGGTAAAACTGATGGCAGAGCTTGAGTAATCACGCGCGCTTTTTTAGTTAACACCAGTCAAGAGTAAGGTAGGGTTATGATTTCAGGCATTTTAGTATCACCGGGTATCGCTTTTGGTAAAGCACTTTTACTGAAAGAAGATGAGATTGTCATCAACCGGAAAAAGATCTCTGCTGACCAAGTGGAGCAAGAAGTCGAGCGTTTCAAAACTGGGCGGGCTAAAGCGGCTGAACAGTTGGAAGCGATCAAGACCAAAGCTGAAGCCAGTCTCGGCGAAGAGAAAGCTGCCATCTTCGAAGGGCATATCATGCTATTGGAAGACGAAGAGCTTGAGCAGGAAATCATAGCCCTCATCAAAGATGATAAGCAATCTGCGGACGCCGCAGCTTATTCAGTCATTGAAGGCCAGGCGAAAGCACTGGAAGAACTGGATGACGAATACCTGAAAGAACGTGCGGCTGACGTGCGTGACATCGGTAAACGCCTTCTGAAGAATATTCTCGGCCTGACTATTGTTGATTTGAGCGCAATTCCGGATGAAGTCATTCTGGTTGCAGCCGATTTAACCCCATCAGAAACCGCGCAGCTTAATCTGGATAAAGTGTTAGGGTTCATCACCGATTTAGGTGGCCGTACCTCTCACACCTCGATTATGGCCCGTTCACTGGAATTGCCGGCTATCGTCGGGACCAGTAATGCGACTAAAGAAATCCAGAATGATGATTATTTGATCCTCGATGCGGTCAATAACAAAATTTATTTAAACCCAACTGCCGAAGTCATTGAGCAGTTGAAAGCGGTGAAAACTCAGTACATCACCGAAAGAAATGATCTGGCCAAACTGAAAGACTTACCTGCTATTACCCTTGATGGTCATCAGGTTGAAGTCGTTGCCAACATCGGTACTGTGCGTGATATCGCCGGTGCTGAACGTAATGGCGCTGAAGGTGTGGGCCTGTATCGTACCGAATTCCTGTTCATGGACCGCGACTCTCTGCCAACTGAAGAAGAGCAGTTCCAGGCTTATAAAGCCGTTGCGGAAGCCATGGGCTCTCAGGCAGTTATCGTCCGTACTATGGACATCGGTGGTGATAAAGATCTGCCGTACATGAACTTGCCAAAAGAAGAAAACCCATTCTTGGGCTGGCGTGCCATCCGTATTGCTATGGATCGCAAAGAGATTCTGCACGCACAGCTGCGCGCCATCTTGCGTGCCTCGGCGTTTGGTAAATTGCGTATCATGTTCCCGATGATCATTTCGGTGGAAGAAGTGCGCGAACTGAAAGCAGAACTTGAACTGCTGAAAAGCCAATTACGTGAAGAAAATAAGGCCTTTGATGAAACTATCGAGGTCGGTGTGATGGTGGAAACACCTGCGGCGGCGGTCATCGCTCGCCACTTAGCTAAAGAAGTTGACTTCTTTAGTATTGGGACAAACGATCTAACTCAGTATACTCTGGCAGTAGATCGTGGTAATGAGCTGATTTCTCATCTCTATAATCCAATGTCGCCATCGGTATTGGGCCTGATCAAACAGGTAATTGATGCGTCTCACGCTGAAGGTAAGTGGACCGGTATGTGCGGTGAACTTGCTGGCGACGAACGTGCTACACTGTTGCTATTGGGCATGGGGCTGGATGAGTTCAGCATGAGTGCGATTTCGATCCCACGCATCAAGAAAATTATCCGTAATACGAATTTCGAAGATGTGAAGGTGTTGGCGGAGCAAGCACTGGCTCAACCAACAGCGAAGGAATTGATGGATTTGGTTACCACATTCATCGAAGAAAAAACGCTCTGCTAATTCCACGATACTGGACTGCTGCCCAATATAAACTCTAAATAATTCGAGTTGCGGGAAGGCGGCAAGTGAGAGAGTCCCGATGAGCTTACTGTGTTGTAAGTGATTCGGGTGATTGAACGCAGCCAACGCACATGCAGCTTGAAGTATGACGAGTATAAATACTTAGGAGAAGATCATGGGTTTGTTCGATAAACTGAAATCACTGGTTTCAGATGATAAAAAAGACAGTGGCACTATTGAAATCGTCGCGCCGTTGTCTGGTGAGATCGTCAACATCGAAGATGTTCCTGATGTTGTGTTCGCAGAGAAAATCGTTGGTGATGGGATTGCCATCAAACCTTCAGGCAATAAAATGGTTGCTCCTGTTGACGGCACCATCGGTAAAATTTTCGAAACTAACCATGCATTTTCTATCGAATCAGACAGCGGCATTGAGCTGTTCGTCCACTTCGGTATTGATACTGTTGAACTGAAAGGCGAAGGCTTCAAACGCATCGCTGAAGAAGGCCAGCGCGTCAAGAAAGGGGATGTGGTTATTGAGTTCAATCTGGCTCTGTTAGAAGAGAAAGCCAAGTCTACGTTGACTCCGGTGGTTATCTCCAACATGGACGAGATCAAAGAACTGATTAAACTGTCCGGCAGTGTCACCGTGGGTGAAACACCGATTATTCGTATCAAGAAGTAATTTTGTACGAATGAGAAACGGCGCCTAAGGGCGCCGTTTTTGTTTGGTCACTTAATCGGCTGCCATCCAGCGCGGTACTCGCAGTGTAATCACCAAGCCCCCCTGCTCACCGTTTCTTGCTTCAACCTGCCCACCATGCGCTAAAATCACCTTGCGGGTGATAGCCAGCCCCAGACCATAGCCTTTGCCAGATAGGGCTGATTGGACCCGGACAAAGGGGTCAAAAATACTAGATAGTTTGCTCTCATCAACCCCCGGCCCCTGGTCTGAGACCTGAATCTGGTAGCTCTTATCAACCAATGACAGCGCCACTTTGACCTGTTGCCCCTGGGTGGAGAAGCGCAGCGCATTACGGACAATATTATCAATCGCTCGCCGCATCAGCTCAGCATTCCCTTTGACGGTATAGTCAACTTGCGGTGCTACCTGTAGCAGGATTTCAACCCCCGGTACCTGTGCTTCATAGCGAGCATCATTGACCACCACTGCCACTAACTGGTGCAAATCGAAATATTCGTCATCATCGGCGATATTGTGGTTTTCGGCGCGAGATAGCGCCAATAACTCACCAATCATCTTATCCAGCCGTTCGGATTCATGTTCAATACGCTGCAATGAGTTTTCGACATTTTTGGGGTTCTGACGTGCTAATCCAATCGCCAATTGCAAGCGAGCCAGCGGAGAACGTAATTCATGAGAAACATCATGCAATAGCTGCTCGCGCGCACTGACCAATTCTTTCAGCCGCTCGGCCATTGAATCGAAATCGCGCGCGACTTCAGTCAGCTCATCATGGCGACGGCGCATAACAGGCAATAGCCGCACCGACAAATCCCCCTGCGCCACGCGTTCAAAACCGGCACGCAGTTGCCGCATTGGCCGCGTCAGATTCCAGGCCAAAAATGTACTAAAGAACAAGCCGCCCAGCACTCCCATCCAAATCATGGGGATCGGAATGTTCAATATTTCATGGCGACCCTCATCGGCTCTTCCCTGCTGATTAACTTCCCGCAATCCATCAATGTCGTAACTGATACGATAATTCTGTCCATCCGACCCTTTGACCCAGGCCGTGACTTCTCTGCTGTAAAACTCTGGCTCCCGGCCGGTGGCAGGCAACGTCTTATCCGCTGATTCTGCTGTAATTTGGGGCATTTCTGTCGCAGGCAATACTGAAAAGTGATTTTTATCTGTTTTTGACCAATTCGCCATCATGGCATTTAGGGCTGGCAAACCACCACTTTGTAGCACCGAGGCCGCCGAAGCGACCTGCAATTGAGCAATCTGGCGTATCATATCGCGCTCAAGGGGTTCATGACGATTGCCATAAAAGGAAAACACCACCCAGAGCATCTGAGTCATTAAAATAAAGGTCAGCCAAAATCCCAGCAGGATTTTCCAGAATAACCGTCCACGCATACCTAACTTACTCCACCAATGGCAATTATCTGATGCGGTAGCCAATGCTACGGACTGTTTCAATATTTAACGTATTCCCCGGCAATGCCGCAAGTTTTTGTCTGATATTGCTGATATGCACATCGACACTGCGGTCGTAGGCTTCCCGCGGCCGACCTAATCCTTTGTCAGATAACTCATCTTTGGTAACCACCCGTTCTGGCGAGCGCAACAATAGTTCCAGTAAATTAAACTCCGAGGCCGTCAAATCAAAAGGCTTGCCCTGCCATTCACTGCTGCGGGTCGACGGATTGAGCGTCAAATCGCTATGCGTAATGACACTGTCATCCGCCGAGGGCGCATCGGGATGCTCATCAAAACGGCGTAATACGGCGCGCAACCGGGCCACCAACTCGCGTGGATAACAGGGTTTCGGCATATAATCATCAGCGCCCATTTCCAGACCAATAACACGGTCAATATTATCGCCTTTGGCCGTCAACATAATGATCGGTAAACGGCTTTTTTTCCGCACTTGGCGCAAAACATCAATGCCACTCATGTCAGGCAACATAATGTCGAGAATCAAGGCGGTATACTCCCCAGACAAAGCGGCGGCAATGCCCTCTTTACCGGTTAATACCAATTCGGCATTAAAACCTTCGCCGCTTAAGTATTCCCTCAGCATGTTGCCCAGCTCAACATCATCATCGACTAACAAAATTTTCATCTCTTCACTCTCCTGCCCAATTTTGGCTATTTTCATGCCTATTTTGATAGCGTGCAGCCGGTTTTACTCAATCCTTACATATCCCTGAGTTTGACTTAATGAGTATTCATCGGCTTTGATAGTCAATTATCCTCTGGCAGGGGGATTAACTCTATTCTTCATCGTAGCTCAAGAAAATTTGATTGATTATGCAACAGGTTACAGCCGATGAATATCATGCGAGTCTGTCACAGCACGCCAAAGAGAGGGGGGTGAAAGTGGGGTTCAGTTTTTTGAAATGTGCTGTTAACTACAAAATAAAAAACTGGTTTACTACTTTTCATTTTGAGTGAAATCAGGAATATAGCCAATAAAGATAGCAGACCAAATAAGCCGAAAACAATAATCAAGATAAGTTCTAACCCTTTGATATATTTTGTTAATCAAAGGATTAGTCCCTTTAATTACTCAAAAACCCCGGTTGATAAATAGCGGTCTCCGCGATCACATATAATCGCCACAATCACCGCGCCTGGGTTTTCAGCTGCGATTTGTAATGCCCCAGCCACCGCACCACCGGAGCTAACACCACAGAAAATCCCCTCTTCTGTAGCCAAGCGGCGCATGGTCTGTTCAGCTGAAATCTGTGTGATATCCAATACCTTATCCACCAATTCAGGGCGGAAAATACCCGGCATATATTCTGGCGACCAACGGCGAATGCCTGGAATACTGCTGCCCTCGGCCGGTTGTAAGCCGATAATAGTGACATCCGGATTTTGACTTTTCAGATATTGGCTAACACCGGTAATGGTGCCGGTCGTACCCATGCTGGAGACAAAATGACTGACTTTCCCGGCGGTTTGCTGCCAAATTTCCGGCCCAGTGCCGGTAAAATGCGCATAAGGATTATCCATATTATTAAACTGATCCAGTACCTTACCCTGCCCTGCTGCTTGCATCGCCAGCGCTTGATCCCTTGCGCCTTCCATCCCCTGCTCACGGCTGACCAAAATTAGCTCGGCCCCATAGGCGCGCATGGCGGCCTGACGTTCCTGGCTCATGTTGTCCGGCATCAGTAATTTCAGTTGATAACCTTTCATGGCGGCGATCATCGCCAGCGCAATGCCGGTATTACCACTGGTGGCCTCGATAAGCACATCACCCGGAGATATCTCCCCGCGCAGCTCTGCCCGCTGGATCATCGCCAGTGCGGCACGGTCTTTCACCGAACCAGCTGGATTATTGCCTTCCAGTTTGACCCAAATCTCCGCCTTCAGCTCTTTGCTTAAGCGCTGTAGTTTTACCAAAGGGGTGTTGCCGATGCAGTGTTCGAGGGTTGTCACTGTAAATACCTTTATTTACCAATAAGAAAAAGGTGGCTACCAGGCCACCTTTCAGACTGCTGAAAAAGTCACATTAAGGGGAATCGTGCCGTTGGGGTCGTAACGGCGTGAGCCGTCGGAGTGGCCCTAGGTGCGGTAAACCCTTCACTCACTGTGTTATCAGCAGCTTTGTCATTAATCAAAAGGCGGTTATTGCGCCACCTTTGTTCGCCATATTATAGAAAACTTATCAGGCGCTTTGGGCTAAAGCAATGGGTTGCAATAATTGATTACCAGAATATAAGCGCGCATTTAATCCACCAACATAATAGCGAGTGCCGCGCACCGGGGCGTCAATATTGCCTTCTGGCAAGACCACGCTGATAGGATCCTGATGCCAACCAATAGGTTGCACCGTCAATTGCCAGAAATGGCCACGCGGGCTGACTTCAAGCACCTGAACCGGCAGCGGGCAGCGATCGCTCGATTGAGTGTTAACTTCCATCTCCCAAGGGCGCAGGAAGAGATCCACATTGCCTTGGTGCATTGGCGCTAAATCCAACGGCCAATGGTGGGCACCGATAAACAGTTGTGATCCGCGGATTTCACCACTCAGGCGGTTTACTTCACCGAGGAACTCCAGCACAAAGCGAGTCGCCGGGTCGCGCCATACTTCATCTGGCGTCCCCACCTGTTCAATATTGCCCTGACTCATCACCACCACCCGATCAGCCACTTCCATGGCCTCTTCCTGATCGTGCGTCACAAAGACGCTGGTGAATTTTAATTCATCATGTAGCTCGCGCAACCAGCGGCGCAGCTCTTTGCGCACTTGCGCGTCCAAAGCACCAAACGGCTCGTCCAATAGCAGAATTTGCGGCTCAACCGCTAATGCACGCGCCAAAGCCACTCGCTGTTTTTGACCACCAGAAAGTTGTGATGGATAGCGGCTCGCCAAATGACCTAATTGCACCATTTCCAGTAACTGGGTCACTTTCTGCTTGATAGCCGCCGCATTAGGCCGCTCACGGCGCGGTAACACCGTCAAACCGAAAGCAATGTTATCGAACACCGTCATATGGCGGAACAGCGCGTAATGCTGGAACACAAACCCAACACGGCGGTCACGCGCATGCAAGCGGCTCACATCAGTGCCGTGGAAACTTAAACGCCCGGCGTTTTGATTCTCCAACCCGGCAATAATGCGCAATAAGGTGGTTTTTCCCGAACCAGAAGGGCCAAGCAAAGCCACCATTTGGCCGGAAGGAATATCAAGTGTGATGTCATTCAGCACTTTGGTGCGGCCAAAATACTTACTGATATTATCAATCTCAATGCTCATGCTTTTGCTCCTGTTCAAGACGAACAACCTGACGCGCTAAGCGCCATTGCAGGCCGCTTTTCAGAAAAAGGGTCACTATTGCCATCAGGGTCAATAACGCGGCGGCGGTAAAGGCCCCGGCGGTGTTGTAATCCTGATGCAATAACTCAACTTGCAGCGGCAAGGTATAGGTCTCGCCGCGAATAGAACCGGAAACGACCGAAACCGCACCGAATTCACCAATGGCGCGAGCGTTAGTCAACACCACGCCATACAGCAATGCCCAGCGAATGTTCGGCAGGGTCACACGGCGGAACATTTGCCAGCCAGAGGCCCCCAACAACACCGCAGCCTCATCTTCCTGACTGCCCTGACTCATCATCACCGGCACCAACTCACGCACCACAAATGGGCAGGTGACGAAGATGGTGACCAGCACCATGCCGGGCCAGGAGAACATCAATTGGATATCGTGAGAATCCAACCAGCCGCCCACCACCCCGTTTGAGCCGTAAAACAGCAGATACATCAGACCGGCAACCACCGGGGAAACGGCAAACGGAATATCAATTAATGTCATCAATAACTGGCGACCGGGGAAAACAAACCGCGTCACCAGCCAAGCCAGTACCACACCGAATACCAGGTTCACCGGCACGGTAATCAGCGCCACCAGCACCGTCAGCCAAATGGCGTGCAGCATATCGGGGTCAAATAAGTTCTGCCCGACCACCTCGATCCCTTTCGAGAACGCAGTGATAAAGATCCACACCATCGGGATCACCAGCAATAAAAACGAGAATAGTGCGCCGATGGCGATCAACGTCCATTTTCCCCAGTTGATCGGAGGGCGGGCCACACCATTAAATTCTGTGATATCAGCCATCAATGCCCTCCTATCCGTCGACCAAAGCGACTTTGTAACGTGTTGATGCCGAACAACAGCGCCAGTGAAACCGCCAGAATAACTGACGCAATGGCGCTGGCCGCCGGGTAATCAAATTCTTGCAAGCGGATGAAAATCATCAGCGAGGTCACTTCCGTCTTCCAGGCAATATTACCGGCGATAAAAATCACCGCACCGAATTCGCCCAGACTGCGAGTAAAGGATAATGCGGTTCCTGCCAGTAATGCCGGAGCCAGTTCTGGCATCACCACCAGACGGAAACTCTGCCAGCGGCTGGCCCCTAACGTTTCCGCTGCTTCCTCATATTCTGGCCCTAACTCTTCCAAGACCGGCTGCACGGTACGCACCACAAACGGCAAGCTGGTGAAGGCCATAGCGACCGCAATCCCTAACCAGGTAAAGGAGACTTTGATTCCCAAAACGTCGTATAGCCAGGCTCCGTACCAACCGGTGGTAGAAAACAAGGTTGCCAGTGTCAGGCCCGCCACCGCCGTGGGTAAGGCGAAGGGTAAATCCATCAAACCATCGAGTAAACTGCGGCCTGGGAATTGATAGCGCGTCAGAATCCAGGCCATCAACATGCCAAATACCGCATTGAAAATACTGGCTACACCGGCGGCCAGTAAGGTCACTTTATAAGCGGCAACCACCTGAGGGTTGGTTATCACCTCCCAGTATTGTGCCCAACTCATCTGGGCCACTTGCATCACTAATGCACTGAGCGGTAATAACAAGATCAGGCAGGTGTAAAGCAGGCTGCTCCCAAGACTGAGGGTGAATCCGGGCAGAACCCGTTTACTGGATGCCGACATCATTACTGATGGCCTTCTGCTAACAATTTATCCAGCACCCCGCCGGTGGCGAAGTGGGTGCTCATCACTTGTGGCCAGCTACCGAATTGCTCTTCAACGCGGAATAATTTGGTCTCCGGGAATTGGGATTTAGCCGCTTCCATGGCCGCTTTATCATAAACACGGTAGTTAAAGCTGGTAATCACCTGCTGTGCCGGTGGGCTGTAGAGGTAATTCAGGTAAGCTTTGGCGGCTTTCTCAGTGCCATTCTTCTCGACATTTTTATCCACCCAAGCGACGGGGAATTCCGCCAGAATATCGACCGGCGGCACAATCACTTCATATTTGTCGCTGCCATATTCTTTGCGGATATTATTGACTTCAGATTCAAAACTGATCAGCACATCGCCCAAGCCGCGCTCAACAAAAGTGGTGGTGGCACCACGACCGCCAGTGTCAAACACCACCACATTTTTCAGGAAACGTTTCATCCAATCGCGGGTTTTAGCTTCGTCTTTACCATTAGCTTGTTCAGTTGCCCCCCAGGCGGCCAAATAGGTATAACGGCCATTACCGGAGGTTTTGGGATTCGGGAATACCAGCTTGACGTCTTCACGCACCAAATCATCCCAGCTATGGATATTCTTTGGATTATCCTTACGCACCAGGAAAGCCATGGTGGAGTAGAATGGCGAGCTATTGTTAGGTAAACGCGCTTGCCAGTCAGCGGGGATTAGATTGCCGCGGTCATGCAAGATTTGCACATCAGTGACTTGGTTGTAGGTCACCACATCCGCTTTCAGACCTTGCAGGATAGCCAATGCCTGTTTGGAGGAACCGGCATGGGATTGTTTAATAGTCAGCTTGTCGCCAGGGTTTTGCTGTTCCCACTGTGTCTCAAAGCCCGGATTCAAGGCGCTGAATAATTCACGGGAAACATCATAGGAGCTATTGAGCAACTCGGTGGCGGAAGCGGTTGCGCTACCAAAGATTAGCGCACTAAATAAGGCAACTCGGGTCCATCCATTTTTCTTTATTGAAACCTGTTTCATTTTGCACCTTATTCACTGGGTTCATTTGGCAACAAGCTTATTCATTGAGAATGTTGTGCCTTTAAATTATGTTCAGTGTATTTATAACTAGGTGCATACCTATAACGCTTTTATATACCGTTTAGTGATGTACAAGTATCAAATGCTATAAGCCAGTCACCGCGCTGGTCGCCAGCCGCCTATTTCACTTATATCTGGTCAATAAAAAGCCCGGCTAAACTGCACCGGGCGATAAAAATGCGTTCTTAGGTAGAAATATTATTTCTGCGTCACAACACTGGCACCCACTGGGCCGATAGCGCCACTGAATGGTTTGCCGTCAATGGCATCCACCATACGCAAACCGGATGGACGAACCCAGCGCTGCACGCGGGATGGCATATCAAAACCAATCAGTAAAATCACAACGAATGTCAGGCTAAATGAGAGTGAACCCAACGCTGTACCGAGGCTGAGATGCTGAGCAATTGAAGCCCCCAGAATCGGTGCTAATGCCCCGCCCAATGCGCCGACGTTATAGGTAAAGCCCAGCCCCGCGGCACGTTGTTCAGTATCAAAGTAGCCGCCCAACAGTTTTGGTAGCAACCCGGCAATCCCCTGGCCCAGCATCTGTTGCAGGAACAATAACCCGCCGAGGAACAGGATACTGCTGCCCTGAATAGCAAACAGTGGAATTATTAGTAATTGTGAAATCAGCAAACTGGTGACATAGGCTTTACGCGTTCCGAGCCAATCCCCCAGGAAGCCCCCGACACAACAGCCCACTGCGGCACCAAAACCACTGAAGAACAACACGTTGCCTACTGTGTGTGGGTCATAGCCCAAATCCATTTTCAGGTAAGTGGGCAATAATGCCTGGATCGGCCATGAGTAGAGGAAGGCACAGAACACCACCACCATCAACATCACGCCGGTCGGCCAGCGATCGCCACTGGTTTGTACCATAAAGTAGATAAATACTGCGGCGCAAAGAATACCGAGGAGCACCACGACAGGGGTGGATACCATGCCCGTGAAACAAGCATAAAGGGCGGCGGCGGCAAAGAGTGTCAGCGCAATATTCAGGTAGCTCAAGTTGCTGCGATACAGAATATCCACCATGTTACGGTCTTTGGTTTGCTTCGATTGCTGTTGTTTAATTTGTGCTTTTTCCCAATCTTCTGCTTCCGGCAGATTTTTACGCAACCACAAAGCAAAGATAATCGGCAGTAAACCAATGTAGAAAAGCATACGCCAGCCAAATGCTGGGACCACATAGCTATAAGCCTGCGCGGCTAATACTGCGCCGATAGAGAAGCCAGAAATCAGGAAGCCACTGGCTTTGTTACGCATATTCTTAGGCCAGCTCTCCATCACGTAGGTTGAACTGGAGCCATACTCCCCCGCCATCCCGATACCAATAATCAGTCGAGCAATAAACAGTGTGGTGTAGCCCGGCGCCAAACCACAGGCCAGCGTACCAAAGGAGAACAGCACAATACTGGTGATCATGGCTAATTTACGGCCATAACGATCACCCATAGCACCTAGCACCAACCCTCCGAACCAACGCGAGATAAAGGCCGCCGAAATCAGACTGGTTGCTTGAATCAGCGTCAAACCGAATTCTTGTTTAATATCCGTCAGAACCAGAGTAATAAGAACAAAATCAAAGCCGTCCAGGGCATAACCGATCCAGGCGGCAATAAATGCCTTCCATTGTGCAGAGGTGAGCTGCTGGTACCAGCGCAATGGTTTCTCTCCACGAGGTGTTTTGTCCATTTGTGGTTGTACTGAAGTGCTCATATCGTCGCTCTCTCTCCACCACCAGCTAAATTCACTGGCAGAAACTGTTTTCCTCGCGGCAGGTAAACCATAGCAACCGATTGTTTAAAATCACTTAATCTGTCACTACCCGACGGTTCTTGCCACATTTATATTTATGTGGTTTTACTCCAAACAAATAAAACAAAAGGAGTAAAACTCCATTTGAGTGTATAAGATTAGCCCGCTATTTCAATCACAATGTCTCTAAAACGTGACAAAGATAGCGAAATGCCAGAGTGAGTAAGATAAGCAACAGAATGATGAGGTATTTACCACTGCGGGCGAAAGATCTCCGCAGCAGTGGCTAGATATGGCAGCAGAAATAGATTACCGGTCATCCATTTTGGCTGACGGCTTGGGTTGTTTTACGTTTAATACTTTCTGCCTGAGCAGGATCAGCTTTGACCAACAGGGCATAAATCAGATCTAACACAAACAGTTGCGCAATTTTGGTGCCAATGGAGTCCCCTTGCAACTGCCCCTGACGGTTGCCGTTAATCAGCACATAATCGGCCAGTTCCGTAATGGTGGAGCCCATATTGTGCGTCAGCGCCACGGTGGTGGCACCGGCCTGTTTCGCCAGTTTTAATGCATGCACGGTTTCAGCTGAGGTACCCGAATGGCTGATACCTATTGCTACATCACCGGGGCGCATCAAAGAGGCCTGCATATACATAAAGTGATTATTTGTAGCCGCATCGACCCGCAATCCGATACGCATCAATTTACCTTTGGCATCTTCCGCGGTGATACCGGATGAACCAACCCCAAAAATGCAGATTCGATCAGCCGGGCGCAGCAGTTTAACCACCTGCTCGACACTCTCGATAGACAACAGGTTTAGGGTTTCAGACAACACATTATTGATCGCCGATTGCAATTTATTGCCAATCGCCAGCGCATCATCGCCCTCTTGCACATCCGCATCTAACAGACTGTTTTCACTGTGATGGCGGGTTGCCACCTCAATGGCCAAATCCATTTTGAAATCTTGGAATCCTTTATAACCCAGAGTGCGGCAAAAACGGATAATCGTGGCTTCACCAGCTTGTGTAAGGGAAGAAAGATCAGCAATAGAAAGTTGGGTAACTTTGGCAGGTTCCGCCAAAATATAAGCAGCAATGCGCTGCGCTGAGCGGGTCAGGCTATTTTGCATCGCACCCAAGGCATCAAGAATTTTACCTGGCTTAAAACGGGGGGCACCAGTATTCACGCAGACACCTCAAGGGAAAGAGAATTGACGGATAGGGACGCTTCTGTCGCGTATCATGACATAATTGACCCATTTCGTGAAGACCAATGGCGGGATTGTGCGAGGTGAGATCAATAAAAAAACCCCGGGGGGCCGGGGAAGATGTCAAAGATAACCTGCATTATTATTATTTAAAAATCATATAGATAATGTGTTATGCAATAAGCTATGATGAACTTTCACCACCACTTTTTTGATAGTGCCCGATCCCGCAATCTGGCAACCTGGCTTATGAGGTTCGCCCGGTAGAAATACCGCAAACATCCCCGGTAGCATGCGTAATTGGCTTTTATCTGGAATGTCAGCGATAAGTTGGTAGTCGTCGTCCGCATGATAAAGCTCAAGATGCTCGGTCGGTGTCAGCACTGAGTATTCAATACCCTCAATGCCACTTATCAGCAGTTGAACATCGGCATAGGTTTGGTGCATTTCTGCTTTCTTACTCTCAGCCGGTTGGGTATCGAACTCCATCACATTCATGAAAACAAATTCGCCATCTATTTCATGACGCCCACAACTTAATTCTACCAACGGCGTCTTAGCCAAATAGGCTAAAACCCATTGCAAACGTTCTGGTAACCCGCTGAAAAAAGCTGTTTGTGTTAATGATCCACTGATCATATTGACCTCAATAGTTTTGCTTTGATGTTATGACTACAGTGATGATCTGGCCCACAGTGCCGCCCCCAATAACCCGCTATCTTGCTGGTGATGAGCAGCCTGAACGGGCACCCGATAGATTTCCGGCAATATTTTTTGCGCGCCGATAACCCGCTCCAAATAGCCCACCGCCAACCCGACACTACCACCCAAAATCACTATTTCCAGATCCAAGGCCATTTTCATATCGGCCAACATCTGAGCAATGGCGGTCGCCGAGCGGTTAATAATGTTTTCCGCCTGAATATTGCCCTGCTGCGCTAATTCAAATACCTTAACGGCGGTCACTGGCTGTTTCCAGCCCAGCGTTTCTGCGCCGATTGCCGTACCGGAGGCCACACTTTCGACACATCCTCGACGGCCACAGCCACATAACAGGCCGTGGGGATCGGCCAACGTGTGGCCAATGTGCCCGGCCAACCCATGATGACCGACCAGGAGTTTTTTATTCAACACGATGCCACCGCCTACACCGGTAGATACCGTCACAAACATCATATTGTTTACAGAAATTTCATTGTCACTATCACGACTTAATGCCTGATACTCAGCCCATGCAGCCGCCTGCCCATCATTGAGCAGCACACAAGGCAAGTCAGCGACCGACCGGATACAATCTTGTAACGGAAAATCCGCTAAGCCGCCCAAATTAGCCGGATTAAGTGCTGTCAAACGGCCGCCACTGATAATGCCTGTTGAAGCAACAGCAATAAAATCAACCAGATGACGATAAGGTGCTATTAATGTTTCCAGCGCAATAGCCAGTTGTGCTGCCCCGCCTCGGGGTGTCGCCATCTGCTGACGACCAACCAACATGCCGCTTTCAGTCACCACCGCTGCAGCAATCTTTGTCCCACCGATATCCAGTGCCAACACTTTTCCCATCTGGCGCAACCCTCTGTACCTGTAATGATGTTGATAGGATGACTATGACAATTTTTTCGCCACAACTCCATAGTTATTTTAATATTGGAGTTACACTCCACAAAAATACTTTTTGATCCGATTAATGGAAGGTTGATCATTGCACCCTACGGATAAAAGATCTAACATAATGGAGTAAAACTTCATTTAAAATATCTTATCGGAGCTAAAGACCGTGAGCAATCTGAACCTAAGTAAAACAAGTCGCCTCCGCCACCAGCTCCAGAATGGCCTTATCGCCTCGTGCCAACCTGTACCCGGCAGTGCCATGGATACGCCAGAAATTGTGGCGGCAATGGCACTGGCATCACTGGCAGGTGGCGCGGTTGGTCTGCGGATTGAGGGCATTCGGAATATTGAAGCGGTGCGCCGGGTTACCGATGCTCCAATCATCGGCATTATTAAACGTGATTTGCCTGATTCAGACGTCAGAATTACACCTTGGCTAGAAGATGTAGATGCGTTAAGTGCCGCCGGAGCCGATATTATCGCTTTTGACGTCACCTGCCGCCCTCGCCCGGTTTCAGTAGAAGATTTATTCCAACGGGTGCAGACAACCGGCTGCCTGGCGATGGCTGATGCCTCTAATATTGAAGATGCCTTGTTAGCACACCGCTTAGGTATCGATTTTATCGGCACCACTTTGTCGGGCTATACCCAAACATCAATTCCCACTGAACCGGACTTAGAACTGGTAAAACAGTTATCGCAAGCGGGCTGTAGAGTGATTGCAGAAGGTCGTTATAACTCGCCAGCATTAGCCGCTGCGGCAATATCCGCAGGCGCTTATGCCGTCACCGTCGGCTCTGCCATTACGCGTATAGAACATATTTGTAGTTGGTTTTGTGAAGCTATTCAACAACGTGAAACAGCAAAACTGACGAGTAATTGATTACACCAGATGTCACTTGTACTCAAAACTATTTTGGCTAACCATGCCCCGACTCTCTCTGATTTATTAAGGATGCGTATGAAAAAGTTAACTGGCCTGATCGCAGCTCCGCACACTCCCTTTGATGAGCAGGGTGAAGTTAATTATCCCGTCATCGACCAAATTGCCGAGCATCTGGTGAATGATGGGGTAAAAGGGGTTTATGTGTGTGGCACCACGGGCGAAGGCATTCATTGCTCAGTAGAAGAGCGCAAAAAAATTGCCGAGCGCTGGGTAAAAGCAGCGCAAGGTAAACTGAGCATTACCTTACATACTGGCGCATTGAGTATTAAAGATGCCGTCGACCTTTCTCGCCATGCCGAAACACTGGATATCTTCGCAACCTCTGCCATCGGCCCATGCTTCTTCAAACCGGGTAATCTTGACGACCTCATTGCTTATTGTCAGGCCATCGCGGCAGCGGCTCCCTCGAAAGGCTTTTATTACTATCATTCCGGAATGTCCGGTGTGAATTTGGATATGGAACAATTCCTCATCAAAGCCGAAGCAAAAATCCCAAACCTGTCAGGGATTAAATTCAATAATGCGGATTTGTATGAATTCCAGCGCTGTCTACGTGTCAGCGGCGGTAAATTTGATATCCCATTCGGGGTTGATGAGCATTTACCGGGCGGACTGGCCGTCGGCGCGATTGGCGCAGTTGGCAGCACTTATAATTATGCAGCACCGCTGTTCCATAAAATCATTGCTGATTTTAATGCGGGTAACCAAGTTGCCGTACAACGCGGCATGGATCAGGTTATTGCACTTATTCGCGTCTTGGTTGAATTTGGTGGCGTTGCCGCCGGTAAAGCAGCGATGCAATTACACGGCATTGATGCCGGTAATCCGCGCTTACCATTACGCGCACTGACTAATGAACAGAAACAGACCGTGGTGAATAGAATGCGCGACGCAATAGCGATTTAATAACAATACTTAATGAGTCACAAAAAGATAAAGGCCGGGAAACCGGCCTTTTGTCATGCAGAATAAGTGCACTTATAAAGACAATAATTTAGTCAGCGACGGCGCAAAGTAATAACTGCCAGTCACTGGCTTACTAAAACCTAATAACAGATCGTGCTTACCGTCTATTGAGCCGAACATGCTCAATAATTGCTGCTCGATATTGTGTAAACGCGCGCAATAGGCAATAAAATACAAACCGTGTTTGCCGCTGGCGGTGCCGTAAGGCAAGCTTTGACGTAGAATTTTCAGCCCTTTGCCATTCTCTTTAAGGTCAACCCGGCTAACATGGGAAGTATCAGGACGCTGGTCCGATGGCAACTCTTCACTATCATGCTTAGTCCGCCCCACAATTTGTTCTTGTTTGTGTTCTGGGATACGTTGCCATTTTTTCAGGTCATGCTCATAACGCTGAACTAATACATAACTGCCACCGGCATCCTCTTCGCCCTCAGCAATGACAGCAACTTCTGGCCGGCTTTCTCCTTGCGGATTTTCTGTACCATCAATAAAGCCAGTAAAATCACGCTCTTCCACCCAGCGGAAACCATGGGTCTCCTCTTCAACCGCAATAGCATCACCAAAAGCGGCAACAGCGGCTTGTGCTAAAGTAAAGTTAATATCTTGGCGTAATGACTGAATATGAATCAATAAATCGCGTTGGGTGGCAGGGGCAATCATCGGCGCTTTGCCCAAGGCAACAAAAGGCTTTAATTCTGGCGCACCCTGGCCATTGGATAGGTCATGCCAAATATCTGAACCAAAAGCGATCACTGCGCCCAAGTGCTCATTAGGGAATTTTTGTTGTAACTCTTGCAATGCAAGGCAGAATTTTTTGCACCCTTGGCGAATAGCATCAAATTCGCCCTGTACTTTTGCTTCCATAAAAATGGCAAAACGGCAATGCTCCAGCAAAATGCCACTCTGAACTTGAGTCATTTCTCTTCCTCACTAAAAGCTCATATCAATTATGCCAAATATCATAGCTGAAGCGATTAAAATAACCTTGCGTCAACGCAAAATAAAATTGAGCGGAGGAAAATGGATTTTTAGTCAGGTGGGATTATTAAGGCGCAGAATATAACGCCTTAATAGGCGAATAATATTTATTCGCTTTTAGCACGCCATATAATCTTGCTAACTTTCCAGCTTTGCAAAGTATCGTCAGATGGCATTAAGCCCTCTGGGCCATGCCAGTTGCCCGCAAATAAATAACTAACATGCTTGCTGTCAGGTGCTGCACATTCTATTTGACCACTATCATCGCCAGTGCCTTTCTGACAAACACCAAAGGCTTTTTTATATAACTGACTGAATGGCGATCCAATACTAACACCCCATTGGCTCGGAATATCTTTATCCATGACATCAATACGCTCTACTGTGCCTTTAGGCTGGCCCGAGATAACCAATTTAATTTGGTTTTCTTTCATGGCTTGGTAGAAAGAAACCAGCTTGCCATCATTGGTTGCCATACCACTACGCAGCCGATAATCACCTTTCAGCCCTTCTTTAATCTCATTTTCACTCAAAGGGGTACTGGCCGTGATACCACCGACACCATTATCAGTAACCTGCATACTGCTGCTGCCGCTAAACCAATTAAGTGGAGACAAACTTGACCAAGAAAACCCGGACGTGGCTGAACACCCGGCCAATAACAGAGGGGCCCCCAGTAACAACAAGCGCACCCCTGACAACCGTAGGCGAATATTCATCTAAAGCTCCTTAAAAAACCACTGCATTCAATCAGCTTTTCTGCAAAGAACATTTTCTACAAAGAACTCTTTTTGCAAAGAACCCGGCACAGAAGCAAAAGCATGGCAGTTGAAAAATGATAACCAGAGATTGGAGTCCAGCTCGCCGAAAAAGTGCCATAACAGGGCGGCCTTTCATCATTCTTTCTTATTATCGGCATAATCAAACGACCAGTGCCAGCAAAGAAAAAACACTCAATCAAGTTGATTAAATAGACTTTATCCCCATTTGTATTCATCAAACAGCCCTTTTGAGCATGGGTTGCTTTCTTATTAGACGAATTCTAACGTGATTTTGGTCTAGTATTGGGTAGCGAGGTCGAAAAGGCCTCTGGTTTCAAATGCAATAATTCATTCATTGAAGGAGCAATAAAATGAAGAAACTGACCTTAGTTGCCACTTTGGCTATGTTATGCAGTACACCCTTCTTGGCGCAAAGTGCGACAAACACCGCGCAAGGGGGTTTCGACGGCCCGGCAACAACACAGACTCAACCCGCAACACAAGGTGGCTTCTCTGGCCCAAGTGCAACAAATACCACGGTCGATAAAGTGAAAAGCATGCGCGATGACGCCCGCGTCACTTTAGAGGGGAATATCGTAGAGCGGCTCGGCCATGATACTTATACTTTCCGCGATAGCACCGGCACCATTACAGTGGATATCGACAACAAGCGCTGGAAAGGCCAAACCATCACACCACAAGATAAAGTCCAAATCGAAGGGAAAGTGGATAAAGACTGGAATTCTGTGGAAGTCGATGTGAAAAATATTAACAAGATTAAATAATTAGGTTTGAACTCGGGTACTGTATCGACATAAATTCAGTACCCGATATTTATATTATCCCTTCCATTACTGACACGCCAAAATTAAATGCCACTTTATAAAACAATATATAATATAAATATATTTAATTAAATTACTGTGAGAACATGTTTATTGTTTGTTTATTTTAACCGGACTAGAAAGTGATTACAGTACGGTTTGTCAGGTGCACGAATACAAACCGCCTGTAATGACAAACCACAACCGCAATAAATAAACAGGAATGAAAATGACAGATAATAGCCATGCAACAGAAGATTCAGCAGTCGAAGTAAGAGTATTAAAGGGGAAATCAGGAAATAATAATTTCAATATAGACTTAGGGAAGAGTCATTATGTTATTAGCGATGCTGGTGGTACCGACACCCTAACATTTAAAAACACCAAAATAGAGAACTTAGAATATTCAAGTAAAGATGGCCGGGCTTATATCCGCGATAAAAAAACTCAAAATGTAGTAACATTTAACGATAGCGGTTACACTGAACGCAAGAGAAACTTAGATAAAGCCTATGAAGCTTTTAACTCTACATATCAAAACGTTGATGTGATGAATGCTACCAAAACACACTCATATACTGCTATCCAATCCCGTAATGCACTATTCGAATTCGATAAAATGTATGATTTTTATCAGAAAGGAAGGGTTCCGGCAGCCCTACTTTCAGAGTCTATTGACAATGTTAATAGTCATTTTGACGAGATAATTAATATTGCTAACTCACAGAATGATGAAAAGAGTTCAGAACTATATACCAAGATAAAAACAGCATTCAGTGATTATACTTCTCAACTTGTAAAATTAGATATTAACCATGGGACTGTTATTGAAAAGATAGTCATTGACGGTAAGGTATATGATGTAAGCGAACTTCTGGTTTCCAAGCCACTAGATAATCCATTCACCAATCCTAATAAAGTTATTTCTGATATTTCTGACGTGGCCGATATCACTGATGTTAGAATGCTTAGAGACAGCATCTCAGACTATACCGAGCAAGAAGCAGAATATCTTAATGACGAGATATACTCCGCTGATACTATGATTGAATATATGGCAGGGTTCAAAGATCTAGGTCAGGAACTGGGAACTCAAAGATTACCTGGTTATTTTGATTTCAATCCTATGCCCAGTGTTGTAACAGCAAATTAACCCTACACCACATTAGATATAAACGTCCCCTCCTACTGGAGGGGATTTTCGTATCCAACAAGTGTAACCCCCTGCGGCGTCAAGCAATAATGAGGATCCCCAAAATCATTGGAGCTACAGATAGGCAGCAAGTAAACGCATTCCGATAAATCTATTTATTTTAAGGTCAACGGGCAGTCAGTGATTCGGGTGCGCAAGCGCCGCTAACACCGCCGCAGTGTCAAGAGCGAAGGGGATCGGGATTCACCCATGAAGAACCTGACAACACCCCCCCATCAATGGTAATTGCTTGTCCGGTCAAATAAGCCGATGCAGCCGAGCTTAAAAACAGCACTGCGCCAATGAGATCATCTGGGTTACCTAACCGGCCTTGAGGAATAAAGTTCTGGAACCATTTGGAGCGATATTCATCATCCCACAGCGGGCGGGTAAACTCAGTTTTAATAAAACCCGGTTCAATCGCATTGACTTGAATATTGTCACCCACCCATTCGCGCGCCATTGCTTTGGTTAATTGGCTGACGGCGGCTTTTGACGCGGCATAGACAGAAATTGTGTTAAAAGCGTGCTTCGCACTCAGTGAACTGATATTCACGATTTTACCGCCCCCTTGTTTCGCCATATAGGGTTGGACGGCTTGCGCCAAAAAGTAAACGCTACGCAAATTAATATCAATAATGGCATCAAAGTCTTCGGCGCTGACATCTTTAATCGGCTTCCTGCGATTGACACCGGCACTGGTGAGCAGGATATCTATACGCCCCAGTTGGTCATATACAGTATCGACCAACTGGCGGCATGCCGCGACATCGCTCAAATCAGCGGTAATCGACAAAGCTTTGCCGCCTTCGGCTTCAATGGCGTCTTGAATCGGTTGGATGCGCGCGATATCGATATCGTGTAATGCCACTGTTGCTCCGGCATTCGCCAGCGCCTTACTCAGCACACTGCCAATGGCACCGCCCGCACCAGAAACCAGCACCACTTTGCCCTGTAACGAAAATAGCTTTTCAATAATATTACTCATAGATACCTTCAAATAATCACCCGCCGACACCACCGCCAGCATTGATATGAAATGTTAAAATCTGTTTTTCGCTAAAAGCCAGACCCAACGTCATTGGAGTTGCAGGATCTAAAGCTCTACCGGACGTGCGAGATCAATAATCCATTCACTCCAAGAACCCACATAGTGTTTGGCATCACCCAACCCCGCATGTGCCACCGCCAAAAGATTCTGAGCCGCAGTTACGCCGGAACCACAGTAAAAAATAGTGCGCTCAATCGGCACGTCCCCCAAGAGACGGGTGTAATGCTGACGTAACTGTTGTGGTGAAAAAAACAGCCCATTGCTGTCAAGGGTATTGGCGCGGTCAGCCAGCCTGGCGCCCAGAATGTGCCCACGAACCGGATCATGATAGACACCGCCACCATGGAAACCGGCTTCTGAGCGGGAATCAAACACCGCCCATTCCGGGTTCTGACGAACACTATCCACCAGCGCCACGTCCGCAAGATAATCAGGGCGCTCTTCGGCAACAAATACAGCCAGAGTCGGGCTTTCAACTTCGGCGGAGGTCGGGTAACCGGCCTCAATCCATTGCGGCCAACCGCCATCTAATACCGCCACTGCATCGTGCCCTAACCAACGCAACATCCACCATGTCCGGGATGCCGCCATCAATCCGCCGCTGGCGTCATACACAATGACTTGCGTGTCGGGGCCAATTCCCCACTGAGAAAGTGTGTTGATAAACACCTCAATCTGCGGCAGTGGGCGGCGTCCGGTCTGCCCCGGAATAACCGTGCCGGACAAATCCGTGGCCAGATTGGCGTAGTGAGCGCCGGGAATATGCCCCGCCGAATACTGGATTTCCCCCCAGTTTTCATCCTCTAACGTGAAGCGCGCATCTAAAATGACCCAATTGGTCTCATGCAGATGGTCAGCCAATTCATTGGCCGAGATTATTGTTTTGTATGTCATATAACCCCCTGAAAAATAATGGTTCCGCACTCATGCTGGCAGGCCGGGTAGTGGAATATGTTCGGCAATCACCCCCTGCGCTCTTAATGCCAGCCAAAATTCTGTGGGGATAGGATGCTGAAAATTCACTGAATTTTGTGTGACTTCAGCCAACCGGGATGGGCCATACAACACACTGGCGACGGCACTGAATCCCAATGGGAATTGCAGGGCGGCGGCGGCCAGCGGGACAGCAAACTCGGCCGCGACGGCTTGCAGCTTTCTCACTCGGTCAGCCACTGAAACCGGCAATTTGCCATAGTCATAACGCGCGCCATCCTGAATACCGGTCGCCAAAACCCCGGAGTTAAATACGCCGCCAATGACGATGCCCGCGCCCTGTTGTTGTGCCCGCAGCAGCTCGTCGGCATAGATTTCTTGCTCCAACAAGGTGTAGCGCGACGCCACCAAAAACACATCCAATGGATAACGATCTAAGAAGCGGTTAATCATGCCTGGCTCATTAATTCCAGCACCGAATGCGGCAATTTCGCCAGCGGCTTTCAACTCTTCCAACGCCCGGAAGCCGCCAGATTCCAGCTCTTTTAATTTGCTGAGTAAATCTTGTTCATCGGGGAAATAGCCGGTATCCAAATCATGGATATACAAAATATCGACTTTATTGATCCCCAGCCGCTGTAGGCTGTCTTCATAGGAGCGCAAAATGCCGTCATAGGTGTAATCGTGGACATGATTAAAGGCCAGCCCACCTTGCCAGGGCGCAGTTTGGAACGTTTTGCGCGCGCGCGGCGCGAGCAGGCGTCGGCCGACTTTGGTGGACAGCACATAATCGTCGCGGTTTTTTCTGTACAAAAATCGCCCGGTGCGGTGCTCCCCTTGACCACGCCCATACCACGGCGCAGTGTCATATAAACGGATGCCATTATCCCAGGCGGTTTCCAGTGTCGCCTGCGCATCCTGCTCGGCGATTTCTTCATATAACTCGCCGAGTGGGCAGGTTCCCACTCCAATCACCGGGAGGTGAAACCCTGTTTTCCCCAATGGCCGATTATTTTCCAACCCTATGTTTTTTAATCTTATGTTCTTTAAACTCATCATGTCTCCTCGCGAGTTTTAATCTCTCTCGGGCTGAACTTGCCGCGCGGTTGACGCCGACAAATAGGCCGCCTCGAGCAAGCCGTAGGTCAATAAACTGTCTCGCCCTGATGTTTCCGGTTCGCGATTCTGGCGCAAACATGTAATAAAATGGCGTTGGGTATGCACCACGCTGTCCTGAATTTGCGTCCAGGGCTCACTGGCCCATGACCGCCCGTCATGCGCGATTTTTTCCTGTCTGGATTGACCATTAGCGTGGACGGTGATCACCTGATTGGCCCCAATCAATAAGGTGCCAGCGGTGCCTTCAATCTCGACCAATGTCTGTGGGAAAGGGTCTGGGAGACGCTGTGATGCATAGCTGAAATCGAGCACTGTCGTCGCGCCATTGTCATGTGAGAGTAAAATGGTGGCGGCATCTTCACCGGCAATGCCCGCTTTGATTTGCTGAGTGCGGCAAAACACGCCGTGAGCATCACCAAATAAAAACCGCGCCAGATCCAACAAGTGAATGCCAACGTCCATGATCATGAAACGCTTAACCTTTATCAGATAAGGTTGGTTGGAATAGACATCAATGGCGGTTCGCCACGACAACCGACCAAAGGTTAATTCCCCTAATTCGCCACTGTCGATAATCTTTCTCGCGGCTCTGAAAACATTCTGAAAACGAAAATCCTCATGCACCATCAGCGGCACATTTGCCGCCTGTGCCATGGCCACCATCCGGCGGCAGCCGTCCAGATCCGGTGCAAACGGTTTTTGCACAATCACCGGAATATGATGCGCCACCGCAGCGGCCACCAGGGCTTCATGAGTTTCCATCGTGGTGGGAAGATCAACAAAATCTAGCGTATGTGCCGCGAACAGTGCGTTGACGTCATCGGTGTAATGCGCAATGCCGAATTTCTCTGCCGCCGCTTTAGCTTTCGCAATGTCTAAATCACAGACCGCGACAATCTCGACATCGTCAATATCTTGCCAACCGGCCAGATGGTTTTGGGCAAAGAAGCCACAGCCAATAACAGCGCCTTTTAATTTTGCAATCATGGGCTTAATTTCTCTGATAACTGATTCTTGCCACTGCGTAAGCATCCAGACTGATGCCCTGCCCGATATTCCGCTCATCACTTTCCTGACGGAATAACTGAGGAGATAACGCCGCCGGTTCACTGTGGGCAACATCCAGAATGCGCACCCGAGCCACACCCACCTCTGCTAGCGTGACACTCACTGGCTCAGGGGTAAGATTGGCAATCAGCAGGATGTTTTCGCGGCTCTCTTGCCAGCCAATCACCGCCAATTTTTCACTGCTTGAGGTGGTTTCGAGGCGCGGTTTCCCACTGCCAGCGGCCAGATCAGCGGCCACATGGAATAGCGGATACACCTGGCCCTCGCCCTGTTCATCCCACCATTCACGGGCATAGCTTTGTCGAGTTGAAATCACGCCAAATGGCCCGGTCGGCGCGCCCAAAACCAAAGTATCTACCCCGAGTTTGGCAACCTCGGCGGCGTAGCCGACATGCCATGCCGCCGCAAACAGGCCGCGCTGGCGCGGGTCATTTGCCGCCAACCCCACGCGGGCAGAGTCTGGATTCGCCAACGGGCCACTGCCATAGGGATTTAACCGCGCACCAATGCCAATCGGGCCAATGCGGTAAGGCACATCGCCGCCGATCTGTTTATCAGAACCCGTAATTTGTCTGGCGGAGCTAATGATATGTGGCAGTGATTGCAAGGTTTCGATAACCGACGCATCGTCCGCCGCGTGCACCGTGGGCGTAGTGGCGTGGGTGATAAAATCAAATGCGCCCGCCGAGGGGCGCTTGCGGTTGAATTCAGTAAAGAATGCCGGGCTTCCTCCCCCAATCGGAATATTAGGAAAGGCTTTTTTAGCCGCGCTATAGATATCCACATCAGAAGGAGATGGCGGGCGAGTTTCACCGGGCTGGAATGAGCGCTCATCAACTTTGGGGAAGATCGCGACAGATACCGGCGAAATTCCGACCTCTTTTAACCATTGTGCCGCCTGTAGGATTTCTGGTTTTGGGTCATGGCTGGCAGTGAGCAGCAATTCAAACGCCACCGGTAAATGAGTCTCGGCCGCCAGTTGGGATGCAGCGGCGAGATGCTCAAGATTGTGCTGGGCAGCGGGGTCATAGCGCAGTAAAAAATGAACTGGCCCAAGATTGGCCAGTTGTGGCGCATAGGGGATGGCCGCCACACTTTCATCCGCAGACAGCCCCAAACCAATCGCGGGAATGAGCTGTTTGGTCGCGGCCCCCACCGCCACACGAGCTTCGGCAGTATTGATGGCCGGCTCATCAGCTCGTGGGGCGATATCGTCGCTAATATGAATAATAACGGATTGGTTCGTGGGCTGACTTGGCAGCAAACGATAGGGATAAGGCAAACCAATTGGGCGGCTGTATATTTTAAAAGAGGCATCCGACCAATTGCGGTGATCCTCGGCTTCAAAAATATCGCCATCAAATTGGGTAGTGACTGACAGATTTTCAACCGGCCGATGGGTAATGGCGCGAATATTGAAAATAGGTTGCCCAGGGCTGATGGCCGCAGGAATGGTTAACTCGGCGCTTTCCCCATCAGCATCTTCAACATGGACGGCGGTACCCGCAAAACCCGCCAAAGGATACAGCACCACAAATCCGGTGCGGTTGGTTGCAAAAGGCGTATCGGCAGCAATACGAGCACTGGCTGATAATGTCCCGTCACTGCGCCCAGCAAAACGAATATTCACCGTAACTTGTTCGCCGCCATTGACGTAGTGCGCCTGATAGTTAACTTCAAAGGCATCATCACTCTGCTGAATATCTAATCCGTTAATCTGCGGTTCAGGTGTTCCCCATCCCGGCGTGCGCACCAGGAATGTCAGCGCGCGTAACACTTCAACACCCCGCCAACGGATCCAGCGCAAAGCGCCATGATCAAATTCGGCGGATAAGGATGTCGCCGACAAGGTTTGTTTCGACACCTCAATAACAGAGGTGCCAGTAAGGAAGACAGCTCTGCTCATCTTTTTTGCCTTTTGATAAAGATATCGAATGTCACGGCGGCAACAATAATGACGCCAATTAACAACTGCTGGATATACGGCGAGATATTCAGAATAACTAGCCCATTGAGCAACACGCCAATCAGCAGTGTGCCAATCACCGTGCCCCAAATACTGCCGGTGCCGCCATACAAACTGGTGCCACCAATCACCACCGCCGCGATGACATACAATTCATACTGATTCCCTGCCACCGCCTCCGCAGAATTCAGCCGTGCGGTGAGCAAGAAGCCCCCCAAGCCAGCTAATAATCCGGTCAGCACATAAACACTGGTCACTACCCCTTTTACATTCAGGCCGCATAACCTTGCTGCTTCAGGATTAGAGCCAATGGCATAAATCGAGCGACCATAGCGGGTAAAATGCAGCGTCACTGAGGCGATAATCGCTACTACCGCGAAAACAATCACTGGCACTGGCACCGGCCCCACCATGCCGCGCCCCCACCAACCTAAAGCATCATCAAACCCACTGACCGGGCTGCCGTTGCTTATCATCAATGTCAGACCGCGAAATACGGTCAAACCGCCCAAGGTCACGACAAATGCTGGTACTGCCAGGCGGGCGATAATCAACCCTTGCAATGCGCCCGCCAGCCCACCGGTGATAATTGCGGCCAATGCAGCCCATTGCCAAGCAATCTCTCGCCCATCAGAAAACAGCATAAATTGGCCGTCAATACCGCCTTTGGCGACCACCGCAGCGACCACACCAGATAAAGCGGCAATGGCCCCGACAGATAAATCAATACCACGGGTCAAAATAATAAATGTCATCCCCACGGCGATAATGCCGTAGATAGAAACTTGCCTGACAATATTAAAAAGATTGATTGAAGAGAGAAAACGCGGCGCTAATAACGCAAATAGCGCCATTAACAGCACCAGAAAAATGAGCGGGGCATAACGCGCCAAAATAGCTTTCGTCTTACTGCTGTTTTTATTTCCGGTCAGGGTTGTCGCACTCATAGTCATATCTCTAATCCAATAAATTAATTCATACTTGCGCAATTCACACAGGTACAAGAGAGCGCGTCATCAATTGCATAACATTCTCTTCATTGGCCTCATGCGCCAATAACTCGCCAGTTAATTGCCCCGAACGCATGGTGAGAATGCGGTCACTGACGGCAAGCACTTCCGGTAAGTCTGAGGAAATCAGTATGATAGCGACGCCCTTTGCCGCCATGTCCCGTAACAACCGGTGGACATCCGCTTTCGCGGCAATATCGACTCCGCGCGTCGGCTCATCGACAATCAGCAGCGCTGGGTTCTGAGCCATCCACCGCGCCAATACCACTTTTTGCTGATTCCCCCCCGACAACGTAGCAATATCGGCCCCCAAGCTAACGGCGCGCAGGTTTAACTGTTGTTTAAAATCAAGAAATGAGGCCCGCTCACGTTGCCGGTCAATAAAGTGATGGGCGGCGCGTAACGGGGAATAGATAATCGCGAAATTCTCTTCTACTGACAGAGACATAAACAAAGCTTGCTGCTTGCGATCTTCCGGCACCAGGCCGATACCGGCGGCAATAGCATCACGGGGGGAAGACGGATGGTAGGCTTTCCCCTGAACACGTAATGTCCCGCTACCTATTGGATCTGCACCAAATAACAGCCGGGCAATTTCCGTTCTTCCCGCCCCCACCAGCCCGGCAAAACCGACAATTTCGCCCGCTTTTACCGTAAAACTGACATTACGCACACTGACGCGATCGGCTCCCGCAGAGGCACTCGACAGGTTTTCGACTGCCAGAATATTGCTGCCAGTCACACCGCGCACCGAGCGGTCGAACCCGGCTAAATCACGCCCAACCATCAGCCGGACAAGATTATCAATAGAGACATCTTTAACTTCGCCCTGCCCGACAAGCTGGCCGTCTCTTAATACGCTGTAGGTCTGGCATAGTGCTGTGATTTCTTCGAGGCGGTGACTAACATAAATAACAGCGACTCCGCTTTCAGCAATGGTGCGCACTACCTGTTTTAATTTTTCGACTTCAGCGGGGCTTAATGCTGCCGTCGGCTCATCCATGATAATTAATTGGGGTTTGGATGTGAGTGCTCGGGCTATTTCCACCAACTGCTGTTCAGCAATACTTAATTCAGCAATTTTGCGTAATGGATTGATAGACACGCCAAGCAATGTCAACACTTGGCGCGCATCATTCACAATGGTCTTCCAGCGGACAAAACCAAATCGATTTACCGGCAAATGTCCGGCGAAAATAGTTTCGGCTACGGTTAAATCCGGGAACAAACTAAATTCCTGATGGATAGTGGTAATACCGGCTTTCCAGGCATCAAGTGGTTTATTAAATGAAATCGTTCGGCCCTGCAAAATAATACTGCCGCCATCCGGTTGATGTACGCCACTTAATATATTAATTAACGTCGATTTCCCTGCACCGTTCTCACCTAATAGCGCTCTTATTTCCCCCGCTCGCAGAGAAAAAGAGACGTTATTCAGCACGGTCTGACCAAAAAATAATTTAGTCAGATTCCGAACGCTAATATATTCCTCACTATCCCGACTCACTGCTGAAGAATCAGGATGTGAAGATAATAATAAAGTCTCGAGCGACATTATTTTACGAGCCCAATACGTTCTGCATCATTTAGATTTTTGCTGGTAATAGCGACCGGGCTCACTAAAACATCAACTGTGGCCGGGCGGGCACCGGTACGAATATAATCGGTCAGGATTTTCACCGCTTCACGGCCTTGCTTACCAGGGTACTGATCCACTGTTCCCGTTAATACACCATCACGCACCGCTTTCAGGGCATCGGTTGAGCCATCGTAACCAAAGATTGCAATTTTTCCTTTCAGGCCGCGCGCTTCAACTGCTTGAGCCGCACCCAATGCGCTGTCATCATTGCCCGCGACAATCACTGTTGGGGGATTTGCCAAACCGGTTAACAGATTTTCTGTCACAGATAAGCCCTGGTCGCGGTTAAAGCGCGCAGTTTGTTCGGCAACAAATTTGTAAAGTTCAGGGTGCTTATCTAATGTATCGTGCACGCCCTTACTACGGTCATTTGCTGTCTTATCACCTGGGATTCCCTGCAAATTAATAATTGTGGCTCCCTGAGGGAATAATTTCTCGACTGCCTCACCTTGGCGCTGTGCGCCGATTAAATTATCTGCCGCCACGTTGGCAATAACTTCTGGCACCCCATTAACCGGGCGGTCGATAGTCACGACCGAAATACCTTCTTTAATTGCAGTACGCAATACTGGAGCCAGTGCAGTTGCATCGGCGGGCGCGATAATAATGCCATCAACCCCTTGAACAATGGCTGCTTCAATATCAGCGATTTGTTTAGGTGCACTTAATTGACCATCAGAACGAATAATTTTCACATTACCCAATGTTTTAGCTTCAGCTTCAAGTTGTTCTTGTAGAAAAACAAAATGTGGGAAGCTGTATGATAATGCTGAGACTAAAATCGTCACCGGCGCATCTTTGCCTTTCGGCGCAGCATTAGCTGAAAATGCAAAGGTGCTCAACGCAATAGCTAATGTTGTCATTAAATAAGTTACTTTACGCATAAGAATATATTTCCCCGTACATATGAAATTATCTAATATATTAAAATTAGAAAAATATGAATGAAATGATTAATTAAAATCGCTGCTACTCTTTTTGGTAAAACAATAGAATTTGACTATATCATGCGAATGATCATTTAAAATGGCAGTTCTTCATAACATTTTCACATTTAAATATGCGGAAAATAGAATACCTATTTCAATAAAAGTATTAACTAAAGAACATAATGATATTTACGATGTTATTGCCGCAGGTTCCCTCCCACGTAAATAAGGAATTAACGTCAGCAAACCGCCCAGTGCCAGAACTACACCGACCCAGAGTGGAGAACGCAGGCCGAAGCCGGTATTAATCGCGTACCCGCCCGACCAAGAACCTAAAGCAAGCCCAGCGGTAATAACCGATGAGTGCATAGTATTGACCAAGGGGCCAGGAGAAGCAGCGCGCATCACCCGGGCAACCATGGCCGGATTCAATGCCACTCCAGTTAATCCGATAGCGACGAAAGCGCCAATACTGGCGATAGCGTTTTGCGCAAATAGCGCGAATATCAGCAGTGCGAGGCTGAGAATACTCAGTCCACCGGCGAGCACCATGATTGTATGGCGATCAGCAAAACGCCCGACAATAATATTGCCGAGGACATTAGCTACACCGTAAATAACCAACAGCCACGGAATAGTGCTCGCTGAAAAATGCGTCACATCGATAAATATCGGTGAAAAAAAACTAAAAGCGGCAAAAGTTGCACCAATGATCAACCCGCTGGTCGCGTATGCCGCCCAAAGTTTGCGATTCCATAAGGCGTAAAGTTCTGTTTTAAAACTAATATTATCCCGTTCTTTAGAGGCAGGGACTAACAAGGCAATGACCGCTGTGCAGAATATCGCTAACACCACAACCGCCCAAAAACTGGTGCGCCAGCCAAAATACTGCTCAATTAACGCCGTCACGGGCACACCAAAAACTGGGGCCAGCATCAACCCACCGAGCACAAAAGAAGCTGCACGACCACGTTCTTGCGGTGCAACCAAGCTGGCACAGATAGTCATCGCCACCCCGAAGCAAGCCGAACTGGCAACTCCCATGATTATGCGGGCCACAGCCATCACATCATAATGGGTGGAAATCGCGGCGAGCACCCCACTGGCAACATAGATCAACAGCAACCAGAGTAACGCCTGCTTGTTAGGAGTCCGCAAGGCCAGCAGTAGCGCGGTCAAAAACGGCCCACCGATCGCCATACCTAAAGCATAAAACGAAATGAGATAACCAATCTGCCCCACTGTCACATCAAACGCCACAGCCAATGTCGGCATCATGCCAGCGACCATAAACTCAGCCGTCGTTAAAGAAAAAATTGTCAGGCCCAACAGATAAATAACAAACGGCATAGTAGATACCCCAATAATGGAATGATCATTCAAGAATTAGCTAAACAAAAAGGGCACATGGCCCTTAGGAAAAAACAACATCATAATCTGGCGAGAGTACCTTCCATCACATCCTCGAGAAACGCTCTATCTGGCATGGAGCGCCCCAAAATACGCAAACCATAGTAACTACTGAGAAAAGCACGGGCCATAGACAACGCCGAGCTTTCGCGAGAGACCTCGCCATCACGTTGGCCCTGAGTAAACAATTGGCACAGAACCTGCTCCAGCCGGGTGACATAGACTTTGCTAATCTGCTCAACTTTGGCATCTTTACCGGAACGTTCCAACGCAGCAAACAGGGCCATACAGCCACGGTTTTTGACAGGATCAAGATCACCGTCAATGCCCCACTGCATCAGCGCCCGCAATCGGGATTTTATGGGGCCGGGGCCATTCAATATTTGCGCTTGCGCCTGAATACCCAGCTCCTGATAGCGCGTGAGTGCTTCGTGGTAAAGCTTCTGTTTGCTGCCGAAAGCATTGTACAGGCTGCCGCGCCCAAGCCCGGTACATTCAACCAGCTCCTGCGCTGATGCGGCTTCATAGCCCTTGGACCAGAACACTTCCATTGCTGCTTCAACCACTGCAACGTCATCAAATTCCCGGGGTCTGCCACTCATGTCTATTTGCCTCTTCAAGGTGATACGGACACGCTCACAGCTTAACCTTACGCCAATTTGTAATGATCAGTCAAATATAGATCGGACAGGCGCATAAAAAATGAGGGACAGACATAAACCTCTGACCTCCACCAACAGTTATAAAATTAATATCTTTTAAATTCAATTAATTATAAATTTAATATTCCTGATCAACAATCAGCCGTTTGCCCAACATGATGCTGTCTTGGGTTTCGTAATCCAGCTTTTCATACATGCCAATCACTGCATCATTATCTTCTCGCACCATGATATTGAGCTTTGGGCAGCCACGGGCAATTAATTTCTTTTCTAACCGGCTGATCAGCGCATTGGCAAAGCCTCGCCCACGAAAATCAGGGTGAACGCCCAGATAATAAGCGGAGCCTCGGTGGCCGTCATAACCGCCCATCACCGAACCCACAATCGCGCCGCTGACTTCCGCTACCAGAAATAATTCGGGGTCATGATTCAGCTTGCGTTCAATATCCATTTCCGGATCGTTCCAGGGGCGCAACAAGTCGCAATGCTCCCACAGCAGAATCACTTCTTCAAAATCACCTTGCTGAAATACGCGGATTTCCATGGATATTCGCACCCTAGAGTAAAATGAATATGCTGATTATTACGCTTTATTATATCACGCAATAATAAAGTGATATTTCCCATAGTGATAGTCCGTAATGATATTTGAGAAGATCCGGATAAATCTCGCCAGAATCCTACTCACTCAGCACTCATCCGCACCGAGAGTACAACAATGACGGTAAATCGAGGTATACTTAGTCCCTTATTATTTCCCGGCTACTAGAACCTTTCTGATGAATTTACCCGATATAGACCAAATCAAAACTTACCTGCTCGATTTGCAGGATAATATCTGTGCAGCACTGGCCCAAGCTGATGGCAAAGCCGAATTCACAGAGGAAAATTGGGTTCGTGAGGAAGGCGGCGGTGGCCGCAGTCGGGTATTGGTCAAAGGGGCGGTCTTCGAGCAAGCTGGCGTTAACTTTTCGCATGTTTCAGGCGCGGCATTACCCGCATCCGCCACAGCACATCGCCCTGAACTAGCAGGTCGCAGTTTTCAGGCGCTGGGCGTGTCACTGGTGATTCATCCGAACAGCCCTTATCTGCCTACCAGCCATGCTAATGTGCGTTTTTTTATTGCTGAAAAACCCGGCGAAAATCCAGTGTGGTGGTTTGGCGGCGGCTTTGATTTAACCCCCTTCTATGGATTTGAAGAAGATGCGATTCACTGGCATCAAACCGCTTATAATCTGTGTCACCCCTTTGGTGAGCAAATCTATCCGCGCTATAAAAAATGGTGCGATGATTATTTTTATATTAAGCACCGCAATGAAGCCCGTGGTATTGGCGGCCTATTCTTCGACGATTTAAACAGCCCCGATTTTGCTACCTGTTTCAATTTTACTCAGGCGGTCGGCAATGGTTTTCTTGATGCCTATATGCCGATTGTTGCACGGCGCAGAGCACTGAGTTGGGGTGAGCGCGAGCGCGAATTTCAGCTGTATCGCCGCGGCCGTTATGTTGAATTTAATCTGGTCTGGGATCGCGGCACATTATTCGGTTTGCAAACCGGCGGCCGCACAGAATCTATTTTAATGTCCCTGCCGCCACTGGTGCGCTGGGAGTATAATTATCAACCGACAGCCGATAGCGCCGAAGCGGCACTGTACCGCGATTTTCTACCCGTCAAAGATTGGCTGGCCACAGGAGAACATCACTGATGCAAATTTGGGTTGATGCGGACGCCTGTCCGAATGTCATTAAGGACGTGTTATTTCGTGCCGCAGACAGAACCGGCATGATGGTCACACTGGTGGCGAATCAGCCACTCAAAACACCGCCCTCGAAGTTTATCCGCACCTTACAGGTGGCTTCCGGCTTTGATGTTGCTGATAACGAAATTGTGCAGCGGGTCGAAAAAAACGATCTGGTCATCACCGCCGATATTCCGCTGGCGGCGGAGGTGATTGAGAAAGGGGGGATTGCGCTCAACCCGCGCGGTGAGCGCTATACTCCGGATACCATTCGTGAGCGGTTGAATATGCGGGACTTTATGGACACCATGCGCGCCAGCGGTATCCAAACCGGTGGCCCCAACACCTTGAATCAGCGGGATCGCCAGCAATTTGCCAATGAGCTGGATAAGTGGTTACAGCAGGCCAGCAAACACCGCCGAAATACCCTTCGTTCTTGAAGCCGCAGGGTTGTTAGCTGCGCGCACTCACCCGAATCACTTACAAGTGTAAGCTCATCGGGATTTGCTTGCTGGCTGCCTACCTGCAACTCCAATTACTTTGGGTATAAGTTTTTCATTTCACAAAAAACTACCGAAGCGGAAGAGGTTTTATAGTGGCTCGGTTTGCGCTTCAACTACCGCCAACGCCACCATATTCACGATACGGCGCACCGAAGCAATCGGTGTCAGAATATGAACCGGCTTCGCTACCCCCATCAGCACTGGCCCTACCGTTACGCCCTCTGAAGAGGTCACTCGCAGCAAGTTATAACTGATTCGCGCCGCTTCCATATTAGGCATAATCAGCACGTTAGCCGCCCCTTTCAGAGGGCTATCCGGCATCAGGTTATGGCGAATACTCTCTACCAGTGCCGCGTCACCGTGCATTTCGCCATCAATCTCCAGTTCAGGTGCCATCTGATTCACCAACTCCAGAGTGCGGCGCATTTTACGGGCTGCCGGGCAATTCGAGGTACCAAAGCTCGAATGAGACAACAACGCCACTTTTGGTTCAATACCAAAACGTCGCACAGTTTCAGCCGCCATCAAGGTAATCTCGGCTAGCTGCTCTGGTGTGGGGTCATCATTGACGTAAGTGTCGGCGATAAAAGTGTTACCGGTGGGTAACAGCAACGCATTCATCGCGCCCGCCACATGCGCACCCTCGCGGAAACCAAAGACTTTCTCGACCACATCATAGTGTTCATGATAAGTGCCGATGGTGCCGCAAATCATCGCATCGGCCTCGCCCCGATGAACCATAATGGAGCCAATCAGAGTCGGGTTGCCAATCACTGCGCGCCGCGCCTGTTCCTGCGAAACACCACGGCGCTTCATGATTTGATAGTATTCATGCCAGTAATCTTTAAAGCGTGGGTCAGATTCATTATTGACCACTTCAAAGTCTTTCCCGGCAGTAATTTGCAGGCCCAATTTCTTCAGTCGGGTCTCAATCACACTTGGGCGACCAATCAAGATAGGATATGCCAGCCCTTGAGAAACAAGCTCCTGAGTCGCATGCAATACGCGCTCCTCTTCCCCTTCGGCCAAAACCACTCGCTTCATCTCTTTTTTCGCTTGCGAGAAAATCGGCTTCATAAACAAGTTGGTTTTATAGACGAATTCCGACAGTTTTTCGATGTAAGCGCTAAAATCAGTGATTGGACGAGTGGCCACACCAGATTCCATTGCCGCTTTCGCCACCGCTGGTGCAATTTTCACAATCAAACGCGGGTCGAATGGTTTAGGAATAATGTATTCAGGGCCAAAGGAGAGATCTTGTTCTCCGTAAGCGGATGCCACTACATCACTTTGCTCAGCCAGCGCCAGATCGGCAATGGCGTGTACGCAAGCCAGTTTCATCTCTTCGTTAATGGTGGTCGCGCCCACATCCAATGCGCCACGGAAGATAAACGGGAAGCACAGTACGTTGTTAACTTGATTTGGATAATCTGAACGGCCAGTGCAGATAATCGCATCTGGCCGCACGGCTTTTGCTAACGGCGGTAAAATTTCAGGTTCCGGGTTCGCCAACGCCAAAATCAGCGGGCTAGGTGCCATAGTTTTGACCATGTCTTGCGTAAGCACACCGGGGCCAGAGCAGCCGAGGAAAATATCCGCACCCGGCATAGCATCGCCCAGGGTGCGCTGACCATTATCTTCAATCGCGTAAGCCGCTTTGGTTTCCGCCATATTGGCTTCACGGCCCTTATAAATCACACCTTTGGAATCACAGGCCGTGATGTTGTGTGGCTTTAATCCCAGAGCCACCAGCAAATTCAAGCAAGCAATGGAGGCCGCCCCGGCCCCAGAAACCACTAACTTCACATCGCTGATATCTTTCTTCACCACCCGCAAGCCGTTGAGCACTGCGGCGGTACAGATAATCGCCGTGCCGTGTTGGTCATCATGAAACACCGGAATTTTCATGCGCTCGCGCAGTTTCTTCTCAATATAAAAACATTCCGGTGCTTTGATATCTTCCAGATTGATGCCGCCAAAAGTGGGTTCCAGCGAAGCAATAATGTCGATCAGCTTGTCAGGATCGAGTTCATCTATTTCAATATCAAACACATCAATACCGGAGAATTTCTTGAACAGAACCCCTTTCCCCTCCATCACCGGTTTACCCGCTAATGCGCCAATGTTGCCCAGCCCTAGCACCGCCGTGCCATTCGAAATAACCGCCACCAGGTTCCCGCGCGCGGTATATTTATAGGCGGCCAGTGGGTCGGCGGCAATTTCCAGACACGGAGCAGCAACCCCCGGAGAATAGGCCAGCGCCAAATCCCGTTGGGTGGCTAGCGGTTTGGTGGGCGACACCTGAATTTTCCCCGGAGTAGGATATTGGTGAAAATCAAGCGCACTCTGTTTCAATTGTTCGTCCATTGTAGGTTCCCTTTGCTTTTATTCTTTGAGGTGGTATGACCAAGAACCAGTATAGTGAGTGAATTATCACAAACTATGAAGCAGGCCATACTCTGCATAACATTTTTGCATCAACAGAAGAATTTACTTATCAATCAGGGGGGATTATCAACATTCAGGGATGACGAGCCTGGAAATGAAGTGCCGTGAGATCACGGCAACAAAATAAAGCAGAGCACTGAATAAGAATAATATTAATTTAATAAGCCGTGGATTTGCGCATATTGCAACAGCATGATGGTTTTGCCGTCTTTAATTCGGCCATCGGCCAGCATGGCAATAGCTTCAGTAAATGGTAATTCCACCACTTCAATGACTTCGTCTTCCACGCCGACGTCATCGGTGACTTTCTGATCCGGATGATATTCCGCGGCAAAGAAATGAACAATTTCAGTTACTCCGCCCGGCGACATATAAGCCTCAAACAGTTTTTGTACTTGATCAACCTGATAACCGGTCTCTTCGACCGCTTCACGGCGGATACATTCTTCGGGAGAGTCGTTATCCAGTAAACCGGCACAGGCTTCCAGCAACATGCCATCAGCATTACCGTTTACATAGGTTGGCATGCGAAATTGGTTAGTCAGCACCACAGTGCCATTGGCGCGGTTATATAACAGAATAGTCGCGCCATTCCCCCGGTCATACACTTCACGGGTTTGTTGTACCGGGGTTCCATTATCAGTTATTAAATCAAAGGTATATTTATGTAGTTTGAACCAGTTTTTTGATAACAGCTCTGTTTGGATATTTTCAATTTTGACTGACATAGTGCCTTCTTTAATCCCAACAACATAATAGAATTTTATCTGCTTAGCTAACGCTAGTCCCTGCTTATTTGCAATAAAAACCGGCTGAATAAAAAATGCCCCAATAATGGGGCAAATAAGAGAGAGTCATTGAAAATTGCTGTTAGAAGCCGGTGGGCACGTCTTTCATATCCGGCAACTTATGGGCAATACCTTTATGGCAATCGATACAGGTTTTACCCGCTTCAATGGCTTTACTGTGCATTTTCGCCGCCACCGTTTTCTGTGCTGTGAAGTCCATATTGTCGAAATTATGACAGTTGCGGCACTCTTGCGAACCATTGGCTTTCATTCGTGCCCACTCATTTTCCGCCATGGTCAGGCGGTGAGCCTCAAACTTCTGCGGCGTATCAATCAAACCAAAAGTTTTGGCATACAATTCCTTACTGGCCTTGATTTTGCGCACCATTTTCGGCCCCCACTCATGGGGTACATGGCAATCAGGGCAGGTCGCCTTCACACCACTGCGGTTACTGTAGTGGATGGTTCCCATGTATTCCTGATAAACGTTGTCTTTCATTTCATGGCAGCTAATACAGAATTTCTCAGTATTCGCCATTTCCATGCCGGTATTAAAACCGCCCCAGAAAATGATGCCACTGACAAAGCCAATCAGCAGTAACGTGCCGAGCGCCAGCCGGCTCGGCCTGCGCCACCACTGCCATAATCGTTTGATAATACCGGGCTTTTTAGTCTCATTCATTGTTTATTCTCACAATAACCATCTCACTTATTGACCAAAACCAGGTGCTGGCTGGAAGCTATTACCGACAATCGGCGCGGCATCAGTTTGTGGCACATGGCATTGCAAACAGAAGTAGCGGCGTGGCGAGACTTCACTTGATACCTTGCCATCACGGTCAATAAAGTGGGTCGGGCTAACACGCGGTGCGCCCGTCGTCCGATAATGTTCAACGCCGTGACATTGCAGACAGCGGTTGGTGTTTTTGCTGATCTGATAGCCATCGACACTGTGTGGCACCATCGGCGGCTGGTTAACGTAGTTCAGTGCCATCCGCTGTTGCTGTTTGGGCATTTTCACCGACCCCTCCGCCGTACCAGAGACCTCCGGTGATTGGCTTAAATCCATCTCAACATTGCTGGCAGCATTAACGGCACCGGCCACGACCAACACCGCCAGTAGCGATATCACAGATATTACCCGGCGGCTGAATGCATGAAACATCGTGTTATTCATTATTTTCTCCTGAGAACACCGTACTTCCTGAACTACGCGCTACTTTCTGAACTACGCGACAATCCGAGCCAATTTCACTGCACATTTTTTGAAGTCAGTTTCTTTGGATAACGGGTCGGTAGCATCCAGCGTCAGGTTATTGACCAACTGGGCAGCATCAAAGAACGGCATATACACCAGCCCTTGTGGCGGGCGGTTACGGCCACGGGTTTCGACCAGCGAAATAACTTCGCCACGGCGTGAAATCACTTTCACTTTGTCACCGCGCCGCAAATCACGGGCTTTAGCATCCAATGGGTGAATAAATAGTACGGCTTCTGGGAAAGCACGATGTAACTCAGGCACACGGCGCGTCATGGAACCAGTATGCCAATGCTCCAACACGCGGCCAGTGGAGAGCCACAGGTCATATTCCTGATCCGGACTTTCGGCGGCGGGTTCATAAGGCAGTGCGAAGATCACGGCTTTACCATCCGGTTTGCCATAAAAACGGACGTCCTCACCTTTCGGTACAAAGGGGTCAAAACCTTCACGATAACGCCACAGCGTTTCTTTACCATTCACCACCGGCCAGCGCAGACCGCGTTCTTGATGGTAGCGGTCAAATGGCGCTAAATCATGACCATGCCCACGACCAAAATCGGCATATTCTTCAAACAACCCTTTTTGCAGGTAGAAACCAAAGTCGCGCGCTTCATCATTCAATTGGTCGGCCGGGATTTCACTCAGCGGATATTTATTCACCACATTGTTGGCGAACAGCACGTCATACAGTGTTTTGCCGCGATATTCCGGTTTCTTGTCAATCAGCTCGGCTGGCCACACTTCTTCAACTTTGAAGCGCTTGGCAAACTCAACCATCTGCCATAAGTCAGATTTTGCCTCACCCGGTGCGGGTACTTGTTGCCGCCAGAACTGGGTACGGCGCTCGGCATTACCGTAAGCGCCCTCTTTTTCGACCCACATGGCGGTTGGCAAGATAAGATCCGCAGCCAGTGCGCTGATGGTGGGATAAGGGTCTGAAACCACAATAAAGTTACGCGGATCACGCCAACCCGGCATACGGTCTTCATTGATATTTGGCCCGGCCTGCATGTTGTTATTACACATCACCCAGTAGGCATTGAGAGTGCCATCTTTTAGCGCGCGGTCTTGTGCGACAGCATGTAAACCGACTTTTTCCGGAATAGTGCCCGGCGGTAACTGCCATTTGGTTTCGGCAATTTGGCGATGTTTTTCATTGGTGACCACCATGTCGGCGGGCAGGCGATGGGAGAAAGTCCCCACTTCACGGGCAGTACCGCAAGCGGAAGGTTGACCGGTCAGAGAGAAAGGCCCAGAACCCGGCTTAGAAATTTTGCCGGTTAACAGGTGCAGGTTGTAGCACATATTATTGGCCCAAACGCCACGGGTGTGCTGGTTAAAGCCCATGGTCCAGTAGGACACCAGTTTCACTTTGGGATCAGCATATAATTGCGCCAGTGACTCCAATTGGTCTTCCGGTACGCCACTCATTTTGGCGGTTTTTTCCAGTGTGTACTCGGCCACAAACGCTTTAAAATCATCAAAGCTCATTGGCTCAGAGGCATCGCTACCGGGGTTTTTAGCCGCTTTTTCCAGTGGATGTGTTGGCCGTAAACCATAGCCGATGTCTGTTGCACCCCGGCGGAAATTCACATGGCGATCCAAGAAGCCCTGATCAACCGCATTATTTTGAATAATGTAATTGGCGATATAATTCATAATCGCCAAATCGGTCTGAGGGGTAAAGACCATCGGGTTATCGGCCAGTTCAAAGCTGCGATGTTCAAAAGTAGACAGCACAGCGATTCTAACATTGTCATCAGTCAGGCGGCGGCTGGTCATGCGCGACCATAAGATAGGGTGCATTTCCGCCATATTGGAGCCCCAGAGCACAAAGGCATCGGCTTCTTCAATATCGTCAAAACATCCCATCGGCTCATCCATACCAAAGGTGCGCATAAAGCCCACCACGGAAGAAGCCATACAGTGGCGTGCATTGGGATCAAGGTTATTAGAGCGGAAACCGGCTTTCAGTAGTTTGGATGCCGCATAGCCCTCCCACACCGTCCACTGGCCGGAGCCGAACATGCCTACCGCGGTCGGGCCTTTTTCTTTTAGTGCATTTTTGAATTTCAGCTCCATGATATCAAAGGCTTTTTCCCAGCTTACCGGGGTGAATTCGCCCTCTTTATCATATTGGCCGTCTTTCATGCGCAGCAGCGGCTGGGTCAGGCGGTCTTTGCCGTACATGATTTTAGGCAGGAAATAGCCTTTTATGCAGTTCAACCCCCGGTTGACCGGTGAATCAGGGTCACCTTGCGATGCCACGATTCGGCCATTTTGCGTACCGACCAGGACACCACAGCCAGTACCACAGAATCGGCAAGGCGCTTTATCCCATTTTATTGCATTTGTTGTCTCACCCACAGCGGCTTTGGCGACAGTAGGTATGGTCAATCCGGCAGCGCACGCCGCAGCAACTGCGGCATTGGCCTTCATAAAATCCCGGCGACTGAGTTTCATGGCATTTCCTCACCTTGGCTTTCCTGCTGGTGATAAACCAGCGATACAGCCAACACACCATCCAGATTGCGTGCTGACTCAATATAATTCAGGAGCACGTCTGAGCGCGCTGCCTGCATAACCACCACCAACTTACCCAGAGCGGTATCACTGGTGGGTATTTCTGTTCCCGGAATCGCCAGCAGGCTGTCGATTAGCGACGCTATTCGCGCAGGTTTGGCTTGCATTACCAATCCACAGACATGCCATTCTTTATCGTCCATCTTCACTCCGGGTGAGGGTTACTGCCTGGACTGGACAACTGGGTACACAGGCACCACAGCCGGTACAAGCAGGAAGGTCTAATTCGGGTTGAGCAATGCCGTTTAGGCGCGGACGGAATTTAATCGCCCGCGTTTCACAACTGTCCTGACAACTGCGGCATTCAATATTGTGAAAAGGTAAACAGCGGTCTGATATGTTGATTTTCAGCGACCAGGCGGGCAGCGCCGTCGCGGTGAACACACCCGCTTCACAGGCCTCGACACAGGCCTGACAAAAACTGCACTCGGCACGCTGAAAATCTATTTCGGGGAACCCACCACTACCAGCAATCAACACACCAGTTTCACAAGCGGCTACACAGTCATGGCAACGAGTACAGCCAGCAATAAAGTCGCTTTCGATGACTGACCACGGTGGTCGGATCGCCGAAGATTGCTGCTTACCTGCTTGCCAAAAGCCAGTCAGCAATTTACGCCGTGATAAATCAGTCATGCTGATATCCTTAACATCTACTGGCGCGCGTGCGTATAGGTTAGAAAGTGTGCATTTAAAGCCCGGCGAGTCACACCAAGCCAATAATGATAATAATTCTTATTTGTATTAAAAGAGATTCCCCAGTGTTGGGGTATTAGATACAGAATAATGGGTAATAAAATAATTACTCTTTAGGGTTAATCGTCAGTAGATATTGAGCAAGATCAATTAATTTAGTGGTTATTAGCGTGGTTTCTCACTGTTAAATCTATTTGCGTTATCACTTTTTTTATATAACGATTCATTTAATGAGAATAGCTATCAAAAAGAAATGCTATTTGGTCATTATTCTTCAGATAAATTGCCGCTGTTAAATGAATTTGGCCGAGGTTTTAAGGTACACTTAAAGCGTGGTTAAACTAACTATGATGGATAACATGGTCGGCCAAATTAACGACCCCAAATAATCCACGATCAACAGCCAATCATTTAATGCAATTGGTTACAGGGACCTTACTTATCATGACCCAAAATCACACCATTATGATCGTTGATGATCATCCCCTGATGCGCCGTGGGATAAAACAGTTACTTGAACTGGATAGCAATTTTAATGTGATTGCTGAAGCCAACTGCGGCAGCGATGCTATTACCGAAGCGGCCGCGTGTCAGCCGGATGTCATTCTGCTCGATCTGAACATGAAAGGAATGTCTGGGCTGGATACATTGAAAGCCTTACGCCATGAAGGCATTGATGCGCGAATTATTGTTTTGACCGTCTCTGATGCGCGCAGTGATGTGTATGCAATGATAGATGCCGGGGCGGATGGCTATCTGCTCAAAGACAGCGAACCTGAAATATTGCTAGAAAATATCCGCCTTGCCGCCAAGGGGGAGCCAGTATTCAGTGATGAGGTCGCACAGTATTTATCTTCCCGACACGAACAGGTTAATCCATTCTCTGAATTAACCGAGCGGGAATTAGATGTTTTGCAAGAGGTCGCACGCGGAATGTCCAATAAACAGGTCGCATTTGAGTTACACATTTCCGAAGAAACGGTAAAAGTGCATATTCGTAATTTATTACGAAAACTGAATGTTCGCTCGCGTGTTGCGGCAACTATTCTATTTTTAGAAAATAAAAAATACTAATAGCCACCCTGTTATTTAATGGCAGCCAAACTATTAGGCTATTCAATGGCTGCTAAAATAAAGACATGATTCTCATCTATCCACTTTTTGTTCAGTGGCCCCCAGCTATCTAACCGGTAATATCCGGCATTATTGCGCACCCCATCCTGTACAAATGTCATGGTGATGCCCAATCCTGGCAGCGCTTTTAAGACATCCTGCAATGTGCGCCGCGGCCACCCCGTCAATTCCATCAAGCGCGGCACATTCAATGAGTTCCCTCGGCTGATAAGCCAGCAAAGATAAAGACGACGAGCAAACACCGGATTAAGTTCCATAACACCTTCCTGGGTTGGATAGCTACTCAATAGTCTACTCGATGCCAGAAAAAACACCTGTTTATCATTCTTATCGCCATCAAGATAAATTAACTCGATTTTTATACCCTAAATAATTCGAGTTGCAGGAAGGCGGCAAGCGAGAGAGTCGCGATGAGCTTACATAAGTAAGTGATTCGGGTGATTGAGTGCAACCAACGCACATACAGCTTGAAGTATGACGGGTATAACGAGGTTTTTTACAGCTTCTCCTTATTTTCTTCACGTTTTATGTTGTATTCCCGCGTAAAGTGCACAGTAGATTTCGCTGCATTTAATTTGAGAGGCTGGCACTGCATGGCAAATTTTTTCATCGACCGCCCAATATTTGCTTGGGTATTGGCGATAATTTTGTGTCTTACTGGCGCATTGGCAATATCAACACTGCCGGTTGAGCAATACCCCAATCTGGCTCCGCCTAATGTGCGTATCAGTGCCTCCTATCCCGGGGCTTCGGCGCAAACACTGGAAAATACGGTCACGCAGGTCATCGAACAAAGTATGACCGGGCTGGATAATTTGCTGTATATGTCGTCACAAAGCAGCAGTGCAGGAACAGCTACCGTCACCTTGACTTTCCTGGCGGGCACCAACCCCAATGAAGCTATGCAGCAAGTGCAAAACCAGTTGCAATCGGCGACCAAAAAACTACCGCAGGATGTCCAGCAGCAAGGTGTTTCAGTCTCAAAATCCGGTGATAGCACCTTGATGATGCTGGCCTTTGTGTCCACCGATGACAGCATGGATAAACAAGATATTGCCGACTATGTCGCCAGTAATCTGCAAGATCCCCTGAGCCGAATCGAAGGGGTGGGCAGTATCAATGCTTATGGCTCTCAATATGCAATGCGAATTTGGCTCGACCCCAATAAACTCAATAATTATCAACTGACGACCCAAGATATTGTTACCGCCATCCAATCACAAAATAGCCAAATTGCGGTGGGCCAGTTGGGGGGGACGCCCGCGGTAGACAGTCAATCTTTGAACGCCACAATTAATGCGCAATCTCAATTGCAAACTCCCGAACAATTTAGGGCGATTACGCTGCGAGTCAATCAGGACGGTTCGTTGGTCACACTGGGTGACGTCGCAAAAGTCGAATTAGGGGCAGAGAATTACGATTATCTGAGCCGCTATAATGGCCAGGCCGCGTCGGGGATGAGTATTCAACTGGCTTCCGGTGCCAATGAATTGCAAACCGATGCTTTGGTGAAAGCGCGTATCGCCGAACTGACGCCTTTCTTCCCGCATGGCCTTGAGGCCAAAGTTGCTTACGAAACCACCCCCTTTGTAAAAGCGTCTATCAAGGACGTGGTAAAAACCTTGCTGGAAGCTATATTGCTGGTTTTCCTGGTAATGTATCTGTTCTTACAAAACTTCCGCGCCACCCTCATTCCGACTATCGCCGTGCCGGTGGTGTTATTGGGCACTTTCGCGATACTGTCGGCATTCGGTTTTAGTATCAATACCTTAACCATGTTTGCCATTGTGTTAGCCATCGGCCTGTTAGTCGATGATGCCATCGTGGTGGTGGAAAACGTGGAGCGCGTGATGAGCGAGGAAGGGCTTGATCCGCGTGAAGCTACCCGAAAATCTATGGGGCAAATTCAGGGCGCATTGGTGGGTATTGCGCTGGTACTGTCGGCGGTGTTTATCCCGATGGCTTTCTTCGGCGGTACCACTGGGGCCATTTACCGCCAGTTCTCCATTACTATCGTCTCCGCCATGGTGCTTTCGGTACTGGTGGCTTTGATTCTAACGCCGGCACTTTGCGCCACCATGCTCAAACCCATTAAACCGGGGCATCATCACGCCAAACGCGGTTTCTTTGGCTGGTTTAACCGCATGTTTGACCGTAATGCGCACCGTTACGAGCGAGGTGTGGCCCGCGTATTACACCATAGTGTGCGTTATATGCTGTTGTATTTATTGCTGTTAGGCGGGTTGGCGCTGTTGTTTATCAAGTTACCGACTTCATTCTTGCCGCTGGAAGACCGTGGCGTGTTTATGGCGCAAGTGCAACTTCCTGTCGGCTCCACTCAGCAACAAACACTCAAAGTGGTGCAGAAAGTCGAGAATTACTTCCTAACGGCAGAGAAAAATAATGTGCTGTCGGTATTCGCCACCGTGGGGTCAGGCCCCGGCGGTAATGGCCAAAACGTCGCGCGCTTGTTCATCCGGCTGACTGACTGGGAACAACGCAAAGACAGCAATGACTCATCCTTTGCCATTATTGAACGCGCCACCAAAGTATTTAATAAAATCGCCGAGGCCAGAGTCTCCGTCAGTAGCCCTCCGGCCATTTCAGGTTTAGGTGGCTCGTCAGGTTTTGATATGGAATTACAAGATCACGGCGGCTTAGGCCACGATAAACTCATGGCCGCCCGTGACCAATTACTGCAAATGGCCGCCCAAGACCCCGCGCTGACTCGCGTGCGCCATAACGGGTTAGATGATAGCCCGCAATTGCAGATAGATATTGATCAGCGCAAAGCACAAGCACTGGGCGTGTCACTGGATGATATTAACAACACGCTAAAAACCGCGTGGGGCTCAACTTACGTTAATGACTTTGTTGACCGGGGCCGAGTGAAGAAAGTGTATGTCCAATCCGAAGCCACGGCGCGTATGCTGCCGGAAGACGTCAACAAATGGTTTGTGCGCAATAAAAGTGGCAGCATGGTGCCTTTTTCGGCGTTTTCTACTACCCGCTGGGAATATGGCTCGCCACGGCTGGAGCGCTATAACGGCTATTCGGCATTAGAGATTGTCGGGGAAGCGGCTCCGGGTGTCAGTACCGGTACCGCCATGAATGTGATGGAGGGGTTGGTTAAACAACTACCGAATGGATTTGGCCTGGAATGGACGGGAATGTCCTATCAGGAGCGGCTATCCGGCTCACAAGCTCCGGCGCTGTATGCTATTTCGCTGTTAGTGGTGTTTTTGTGTCTGGCGGCGTTATATGAAAGTTGGTCGATACCCTTCTCGGTGATGTTAGTGGTGCCACTTGGGGTGATTGGGGCAGTCGCTGCCACCTGGATGCGGGGCTTGGAAAATGATGTCTACTTCCAGGTCGGATTGCTGACCATTATTGGGTTATCCGCCAAAAATGCCATATTGATTGTTGAATTTGCCAGTGAGTTGAACAATAAAGGCAAGGATTTGGTGGAGGCGACGCTTGAAGCTTCCCGCCTGCGCTTGCGGCCCATTCTAATGACATCACTGGCATTTATCTTTGGTGTATTACCGATGGCTATCAGCCAAGGCGCTGGCTCAGGTAGCCAACATGCTGTGGGTACCGGCGTGATGGGCGGGATGATTTCTGCGACCGTGTTGGCTATTTTCTTCGTGCCACTGTTCTTTGTCTTGGTCCGCCGCCGCTTCCCTGGCAGGCCGCCGCGTGGCAAAGAATCATAGGCCCATACCAGGGGCTTGAAACCGGCAACTTGTAAGATGACGCCACAACCATACTCTATAGATTTCAAGATGCAGGAAGGCGGCAAACGAGAGCATCCCGATGAGCTTACACAGGTAAGTGATTCGGGTAATTGAGTACAGCCAATACACCTGCAATTTGAAAGATGACGGGTATAAAAAAGGCAGACACCGCACAAACGGTTCTGCCTTTCTGCGAGCGAATCCTCGCCCCTTGGTGTGTATCGATAAAACAACAAAAGATATCAATTCTTACTGCTGGTTTATTCGCTTATGCCTTACGCAGCATAGCCTCGATAAACTCTTTCCATGTGCTTAACTCAAAATCAACCATAACTTCCTCTCTAATTATCGCGGCTGATTATACGCCTATTTTTTGAACAGTCAAAATTGAAAAACGGCGAATGGGCGACAAACCCGGCCTGCTTTGAGGAAGCTGGCCGGGTGGTCACTCAGCTTAATAGGGTCGCAAGGCAGATTTATACTTTAGGGAAGACCCATAAATGCTCGACGGGCAAAGAGAGCTGACAGAGTTCTTGCTGCCCAGCCTTCTCGCCATAAGCACGGATGACAAAATCCTCAGCCACCGTGCGGAACAGGTATTCCCAGCGGTCTCCCAGATACATGCTGGTCAGCAGAGGTAAAGTTAGTTGGTTGCCATTCGGATCATCCCCCAGACAGACGCGCTCCACGCGGATCACCGCCGTCCCCTCCTGACCGGCAATCACCCCCTCACCTGCCCTGCCCCACAAGGCCCAATCTTTACCCTCGATTAGCGCCTTACCCTCATGCACCTGCGTAACCTTGCCATGTAAGCGGTTATTGCTGCCCATAAACTCAGCCGTGAATAACGTCAATGGCGAGCCGTACATTTCCTGTGGCGTACCTTGTTGCTCAATTTTCCCATTATTAAGCAATAAGATACGATCCGAAATGGCCATAGCCTCGTTTTGATCATGGGTAACCATCAGTGCGGACAAGCCGAGTTTAATGATCAATTCGCGCAAAAATACCCGCGCTTCTTCGCGCAATTTGGCATCCAGATTCGACAACGGCTCATCCAGTAAAATCACCGGCGGGTTGTAAATCAGTGCTCGACCAATAGCCACACGCTGCTGCTGACCGCCGGAAAGTTGGTGAGGATGACGATGGCCCAATTCTCCCAGCCCCAGTTGATTCAGTACATTTTGCACCCGCCGGGTGATTTCCGCCGTCGATATTTTGCGTAATTTCAACGGGTAGGCGATATTCTCAAACACCGTTTTATGGGGCCACAAAGCATAAGACTGGAACACCAAACCCAGATTTCGTTCCTCGGCGGGGATTTCATGACGCGACATACCATCATAAACTGTATTTTCACCAATGATAATGCGCCCTTGCACCGGCTTCTCCAGCCCAGCAACCGCCCGTAACAACGTCGTTTTACCACTCCCCGATGGCCCCAGCAATGAGACCACCTCGCCCCGTTTTAATTGCATCGACACCCCTTTCAATACGGGATTATCGCCATAAGTTAAATGCAGGTTATCCACTGAAAGTTCAATCATTTAATTTAACTCCAAAGCGCAGTGCAATACCCAGCCCCAACACCACCAGCAGGATATTAATAAAGGAGAGTGCGGCGACGATATCAATTGCACCTGCCGCCCACAGCGAGACCAGCATCGAGCCGATAGTTTCCGTCCCCGGAGAAAGCAGATAAACCCCGGTAGAATATTCGCGCTCAAAAATCAGGAACATCAGCAACCACGAGCCAATCAGACCATAGCGAGCTAGCGGAATAGTGACATGGCGAGTGACCTGCCCCCGGCTCGCGCCATTGCTACGCGCGGCTTCTTCCAGCTCTGGCCCCACTTGTAACAATGTCGAGGAAATCAGCCGCAGGCCATAGGCCATCCACACCACGGTGTAGGCCAACCAAACACTGAAGATGGTGCTGCGCAAAGAGCGGAGCCACACCACCAGATGTTCCCGTAGCCATTCAGCCATCGGTAACACGGATAACCAGCCCTCTTTCAATGAGTTATCCAACCACATGGGTAAAAACAGGAAGACCCAGAGGAATGCCAGCCCCGCCAGCAACCCCGGAACTGCGCGCGGCACCAGCACGCTGTAGTCGAGAAAGCGCGTGACACCATCCGGCTTGCGGTGCATGGCAATGCCGATAAACAGATAGCAGATAACCGCCAGCGCACCGCCAAATACCCCGATGGCCATTGAGTTGACGATAGCGCGCAGCAAATTAGGTTGCTGCCAAATAGTGCGGAAAGTCTCAAGGGAGAGCTCATCCCAGAGGGATATCCCCACCCCCCAGTTAGACACAAAAGCGCGCAGCACCACCCCCAGCAGCGGGACGCCAATAGTGACGGTTAGCCAAAAAGCCACCACGCCCCCCGCCACCCAACGCCATTTGCCTAAAGGCAAGAGCCGTGCCTGAGAAGCTTTACCTTTGACAGTCACAAAACGGTTCGCTGTGCGCATCAATACGCGCTGTAACATCACTAACGGAATAGTGATGCAGATAAGCACCACGGCAACTGCAGCCATCAGATGGTAAGACGGAGTACCCAGTTTATTGGTCAACTGGTAAAGATAAGTTGCCAGCACCAGGTTGCCCTCAGGATCACCTAACACCAACATCAGCCCGAACACTTCCAGCCCGAGGAAGAACAGCAATACCGTGGCATAGAGGATTGACGGACGTACCATCGGCAAACTCACTGAACTCATGACTTGCAAAGGAGAGGCCCCCGCCGTGCGCGCGGCTTCTTCAACATCAGAACCCACACTGCGTAATGCTGATGAGATATACAGATAAGCATGGGGAACATGTGTTAAGCCGGCAATCACCACAATGCTGGACATGGCATAAATATTCCATGGCACCACACCCAACAGGGCTTCAGCCCACAGGGACATAAAGCCCACTGGCCCGACTGCCACCACATAACCAAACGCCAGCACCATCGGGGAAACAAAAATAGGCACCAGAATTAAAGGTTCTATTATCCGCCGCCCCGGCAAGTCCGTCCTGACCATCAAAAAGGCCAGTATCCCCCCAAGCGGAATAGCAATAACCACCAGACCAAAAGCCAGAATAAATCCGCTTTTCAGAGCTTTATAAAAATCAGGATCAGCAAAAATAAATCGGAACGCCTCTAAGCTGAGCACTTTGGCGGGTGAGAAGAAAGGGGCAGAAAGGAAACTTTGAATAACAATAAATGACAGCGGTATGTAGATAACCAATGTTGTTATCAACACGACCAAGCCGCGCGGCAAGCCCTGCCACTTTCTGCGCAATGCTTTCATAATGAGTCCTGTGGGTTAGATATCCATGAATAACAAACAGTAAATCAGGGGTGTGCACCGCCCATCGGCAACACACACCAGAGGATGCCCTTATTTCGCGGCAGCAAGACGCCACTGTTTGATATAGTCCAGGCGCTTAGCCTGCTCCATATATTCCAAGAGACTTTCATCAACCGGGATAGGTTTGAGTGCCGCCCCCAGCTTTTTGGTCATACCGTCGATGTCATTGCTACCGTCGATATCATTGCGGATGGAGGGAATATCGGACTGATTAGCCAAAATATTTTGGCCTTTTTCCGATAACACATAGTTAAGCCACAGTTTGGCCGCATTATTATTGGCTGCATTTTTACTGATGAAAATGACGCGCGACAGCACCAGGGTGTAGTCCTGCGGGTAAGCAATCCCAAGAGAAGGGTCCGTTTTGGCTCGCGCTTCGGCGTAAGAACCGAGGAGATTGAAGCCAATCAAATTTTCGCCGGATGACACTCTTTCCATCATAGTGCCAGTGGAGGATTGCACCGTCAGCCCCCCTTTGGCCATACCAGCCAATGTCGCGAAATAGTTAGGATCAGCTTTAAAATCTTGTACTGATAGCATGAATCCTAAACCTGACTTTTCAATGTCATAGGTGGTGACTTTCTTTTTGAATTTATCCGGCTGGCTGGCGATAAATTTTGCCAGGGCGGCGTGGGTGGTCGGGAAATCGGCTGGCGGTATCAGCCGTTTGTTATAAATAAATACCACCGGCTCGTAAGTGGTGCCATAGGCTTTATTTTTCCATACCGCCCATGTAGGTAATTCTTGCTGTTCTGGCGAGAGATATTCCTGCGCATAATCGATAGCCAATTTCAGGGCGGTATCCATTGAGGAACTCCACACCACATCACCACTGCCACTGCCCGATGCCTGTTCACTGATATAACGGTTGTATAGCTCGGTGCTGTTCATATCGTTATATTCAACTTTAATCCCCGGATAGGCGGCTTCAAACCCCTTAATCAGCGGGGCGGCAGCTTTAATATCCGTGGAGGCATACACCACCACTTTGCCCTCTTTTTGGGCACTTTCCACAATTTTTTGATAATCAGCAGGGTAATAAACAGGGGGCTGCGCTGGAGATTGCGCTGCGGATTGAGCGGACACAAAGAAAGTCACCAGTGCCACTGCTTTGATCATAAACACTTTAATCTTCCATAACATAGAATTAACTCCAATTTACATTTATGAAACCAATTACGAACATATATTCAATATCCATTAATTAGCAATGAAGTTAATTCTTTGTCTTCTTGTTTTGTGATAGTGCTCGTTTTTTAACCTTAACTTGGTGTAATTATCACTCAATAAAATTATCCACAATAATTAAAGTGGAATACAAAATGAGCCGATGAGAGAGTAAACTGCCACTTTGCTTGCCTGTTAAGGCATTCCGGAGTAGCGTGCTCATTGATATATGCCGTTTATGGGTCAACCACAGAGCAAAACCATGAAGCACTCAATTGATTCGCTGAAAGAGTTGGGCCGTTATGATGATGCGGTGGCAATGGCGCAAAATTTACTGCGCAGCGACCCCGATAATGCCAGCCTGCTGTATAAGATTGCCTCACTGTATGATGTACAAGGGTTAGAGTTGCAAGCAATTCCCTTCTATCGCGCTGCTATCGAGCATAATCTGGCGGGGCAAGAGTTGCAGGAAGCGTATTTGGGGCTGGGTAGCACTTATCGGGCTCTGGGGTTATATCAAGAGTCGCTGGATACCTTTGACCGTGCGCTGGTGAGTTTCCCGCAGGCGAAAGAGATAACCTTGTTCCGGGCGATGACACTGTACAATCAGGGGGAAACCAAAGAAGCGGTCGCCACCTTATTGATATTGCTGGCTGAAACCTCAAATCATCAGGACATCAGTCTCTACCAAAAAGCTATTCGCCAATATGCCGCTGACCTTGACCGGATTGGCTAAAACTCTGGGTTGTATTTACGCCATCATAACCATCTGAATTAAAAGCCTATTTTTTGTATTATGGACAAATATAAGCAGTACCAGAAAACAAAAAGGCCACGTGATTGTGGCCCTCCCGCGTACCGAATTGCAGCATACTTACTCATTGTGACGATTATTTCAAATAGCACAAACTTTCTGATTTTGCATATTTTGTCGCCATTCCGGGCATCGAACCAGTCGGGATCCCTCTGCATTGAGTAAAACCATTATTTTTAAGATAGGTACCGTATCCATAAGAAAAAACAAAAGAAATGATAAGAGAAAATAAAAAAGAAAAGATAATTATTTTACCAACGGTCTTTTGTAAACTAATACTAGCCTGTTTCAGGTATACAAATAAATGATATGCCAGTACAAGTAAAGGACTCAAGAATAAAGGGCTTAGTAGTCCAACAAATAAGAACCGGTTAACAATAACTACATCTGGCCTATCAAGTAATGAAAATACATCCTCTACAGAAAGAGAAAATATAACCAAAGGTAATACAAGAAAAAAAGGAATCGATAAAAGTGATTTTAATCTAATTTTTATATTTATCCAGTTCATTACCAGCCCACCCTTACCAGCTCTGAAATATTTTGTCTGATATATTTCCGTACTTCATATTCAATAATCTCTTTTCCTTTATGTAGAACATTATCCGCATACATAGCACCGATATCCCATATATCGGCCTCAAGCTCTCTGGCTTTCTCAACAAATTCTTGTTGTGCGGATTCTATATACTCGACGAGTTTATCTGTAAAACCGAATTTTTTATCTAAATAATTTAAGCCAATACTAACAACCAAGCCAACACCAACTACCACAACTAGATTTACTGCCACTCCCCCTGTTAATGCACCAACACCAACACCAGCACCCCATGCAATGGCAGAACTAATCCCGATTTTAACAATATCGGTTGCTAAACTACCTATAAATTTAGTTAAGGATGTTTCATCGTTAATAATATAATCAACCGTTTTGAAAGCCGCAGCCACATAGAATGTTAATCGGGCTCCCTGTACAATTGAATTATTCAAACCATATTTACCAATGCCTAAATCAACAACCTTGGGATTTTTAGCCGCGAATACCGGAGCATTAAGTACTTTACGGATTCCTGGATATCCGGTTAATTTAATTAACTCAGTGCCTTTATGATTGATATACATTGTCGCCTGAATACCCAAACCACCGAGATCAACAATAAGTTTTGATGTCGTGACCACATCCTTGATATTTGTTCCGTAGTTTACGACAACCTCACCTAATGGGCTTTGGGTAATATCAACCCAACCTTTTTGATATGTTCCCCAATCGGCTAGTACTTCATAGGCTTCTTCTGCCGTCAGGAACATAATGTCTTGGTTATTGTTGCGTAATAAATCACGGACTTTTAAATCGGGCAAATCCCTTGTATTACGCAGTACTGGATAATCAGGTACAAATTCGGAGGGGGGCTTGTCGCCAGTAAGATACGGCGGTAGATTGGCTTTTTTGGCTGACTGGGCGAATTGCTGTGGCTCAGTTACCGGCGACTCTACCACTGAGCGAGAAGTGGCGGCTTGTTGCCCTCCTTGATAAGGGCCATGAGACGCCCATGTTTGTGAGGGAATAAAAAAAGCTTTGCACGGGCAGGTTGAACGGCTATATAGCGTACTGGCGATATAATGCCCATGTACTATCTCGCCCGGATGCCCTCCACCCACGCTGTAGCTGCCGGGGTGTTTCCCGCACGAGACTTTACTGCCATTCACAGCGACCGGGTTATTAGCAAATGTCCTCTCTGCCATCCCCTCATGTACTATCCCGCCACAGCTGGTTTTGTCACCTTTAACTATCCAGTAGCCAACTGACATTAAACTTATTCCTTGTTTTATATAACATCTCCATGGGCCGATTTTAGTCCTTTCGTGTTGATGAGTGTAATAATATTTGGATTAAGGGAAGATTTAATTTTTTTGGGTATATAACTCTAGCCTTCCCCGATCCTCTCCCCTCCCAATTAAGCACTTACCCCAGGATCCACGATTAATTCATAATGGGGATCAAAGTCGTAGCAACTTGCGTTATCATCGAAGTATCGAGTCAACATTGATTCTTGGCGATCTAAACCATCACCAGATAGTTGTTGTTCTGAACTAACACGCACAGAGCTTGATAACTATACATACGGCTATAATCATCAAGAAATCAAAGAAAAGCCTAAAGATCTGAGTCCGATAGATTATAGAATCTCAGACCAATTTAGCCGCTTAACAAATTGCAGCATACTTACTCATTGTGACGATTATTTCAAATAGCACAAACTTTCTGATTTTGCATATTTTGTCGCCATTCCGGGTAAAAAACCACCAGGAATTCCAGAGCAAACAACATAACTTTTATTATTTAACATTTCTTTATAGTAAACCTTAAACCCTATTTGAGAAATTACACCCAAGACTATTGCAACAATCAAGAACCTTGTTGTAGTAGCTTGTATATGATTCGAAACTCGTTTCCCCAGGAAAATAGGTTTACAAGATATAATAATTAAATAGATCAACACAAATGGCGTTATAACAATGGATGCCAATGAGTACAATGTAAAAACAATCACATCAGGATAACTGAATAACATCCTAATTTCATCGAGAGATAAATACAGTACTGACACACAGATAGGAATAATTATAACTGAGATAAAGAAAAACGCAAAAATGCGTATTTTCAATGTAAGTTTAATCATTACCATTCCTCTCTTAATAAGTCAGAGATGGATTTTTTAATATATTTTTTCAATTCAGCCTGAGTAAACTCGACACCTTTCCTTAGCAAATTGGATACTTCCATTTCCAGAATATCGATAAAACCATCTTGAATTTCGGTCGCTTTCGTTACAATTTCTTGTTGCGCAGATTCAAATAGTTCAACGACTTTATCCGTTATACCGAATTTTTTATCTAATACTCCCAAAAGATATACCGCACCAAAACCCACAAGAACAGATAGTACAATAGGCATTGTCACTGAAGCTGTGAAGGCCATAATTACAGTACCAGTTCCCCCTGAAATTATTGATGATATCCCGATTTTAACAATATCGGTTGCTAAACTGCCGATAAATTTAGCTAAGGAGACTTCGTCATTAAGAATATAATCAAGCGTTCTGAAAGCCGCAGCCACATAGAATGTTAATCGGGCTCCCTGTACAATTGAATTATTCAAACCATATTTACCAATGCCTAAATCAACAACCTTGGGATTTTTAGCTGCGAATACCGGAGCATTAAGTACTTTACGGATTCCTGGATATCCGGTTAATTTAATTAACTCAGTGCCTTTATGATTGATATACATTGTCGCCTGAATACCCAAACCACCGAGATCAACAATAAGTTTTGATGTCGTGACCACATCCTTGATATTTGTTCCGTAGTTTACGACAACCTCACCTAATGGGCTTTGGGTAATATCAACCCAACCTTTTTGATATGTTCCCCAATCGGCTAGTACTTCATAGGCTTCTTCTGCCGTCAGGAACATAATGTCTTGGTTATTGTTGCGTAATAAATCACGGACTTTTAAATCGGGCAAATCCCTTGTATTACGCAGTACTGGATAATCAGGTACAAATTCGGAGGGGGGCTTGTCGCCAGTAAGATACGGCGGTAGATTGGCTTTTTTGGCTGACTGGGCGAATTGCTGTGGCTCAGTTACCGGCGACTCTACCACTGAGCGAGAAGTGGCGACTTGTTGCCCTCCTTGATAAGGGCCATGAGACGCCCATGTTTGTGAGGGAATAAAAAAAGCTTTGCACGGGCAGGTTGAACGGCTATATAGCGTACTGGCGACATAATGCCCATGTACTATCTCGCCCGGATGCCCTCCACCCACGCTGTAGCTGCCGGGGTGTTTCCCGCACGAGACTTTACTGCCATTCACAGCGACCGGGTTATTAGCAAATGTCCTCTCTGCCATCCCCTCATGTACTATCCCGCCACAGCTGGTTTTGTCACCTTTAACTATCCAGTAGCCAACTGACATTAAACTTATTCCTTGTTTTATATAACATCTCCATGGGCCGATTTTAGTCCTTTCGTGTTGATGAGTGTAATAATATTTGGATTAAGGGAAGATTTAATTTTTTTGGGTATATAACTCTAGCCTTCCCCGATCCTCTCCCCTCCCAATTAAGCACTTACCCCAGGATCCACGATTAATTCATAATGGGGATCAAAGTCGTAGCAACTTGCGTTATCATCGAAGTATCGAGTCAACATTGATTCTTGGCGATCTAAACCATCACCAGATAGTTGTTGTTCTGAACTAACACGCACATATAGGTAACATTTTTTCATGTTCGATGATGCTCAAAAAAGTTTGTATAAAGTATATGGTATCAAAAATTGTGACACCATAAAAAAGGCCCGTCGCTGGCTGGAAGAGCAAGGTATTCCCTATCAGTTTCACGATTATCGCGCGGATGGATTGAGTGACGAGCAGTTGCAAGGTTTTATCGATAAACTCGGTTGGGAGCCGTTGCTAAACACCCGCGGTACCACCTGGCGCAAACTGCCGCAGGCGCAGCGCGATGCCATCACTGATGCGCAATCGGCCAAATTACTGATGCTGGAACAGCCCGCTATCATCAAACGCCCGCTGCTGGAAGCCGCCAATGGCGAGATGCTATTGGGCTTCAAAATAGAAAGTTACCAACGATTTATTCAGCAACATCGGGGGCAACAAAATATGACCCATAACCAAAACGATATTGAGGTGCAATAACATGATCTGTCCGGTAATCGACCTGGCCCAACAATTGATTAAACGCCCGTCGCTCAGCCCAAATGATGCGGGCTGCCAGGAGATCATGATTCAGCGCTTAGAGGCTATCGGCTTTACTGTTGAGCCGATGAATTTTGGCGATACCCTTAATTTCTGGGCCTGGCGTGGCGAAGGTAAAACACTGGCGTTTGCCGGCCATACCGATGTGGTTCCTACCGGTGATGAAAGCCACTGGAGCAGCCCGCCGTTTGAACCGACCATTCGCGACGGCATGCTGTATGGCCGGGGTGCTGCCGACATGAAAGGTTCGCTGGCGGCCATGGTGGTTGCGGCCGAGCGCTTTGTTGCCGCACATCCGAATCATCAAGGCCGGTTGGCTTTTATGATTACCTCCGATGAAGAAGCCAAAGCCATTAATGGCACAGTTAAAGTGGTTAATGCTCTAATGGCGCGTCATGAACGGCTGGATTATTGTCTGGTGGGTGAACCCTCCAGCACCGACCACGTCGGAGATGTGGTGAAAAATGGCCGCCGCGGCTCGATCACCGCCAACTTGCATATCCACGGTGTTCAAGGGCACGTGGCTTATCCTCATCTGGCTGATAACCCAGTTCACCGCGCGATGCCCGCCCTGAATGAACTGGTTGCCACGCAATGGGATGAAGGCAATGAGTTTTTCCCAGCCACCAGTATGCAAATAGCCAATTTGCATGCCGGAACGGGCAGCAATAATGTGATCCCCGGTGAGTTCTATGTGCAGTTTAACTTCCGCTTCAGTACTGAACTGACTGATAGCATAATTAAGCAGCGGGTTGAAGCTTTGCTAGACCGCCATCAACTCAATTACACCCTCGAATGGGTGCTCTCCGGCCAACCATTCCTGACGCCCCGTGGCGCACTGGTGGATGCTGTGGTCAACGCCATCGAGCATTATACTGAAATCACACCACAGCTGTTGACCACCGGTGGCACCTCTGATGGTCGTTTTATTGCTTTAATGGGCGCGCAGGTGGTTGAGCTGGGGCCGGTCAATGCCACAATCCATAAAGTGAATGAATGCGTTCACGCCGCTGATTTACAACTGCTGAGCCGGATGTATCAGAGAATCATGGAGCAACTCATCGCATGACAGCCAATACATTGACACCACAGATGCTTACCGGGCGCTCAACGGAGCATTTAGTGGTGTTAACGGGCAATCACCGCTTGCAGCCAGCGGCTGTTGATGCCTTTCGGGCCATGCAACAGGCGGCTAAAGTGGCGGGTTTGGATTTACAGCCAGCCAGCACTTTTCGCGATTTTGACCGCCAATTGGCTATCTGGAATGGTAAATTTCGCGGCGAGCGGCCAGTATTAGATAAAGACAGCCAGCCGATAGACATTTCTCGGCTTGATGCCGCCGCCCGTTGCGAAGCTATTTTACACTGGTCTGCTCTCCCAGGGGCCAGCCGCCACCATTGGGCAGTGATTTAGATATTTACGATCCATCACTGTTACCCATGGGGGAAAAACTGCAACTGGAGCCGTGGGAGTATCAAGCGGGTGGGTATTTTTATCAGCTAACTCAATGGCTTGATGCGCACATGGCTGAATTTGGTTTTTACCGACCTTTTAGCACAGACACCGGCGGTGTTGCCGCAGAGCCTTGGCACCTAAGTTACCACCCTCTGGGCGGTAACGGCGCAGCATTTACTGACACCAGCAATCCTGCTGGAAGCTTGGCAATCACAAGATGTGGCGGGTAGTGAGTGGCTTTCCAGCCATTTACCCATGATTTTTTCACGATTTATAACTATACCCAATGAGTTTCAAGCGACAGAGGCTTGATACATGGCGGGTAAAGGAACTTAACATGCATTGGCTAGCTGATTACTGGTGGGTGGTTCTTATCATACTTGTCGGCATGATCTTAAATGGCATCAAAGAGTTACGCCGTCTTGATCATAAGAAGTTTTTGAGCAATAAGCCGGAGATCCCTCCCCACCGCGACAATAATGCGCAGTGGGATGACGACGACTGGCCGGATAAAGATAAGAAAAAATAAATGGGTGGGGGCAGCGCTCCCCCTGGTTTAATTTCCCGCAAGATCCTGACGCAAATGAGCAATAGCCCGCGCCAGCATTGGCTGATTAATGCCATGTCCGGTATTGGCATCCAGATCCAATGTCACAGCAGCCCCCAATGCCGTTAAGCACTGCGCGGCGGCGTTGGCCTGTTCTACCGGAATAACGCCATCCTGTTCCCCATGAATCAGATGAATGGCCACGTCAACAATAGCTTGCTGTGGCAAGGTGGCGAAACGCCCACTGAACCCGATGACCTGCCCAGCTAACTGCGGCTGAGCTTTCACCCCTTCCAATGACATAATCGTGCCCTGCGAGAACCCCACCAGTGTGGTTTGCCGTGCACCAAGACCGCTTTGTTGCTGCCAATAGCGCACAGTGGCAATAAATTCGGGCATCACTTCATCAATACGCCCTTGCCGCCCCTGCTCGGTGATCCCCTGCACAGAAAACCACTGCCGCCCACCGCCCATGCTGCTGGCAAAAGGCCCATTAATACTGATCACCTGCGCCTGAGGAAAAGCTTGCGCAAAATGGCTGCCGACCGGTGCCATCCCGGCAGCACTGTCGCCAACACCATGAAATAACAAAATTAATTGCTCTGGCTGCGCCGGTTGCTGCACCACAAATGTGTTTTTCATTCATAGAGGAGCCTTTAGTATCCAAATATTGATATGGTTAACTATAGGCCGCTGGTTTGAAAAGGATATTGGGTTTTATTGATGGAGTTGGTGCGGATAATTGAAAAGAGTGGCACTGTTCATCCCCACTCTTTGGAGGCCATGCCATCAAGGCGGGCCGGAGTAAACCTGGCCCTGTTTTTGTTATCAAACTATTTTTAATCAAACATATTTGTTATCGGTCATTGAGAGCAAAATTAACCCCCGCTGGCTGGCCAATTCGTCCAGTTGCCGACAAGCTACATACAGATGATAAAGTGTCGAGGCCGGCGAAGCACCGCCCAAGCGCTGGCCCGCGGCATCAATTTCATCACAATACAGCCCAGAGTCCTCCCCCTCGATAAAAGCGGCAAACATATTATCCACATGGCGGCTAATAATAGTGTCTGGGTTTTGCTCAGGAGAGTGGCGATAATTCACCACATCAGCCTTAATTCGCTCAGTCTGACACCATAAGCGGCTAGCGGCACGTAATGGCTGCCCGTGCCAAATTACTTCATTCATGACCGCGCCCGTGGCAGGGTTTTCACCATAAGTCTGGGCGAAAAGCTGCAATTCCTGCCGTAATTCATGGGTATCTATGCCCGAAAGCTTTTGATATTCATACAGTAACCATGTCCATTCGTGATGATGGCCGGGGTCGACTTGCTGCGAGACGGCCAAAGTGGGCTGCCAACCGCGAGCAAAAAACTCCACCAGACACCGCTGTTGCTGATTAAATAAATGTTGGGTAAATAAACCGAATAAATCGTGACATTCTTGCTCCCAGCGGGCATCGCCAGTTGCGTGCCACCAGTTGAGGCAAGCTTCAAACAGATGCATATTGGGGTTTTGGCTTAACCACGCGGGCTTGCGGGTATTCACCGCGTAACCGCCCTCTTCCAATGCCAGATGCACTTTCATCCAGTCATGGAGTGCTGTTGCACGCCGAAGAAACGCGGTGTCACCGGTGAGCTGATAAATTTCGCTGTAAGCCAGTAACGCAAATGCTTGTTCATAGGCGTTAATGTCATCAGCGCCCTCAACCGCCCCTAACGCAAAACACAATGCACCGCCCGGCTGCTGAAAATCGGTGAGTCCTTTCAGCGCGGCGGTTAGCACCTGCTCACGCCCGTCAATCCAACCGGTTCTGGTTGCATGGGCAAACACATACAACTGCCGGGTTTGTACCCGGCTGCGTATCACTGATGATCCTGCGGGTAAGGATTCGGCAAAACGGTTATCCGCCATGCCCTCATGTAAGAACCGTGGCAATGCTTCTGCCCGCATCCACTGACTGAATTTTTGCGCTGCATTTAGCATTATTGTGCTCCCGGTTGGCGCACATTGGCCACAATAATGCCGATCTGTTCACCCTGACAGGCAGTGACGCGGTATTGAGTGACCGATGCAGGAATCACCAAAGTTTCAGCATAATGAAGGGTATAGGGGGCAAAGGCACCATCCGGGCTATCAATAATGGCTTTCTGTCCTTCAATCAGGTTCAACATCTGGAAACCGTCGTGAGTGGCAATGGTTACGGCAGAACGTACCCCAATAACGGTGGGTATCGATAAACTCTAGCGCATGTAAACCGGTGGCGCTCACGGGTGTAATCGGCGTTTTCCTCTTTTTATTTCAACCTGATCGAGCAAATTCTCACGGCACCATGCGGTATCCCGCTCAGCTTGTATCACTTTGCGACCATGCTCGATATGCACCGGTCGTGGGCGGTTATCCAACCCCAGACGGCCCCAATCCCACAGTTTGAAGGTAAAATATACGGAGTCGCCGATATCTCCA